>JAFXQT010000066.1 GCA_017526905.1 Bacteroidaceae bacterium | reverse complement strand
GCGCATGTACGAATTATCACCGAATGCATACGAAGAAGACGATAGCGACGATATGAACTTCTACTGGATTGAAGGTGTTGGCTGTACGATGGATTTCTTCGGCATGTTGCCCCTTTCGGGCAATTATAGCAGTCTGCATCGTTGCGAAGTGAATGGCGAAACGCTCTATCAGTATGTCCAGCCCAAGTATACCGAAGAGGGGTATCACGAGATGGCCATTGAGGGCAAGACATGGAACTATATCCATCATTACGTGGATGAGGAAGGCGTGCATGATGAGCCTTACTGCTATATCGTAAAAGGCGATACACTGTTGCAAGAACGTTTCACATACAAAAAACTTTATAGGCAAGACGCGTCAGGCGAACGATATGTCGGTATCATCTTAGAAGAAGGTCGGGATGTGTATATGCTGCCTGCAGGAGCAACTGTTTGGCGATGCCTCTATGACTTCAGTCGCGATGACATCGGACGTGTCTTCGACTGGGAGTCTAAATACGGTCGAGGCCATGTCTATTGGATGCTCAATACAATTGACACCATCCAAGTCCGAGGTCAGGACTTCCGTCGGCTTATTGCCCTTCAGCGAACCATAAAAGGAGGAAAAGCCGGACAATTATCCTCTATCGAAGACGGAGAAGATGTATGGCACGATATCTGGATAGAAGGAGTAGGCTCACAATATAGCGGCATAGAGGCGCCTATAGACGAAGCACAGCCGGATAACGATTACACATACCTCGTATCCTGTTATGAGAACGGTAAGTGTATCTTTACGGCTGCCGACTTCACAACCGCCATCCGCGACATCCCCCAGTCCCCCTCTCAGCCCGATGCCAATTCATCATTCGTCAATCGTCATTCGTCATCCTTCTACGACCTCCAGGGCCGCCGCCTCTCGGCACCGCCCGCACGGGGCATGTATATTAGAGATAAGAGAGTAAAGATAAGAGAGTAAAGAGTAGAGAGTAAAGATAAGAGATAGGATTTCTGTCCTTTCTATGGGACATTTATTTTCCTGATTAGCGTGATGCATCTTAAGTCCCACGGAAAGGACGGAAAGGACGGAAAGGATTGTTTCACCAGCAAAGCATTTCTGGTATTTCTGTCCTTTCTGTGGGACATTTATGTTCCTGATTAGCGTGATGCTTTTCAAGTCCCACGGAAAGGACGGAAAGGACGGAAAGGAGTACTTCGCCAGCAAAGCATTTCTGTTATTTCTGTCCTTTCTGTGGGACATTTATTTTCCTGATTAGCGTGATGCACGCTTAAGTCCCACGGAAAGGACGGAAAGGACGGAAAGGATTGTTTCACCAGCAAAGCATTTCTGCTATTTCTGTCCTTTCCGTGGGACATTTATTTTCCTGATTAGCGTGATGCACGCTTAAGTCCCACGGAAAGAACGGAAAGGACGGAAAGGATTGTTTCACCAGCGAAGCATTTTTGGTATCTATGTGAGAACAAAAAGCACACAGATTACTCTAATGACACAGATTCAACTCCATATAAATAGATCCGCGGAATCTATGCTATCTGTGTGAGCTTAGAAAGCACACAGATGACTCTGATGCGATTTATCGCCATATAAACATATCCGTGGCCTCCAGAGAAACTATACATGGTTCTCACCAAACATCACATACAATATGGGGAATCGTGAGGAAGAGTGGAGGTTCTCCTTCAATTTTGTGGCCGTCTCGGAAGCAGGTTCAGCCATCCGAAGGTTCTGTTTTTGTCCTAATTATTCTTCTTATAACTGACCACAGCCCACACCGCCATGATGCTGCCGATGCCCACCAGCGCCAGCACCTGATGGGCTATGGCTGCGAAGCCGCCGCCACGGACAAATACCGTGCGGATGGCATCGATGAAATAGTACATGGGATTGACATAGGTGGTCAGATAGGCCCACGAGGGCATGGAACGGGTTGGCGTGAACAGGCCGCTCAGCAACATCATGCACACCACAAAGAACCACATCACGAAAATGGCCTGCTGCATGGTGCTGCTGTAGTTGCTGATGATCAGGCCAAGCGACGAGAAGAACAGGGCCAGCAGGAGGGCCAGCAGATAGACCAACGCCAATGGCCCCTGGCAGGTGATGCCATAGACAGCCCACGACAGCACCAGGCAGGCGGTAATGACGAAGAGGGCAATGAGCCAATAGGGAATGAGCTTGGCCAGGATAAAAGCCCACTTTGGCACCGGCGTCACATTCATCTGCTCTATCGTGCCTGCCTCCTTCTCGCCTACGATGTTCAGCGTGGGCAGGAAGCCACACATGAGCATCGTCAGTATGGCAAAGAGCGCCGGAATCATGAAAACCTTGTAGTCCTGGCCTGGGTTATAAAGGGTATGGATGGAGGGGGCAGTTGCAGCCGAAGTTTGTGTGGAGGGGGCCATCATCTGTGAAAGATAGTTGGCGCCGATACTGCCCTTGGTGCCGTTTACGGCATTGGCTGCGATGAGCACTTGAGAGCGCCCTTTGCCATAGCCGCGCGGAACGACCAAGACAATATCAGCACGGCTGGTCTCAATGGCGTGCAGCGCCTCGGCATAGGTGGGCTGCCGCCCGGTGAACATGAAGTAATTAGAGGCTTCTATGCGGTGCACCAGTTGCTGCGATGTGGTGGAGCGGTCGTTGTCCACCACGCACACACGGATATTCTTCACCTCCTGATTCATCACCCACGGAATCACACACATCATTACAATGGGAAACAGCAGGATGAGACGCGGCAGGAATGCGTTGCGTCGTATCTGCAGGAACTCTTTCTGAAGCAGGTATTTAAGCATGTGGTATATCGATAATTCAGTGATTATTTGTTCTGTACGCCGGCACAGTGCATGCGCCGTTAGTCCAGCCTGACCTTGAACTTGACCAAGGCAACCGTTAACAGCACGACCGTCATCGCGCATAGCACGAGCACTTCGCGTAGTACTGCCTGGATGCCCACACCCATTATCATCAGCTTGCGCATGGCTTCGATATAGTAGCGCGGCGGCATTATGGCAGATATCCACTGCAACACACGGGGCATCGACTCGATGGGGAACAGCATGCCGGAGAGCATCACCACTGGCAGCAGCAGCACCATGGCCGAGAGCAACAGGGCCACAAGCTGCGTCTGGGCGATGTTGGAGATGAGCAAACCGAGCGACAAGGCCAAAAGGATATAGATGACTGAGACCAGGACAATCCACACCAACGACCCTGCCAGCGGGACAGCAAGCACATAATGCCCCATAAGCAGGATGATGATGAGCACGGCAAAGGCCAGCACAAGATAAGGGATGGCCTTGGCCACGATGACCATGAGCGGCCGCACAGGCGACACAAGCAATACTTCCATCGTGCCCCGTTCCTTCTCACGGACGATGGAGATGGAAGTCATCATGGCACATACCAACATGAGCAACATGCCCATGATGGCAGGCACGAAGTTGTAGGCCGAACGCATCTGGGGGTTGTAGAGGAGTTTAAGGGAGGGGGTGAGTACGAGAGGGCTGTTGGAGGTGAGTCCGCTACGTCCTATGATGGCCTGTGCATAAGTGGCCCATTGCTGAGCCATGTTTGGGTCGGCCCCATCCACGGTGATATGCCAGCCGCTGCCCTGCCCTTTCGGATAAGGCGTAAGGTAGAGGTCGGCCTTCTGCCGGCGAATCAGCTGCTCAGCCTCCTGCGGTGTAGGCACCGTGGCAACGATGGTGAAATACTCTGAAGCGGCCAGGCGTTGCAGGGCAGCCTGTGTCTGCGGGGTCAGCCGCGAGGTAACGATGACCGTGCGAACATTCTTCACATCGTTCGTTATGGCGAAGCCGAACAATAGCATCAACACCACTGGCATGCCAAAAAGGATGAGCATGGTGCGACGGTCGCGTAGAATATGGCGCGCCTCCTTCTGGACAAAGGCCCAGAAGGGGGAAGGGAAAGGAACTCTCCCCCTGGACTTCTTCCCCAAGGACTCTCCCCTCAAGGACTCTCCCCCCAAGGACTCTCCCCCCAAGGACTCTCCCCCCGCCCTCCCTACAAGGGAGGGAGCGGAATGTGTTAGACCTTCTGAAACTTTGCTCATATCTTTTATATTTTCTATCTATTTCATATTTTACTCAACTTTCGGGAATTGTAAACAGTCAATGCCGTTTGGCATCAGACATTAGTAGCTAGCCATTCCTATGGCTGGGTTGTTATGTTGTTTATATTAGTACCGATGCCGTTAGGTATCAGACATTGGTAGCCAGCCATTCCTATGGCTGGGTTGTGGGCACGCATTCCTCTCTTCGCCTGCCGAGCCAGATAAGTGAACACATGGTCCATGTCTGGCTGCCGGAACTGCTGCTTCAGTTCGTCGGGGGTGCCGATGGCCTTTATTTTGCCATCTACCATAATACTGATGCGGTTGCAGTATTCAGCCTCGTCCATATAGTGGGTGGTTACAAATACAGTGATGCCACGGGCGGCAGCATCGTAGATGAGTTCCCAAAACTGCCTACGTGTGTCTGGATCCACGCCGCCAGTCGGCTCATCGAGGAACACCACGCCTGGCTCATGGAATATCGCGACGGAGAAGGCCAGTTTCTGCTTCCATCCCAGCGGTAGTGAACGCACCAGGGCGTGTTTGTGGTCCTCGAAATGCAGCCGCTTCAGCAACACATCCGTCTTGTGTGCTATCTCTTTGTCGTCCATACCATAAATGCCTGCAAACAGGCGGATATTCTCGGCCACAGTCAGGTCCTCATAAAGCGCGAATTTCTGCGACATATAGCCAATGTGCCGCTTTATCTGCTCGTGCTCCGTACAGATGTCGAACCCCACCACGGTACCCGTGCCACTGGTGGGCTGGTTCAGCCCCGTGAGCATGTGCATGGCTGTGGTCTTGCCCGCTCCGTTGGCACCAAGGAAGCCGAATATCTCGCCACGGCGCACCTCAAAAGAAATATCGTCCACGGCGCGGAACGAGCCAAAGGCCTTGACCAAGTGGGAGACTGAGATGACAGGCACAGACTCAGCCCCAAACTCATCCCCCACGGCCCTCTCAGACTCACCCCCAAACTCAGCACCCACAGCCCTCTCGGACTCACCCCCTGCCCTCCGGGTATCCCCCTCCCTTTCAAGGAGGGGGACAGTTACTTCCGAAGCTTGAATGCACTCAGTGGCGTAGCCTTCTCCCCCTCCTTGAAAGGGAGGGGGCTGGGGGGTGAGTCTGCTGTTGGTGGTGAGTCTATGGGTGATGGGGCTATTGTGGCTGGGCTGCCAATACCTTTCCAACACCCTTTCCGCCGTATCAATGCACTGCACCCTACCCTCCTGCAGGAAAGCCACGCGGTCGCAACGGCGAACCTCGTCAAGATAAGGTGTGGAGGCCACAATGGTGATGCCACGTTCGCGCAGCATGCCCAGCATGTCCCACAGTTCCTTACGCGACACGGGATCCACGCCCGTGGTGGGTTCGTCAAGAAAGAGGACGCTGGGCTGATGGACAAGGGCACAACTGAGGGCCAGTTTCTGCTTCATGCCGCCCGAGAGGGCACCGGCACGGCGGTTGCTGAAGGGTTCAATCTGCGAGTAGATGGCTCGGATGCTGTCATAGCCCGCCTCCACGGTCGTTCCGAAGAGGGTGGCAAAGAACTTCAGGTTCTCCGCTACCGTGAGGTCCTGATACAACGAGAACCGGCCTGGCATATAGCCCACACGTCGCCGCACCTGCTTCATCTCGCGCACCACGTCGAAGCCATCCACCGAAGCCGTGCCGGCATCAGGCAACAACAGCGAACATAGGATGCGGAACATCGTTGTCTTACCTGCGCCGTCGGGCCCAATCAGCCCGAACACCTCGCCCGGCGCTACGGAGAAGGACACGCCGTTCAGCGCCTTCACCTGCCCATAGCATTTGGACACGCCATTAACCTCTATTGCATTCATCACATCATGCATTTTTACATTTCACTTTTCCTATTACCCGGCGGGGAACCGCCGGGCACGGTAGCCCAGCAGGTCACTTTTCACTCTTCATTTTTCACTCTTCACTTTTCACTCTTCACTTTTCAAACTCACCTCCCCATACATGCCTATCTTGATAAAGCCGTCGTTCGGCACGTTTGCCTTCACGGCATAGACCAAATCGGCCCGTTCGTCGTCGGTGAGGATGGTCTTTGGCGTAAACTCCGAGCGCGAAGATATCCAGCTGATAGAGCCCTCGTAACTGCGGCGCTGGCCGTTGCCATAATCGGCAAATACCTGTACCTTCTGCCCCAGTTTTATGTGCTGCAGCTGAGCCGATGTCACGTATGCCCTGAGATACATCCGGCGTGTGTCGGCTATCTTGACGAGCGGCTTACCGGTGGCAACGAACTCGCCCCGCTCGACATACTTCTCCAACACGGTGCCGTCCACAGGCACACGGATATGGCATTTCTGCAACTGGTCGCGCAGTTGCCGTGCCTGCACGTCGGTGGCGGCCTGCTGGGAGCTGAGCGTTGACAGCTGCGTGTTGATTGCAGCCAGCTGGGCATCGAGCTGACGCTGCAGCACCTGCACCTGACTGGTGGCATCGTCCAGCATCTTGGCGGGTGCAGCGCCGTCGGCCACCAGTTCGCGGTAGCGCTGTTGCTCCTGTTGCGCTTTCAGCAGTTGCTGGCGCGTGGCAGCAATCTGCTTCTGTGCATCGGGCTTCTGGCTCTCATAAACCACCTTGGCGGCATCCAACTGTTGCAGTTTCAACCATAGCTGCGTGGTGTCCACCAGTCCGATTTCCGTCCCTGCTTTCACCTCATCGCCCTCTTCCACATCGAAGCAGTGCAACGTGCCCGTCTGTTCGGCCGAGACCATCGTTTCCGTGGCTTCGAAGATGCCTGTTGCATCATAGCCCTTATCCTTGTGTGCGCATGCGCCCAGCATCAGCGTCGCGCCAGCCATCAACAATACCTTTTTCATATCACGTTCGTTATTGATTGGTTGTATATTTCAGTTCATAAATCTCTTTCAGCATCTCTATCTCGTGCACCGATTGCTGCACGCGCGCCGCATTCTCGGCATTGATCTCGCGCACCAGCGCATTCACGTCGATGATGCCGTGCTTCAGTTTGGACTCAGCCGCCTTGCGCACCGCCGCACGCAGGGCTATAATCTCCTCGTCGTTGGCCATCAGCCGACGGAAGCGCTCGATACTTTCGCTCTGCTGCATCTGTTCCAAGTTGTTATTGAAGAGAAACACATCGCGTTGCACCTGATACATGGAACGTTGCGCGCCGATCTTGGCCTTGTCCTGCTTGCGGGTATAGAGCGCACCTATGTTCCAGGTGAGGCGTGCGCCGGCCATGGCATTGAACGACCAGCGGTGATGCATCATATCCTCGAACAGGTTATAGCCCGGATAGCCGTAGAAGCCCTGTGCAAACACACCCAGCCGCGGCATCAAGGCCGCATCAAGTGCTTTCTCCTGGGCATCAGCGAGCCGTAACTTGGCATCAATGGCCCGAAGGGCAGGATGGGCAGACGCTGCAGACCCGGTGGACCGGGCAGACTCCTCAGACTCCTCAGACACCTCAGACACCTCGGACTCACCCCCTGCCCTCCGGGCATCCCCCTCCCTTTCAAGGAGGGGGACAGTTACTTCCGAAGCTTGAACGCACTCAGTGGCGTAGCCTGCTCCCCCTCCTTGAAAGGGAGGGGGCTGGGGGGTGAGTCTTTCCCCTCCTTGAAAGGGAAAGGGTTCTCGAAGTGTCGAGCGTCCTTCTGGGCCGAGCGGGGGGATGAGCCTAATGGGGGTACTGGGCATTTGGGGCTTAACCTCCTTCAGTCCGCAGAACACGCTCAGCATCCTGGCCACTGTTTCACGCTGTGCCTGCAGGTTGGCCAGTTGTTGTGCCGCATTCAGACGTTCGGCACGCACGTTATCATAGTCGCTCTGGGCAGCCGTCCCATGCCGGAACATGGCTTGCAACTGGCGTTCATTGCCGAGCAGCAGTTCCTGCAGGTCACGGTTCAACTTGATTTGCTCGTCCAGCAACAACAGGGCAAAGTACATCTCGTTCACGCGTGCGCGCACATTATATATATTAGCCTCCGTCTCGGCCTCCTGCACCTCGGCCTGCCGGCGCACAATCTCCTTCTGGCTGCTGATAGCCCCGCCGTCGAAGAGGGTTTGCTGCACATCGATGCCCACACGGTATTGATCCTTCTTCAGCCCCTTCAGATCGATACCCATCTGCTGCATCAGCGTGCGCATCTCCGTCGGCCACGCTGTGACGTCAGTTTGATAGGTGGCTTGTGCCGAGGCTGAGAACTGCGGCAACCAACCCTTCTGGATATTGGCTATGGTAAAGTCGGCCGTTTGGCGGATCAGGCCATACTGCCGTATGAGCGGGTAGTTACGCTCGGCTGCCTGCTGACATTCCTCCAGGGTCTGGGCTTGAATCTGTATGGTCCAGGTCAGCAAGAGTAGGAAAAGGGAACGTAGTTTCATGGGTGTTTGTTTAGGATTGCGCTGCAAAGGTAAGGGATTTAACGCTCGACTATCGTATCTTTTCAAGCACATTCATGTCCTTTTTGTAGGAAAATACAAGAAAAAGACTGTACGAAAGCCATAAATGCTTACCTTTGCATCGGAATCAAGGCTACCGATATGAGAAAAAGGCCACAACCACTTAGCTATTCGCTGACCCGCCGCTTTCTGGAAGAAACCGTCTCGGCTGAAGGCAGGCAGTTCTTCCTGAACAACGAGTTGGGCATTATCCAAGGCTCCTCACTACTTTTCCAACTGCTGAAGCAGATGGATGCCCCTTTCTGTATCAATGACTATCGGATTGGTTTGGTGGTGCAAGGTGCCGTACGCAGCATCGTCAACTTGACCGAACGTCATGTGCAGGCGGGCGATATCATCTTGCTTGGCCCAGGCACCATCGTTCAGCCTTTGGCCGTCTCATCCGACCTAAGTGTCAAGGGGATGGTTGTCCTGCCGGACTTTCCGCTCCCCTTCTCGCCCACCGACCTCCCCACGTTCAACGGTCAACAATCGTTCCGGCTGATGCACCCGGACGAGACCGACTTAGCCATTGCCAACCAACTGCTGGATGCCATGTGGAACATTGCACGTCTGCATTACGACAGCGGTGTGATGGGCGGCCTCGTCAAGGCCATATTCAGCCACTGGAATCGCATGTTCGTGAGCCAGACAGCCACACAACCCGCCGCCCCCACACGCGAGCAGGCCATCCTGGAACGTTTCCTACGCCTGGTCAACCAGCACGCAGCACACCAACACCAAATCCATTTTTATGCCGACCGCCTGTGTCTGACTGACCGCTATCTCGGCACCGTGGTGCATCAGGCCAGCGGCGTCACGGCCAAGGAGTGGATAGACCGCGCGCTGGTCATGGCAATCAAAGTGAAGTTGCGGCACACCGACCTCAGCCTGAAGCAGATTGCCGACGAAATGGCCTTCCCAAACGCCTCCTTCTTCTGCAAGTTCTTCCGCCGCATGACCGGCCTCTCACCAGGAGATTTCAGGGAGAGAGGAGAGAGAGTAAAGAGTTGAGAGTAAAGAGTTGAGAGTAAAGAGTAGAGAGTAAAGAGTAGAGAGTAGAGAGTAGAGAGCAGAGAGTAG
>JAFXQT010000065.1 GCA_017526905.1 Bacteroidaceae bacterium | reverse complement strand
GTTGTGGTTTGATGATGAATGGGCATATAACTCAACTTCTTCGCCTACTGCGACGAGTTCAATCAGTTGTGGTTTGATGATGAATGGGCATATAACTCAACTCAGATGATGGCGATGTCGATGTTCATGGGGTTGTGGTTTGATGATGAATGGGCATATAACTCAACAAACTGTCTGGGTGGTTCGTCAATCGTTAGTTGTGGTTTGATGATGAATGGGCATATAACTCAACTGCCGAGTCTATCAACGCGAGCCTCAAGCGTTGTGGTTTGATGATGAATGGGCATATAACTCAACTCAAAAAGAGAAAATTCCTCACAGGAGAACGTTGTGGTTTGATGATGAATGGGCATATAACTCAACGCACTGGTGTACTAACTACATATACAAAGGGTTGTGGTTTGATGATGAATGGGCATATAACTCAACACCAACAGCGGAAACAGCACCAGCAATCAAGTTGTGGTTTGATGATGAATGGGCATATAACTCAACTTAGAAGAATAAATGCCAAGATTTTCCTTAGTTGTGGTTTGATGATGAATGGGCATATAACTCAACCAGCGTGGATTTCGTACTCAACACGGACTAGTTGTGGTTTGATGATGAATGGGCATATAACTCAACGCATCAAAAATAATAGTCCAATTCGTCTGAGTTGTGGTTTGATGATGAATGGGCATATAACTCAACTCCGGAGTTGAAGCGACCTTAACAATTTTAGTTGTGGTTTGATGATGAATGGGCATATAACTCAACTGGCGGCGGCTTCTCTACTTATCCAAGCCAGTTGTGGTTTGATGATGAATGGGCATATAACTCAACCTATGAGCAAGATTTATGTACCAAAGGGCAGTTGTGGTTTGATGATGAATGGGCATATAACTCAACTATTAGGTATAACCTTACCGGAATCATCTAGTTGTGGTTTGATGATGAATGGGCATATAACTCAACTTAGAAAACCGGCGGCAACGGGAAACAGGTTGTGGTTTGATGATGAATGGGCATATAACTCAACTTCGAAGAACCAATATTAAGCCCCGCTGGGGTTTTGGTTCATAGTGAATGAGCATACTTGCAAAACTTGAGTTACATTTACAAAATCCCTTAAAACATCAATCACTCAATCACTAGTGTTGTGTATCAGGCGATTAGGAGTGACTTATGGGGTGATTTATAGGTGATTTAGTGATTGATGAAGGGCCAAAAACGGGGTCGGACGCAGAATACGCCGGCGTTATTGAGGCGTATGCATTGGATTTCTTTGATGCTGCAGCGGGTGCGCCTCGGCACTCATTACCTCTCGGACCTCCAGCACGACGAGGCCGCCGAAGGCCTTCATGCCCAGGGCGCCGTTCGGTTGTCGGCGCAGTTCGACGGTTGCGTTGATTGGCTGTGTGCGGTTTTCCAACCAGTTGGAAAACCGACAAGACGTAGGCACATTCGGTTTTCCAATTAGTTGGAAAACCATGAAGTCCTGTGTGTATCCAATGGCTTGGGAAAATAGTATTCGGTGGTTACGCTGTCGTAGTGCGGCTCGCTGGCGATGCCATACATGCGGAAGAGCGCTGCGTTGCTGCTGAAAAAGAAAGGCAAGATCAGTGAAAACCGTATTAATTTATGTTAAATCAATCACTTAGTGACTGCATTTTTGACCATCAATCACTAATGTAAGCCGCATAGAATCAACGAATAAGGATGCATTAGTGATTGAGTGATTTTTAATTTATGGGAAAATCTATGAGTGTCTCTTCGGAGACTCCATCAACGTCATGCTCGCCGCCGCATTCCATACCAGCCATATGAATGGCTGGCCGCTCGACCTCTGGTCGCTTCGACACATCGAAGAACCAATGTCAAGCCCCTTTGGGGCTTTGCTGCGCTACATTTTGTTGCTTGCGAAACTTGAGTAGGACTGACTATATAGTCCGTAGTTTTACTTCAGTGCATTGTTCTGTAAAGTTAATGAATTGTGCCTTTCAGGATAGAAATCGCCTAATTTCTTTGGAACTACGACTTCTTTGCATTAATTTTGCGGCCAAATTGAGTTTTTACTTATGGATTTAAAGATTGCAGTGTTGGCCGGCGATGGTATCGGCCCGGAGATTTCAGAGCAAGGTGTGGCCGTGATGACCGCAGTCTGCGAGAAGTTTGGACATCAGGTAACGTATCAGTATGCGATTTGTGGTGCTGACGCTATCGACAAGGTGGGCGACCCTTTCCCCGAAGATACTTTTAAAGCATGTATGGAGGCCGACGCGGTGTTGTTTAGTGCCGTCGGTGATCCTAAGTTTGACAACGATCCTACCGCTAAGGTGCGCCCCGAACAAGGCTTACTTGCCATGCGCAAGAAGCTTGGCCTATATGCCAATGTGCGGCCTGTGGAGACTTTTGAGTGTTTGATTCATAAATCGCCACTGAAGGACGAGTTGGTGCGTGGCGCAGATTTCATCTGTATCCGTGAGTTGACGGGTGGTATGTACTTTGGTGAGAAGTACCAGGATGATGAGAAAGCCTATGATACCAATTTCTACAGCCGTGCGGAGATTGAGCGTATCCTGCGTGTGGGCTACGCCTATGCACAGCGCCGCCGCAAGCACCTCACGGTGGTGGACAAGGCCAATGTGCTGGCCAGTAGCCGTCTGTGGCGACAAGTGGCCAAAGAAATGGCGACAGAGTATCCCGATGTGCAGACGGATTTTATGTATGTGGACAATGCTGCCATGCGCATGATTCAGGATCCCCGCTTCTTTGATGTGATGGTGACGGAGAATACCTTCGGTGATATCCTTACGGATGAGGGTTCATGTATCAGCGGCTCCATGGGATTGTTGCCTTCGGCCAGTACTGGTGAACACACTCCTGTATTCGAGCCCATTCACGGTTCGTGGCCTCAGGCTAAGGGATTGAATATTGCTAATCCGCTTGCTCAAATCCTGAGCGTGGCCATGCTTTTTGAGTACTTTAATCTTGAAGCCGAAGGAAAACTGATCCGCGAGGCCGTCAATGCCAGCCTTGATGCTAATGTGCGCACGCCCGAGATTCAGGTGGAAGGTGGTGCCAAATATGGCACGAAGGAAGTGGGCGCATGGATAGTGGATTACATAAAGAAGAAATGAATGAGCATTTATGTGCGTGACGCATGTATATGTACTTAAGCTAAGACAGAACGTGATGACAGAACTGAAACGATGGGCATGTGGGCTGCTGCTCAACCTGCTTATTGTAAGTATGGGCTATGCCCAGACCATTCATTACTTAGAGGGATTAGTGACCAGCGCCGATGGTGAGCCCTTGATAGGCGCAACGGTGCGAGACCGCGCTCATCAGAAGCATGTGGTGACCGACATGGATGGAAAGTTTCGCATAGAGGCTGTAAGCGAACGTGTGGTGCTCGATGTAACTTACATCGGCATGAAGGCAACTAATTGGAAGGGCAAGCGTACAGACTTTGCCCTTGTGGTGATGGATGATGACACCAAAGTGATGCAGGATGTGGTGGTGACTGGTTATCAGCAACTGGACCGCAGAAACCTGACATCGAGCGTCACTTCCAAGACCATGGACGAGTTGCAGATAGCAGGTGTGGCCGACTTGTCGAAAATGCTGGAAGGTAAGATTCCGGATTTGATGACGGTGACCAATAGTGGCGAGGTGAATGTAACCAACCGCATCCGTATCCGCGGTACCTCGACCCTGGTGGGCAACCGCGAACCGCTATGGGTGGTGGATGGTATCATCCTGACCGACCCGGTGGATTTGAATGCCGATGTGCTGAACGACCCGGACTATGTGAACCGCATCGGTAATGCCATTGCCGGCATCAATCCGCAAGATATCAAGCGTATTGATGTGCTGAAAGATGCTGCCGCAACTGCCCTCTATGGTACTCGTGCCGCCAATGGCGTGATTGTGGTGACAACCAAGAGTGGACGTGAGGGTAAGCCTATCATTTCCTATAATGGTCAGTACACTGTTCGCAAGCGTCCTTATTACACCGACTCGAAAATCAACCTCATGAATTCGTTGGAGCGAATCCAGTTCTCGCAGTATCTCACAGAGCAGCACTACAAGTATCCGTCGGGAATGCCTAAGGTGGGCTATGAGGATGCGTTGTCGCGTTTGTATGCCGGCACGCTGACTCAAGAGCAGTTTGATGCCGAAGTTGCAGCCATGCAGACGATGAACACCGACTGGTTTGATATCCTTTGCCATAATTCCTTCTCGCACGACCACTCACTGAGCGTTTCGGGCGGCTCGGAGAAGGTGCGTTATTACACCTCGGTGGGCTATACTGATCAGGACGATGTGATCCGCCAGACGTTGAACCGCCGATATACGGCTATGTCGAAAGTGGACATGGATCTCTCGTCGAAGTTTAAGCTGCAGTTCAATGTGAACGGCTATCTGAACAAGCGCCAGTATGCACAGGACGATACCAACCCCATCGACTACGCCTACAATGCAAGCCGTGCCATTCCGGCCTACAATGCCGACGGCAGTAGCTATCGCTATCTGAAGAGCGGCACGCAGGGGTGGTATGGCTATAGCATCCTAAATGAGTTGGAAAACAGTTCGGTGCATCAGCAGACCAATGCAGTGACGGCTACGGCCAATCTGCGCTATCAGCCTTTTGACGATTTGTCGGTGAACGCGATTTTCTCGACGAATGTTCAGAATGCCGATATTGAGAAATGGTGGGGCGAGGACTCTTTCTACGCTTCCAACCTGAGACGTGGTGAGGTGGATGACGAGCGGGACACCAGTGGCGAAATGCCATACGGCGGAGAACTGACCAAGCAGCAGTCAAAAACGGTGGGTTGGACGGCGCGTGTGCAAGCCAACTACAATAAGTACTTCGGCTCCTTGCGGCAGCATTGCATTAATGTAGCAGGCGGCTTGGAGGCCAGTTCCACAGCCTACAAGGGCGATCAATATACACAGCGCGGTTACTACCGTGACCGTGGGCGCACCTTTGCTTCGGACATTCCGGAAGAGTTTACCGGCTACTGGAATTGGGCGCGTCGTAACGTGCCGATTATTACGGACACCAAGTCAAACATGCTTTCGGCCTATGCCACGTTGAGCTACAGCTATAAGAGCCTGTTCACATTGAATGCCAATGGGCGTTACGACGGTTCCAATAAGTTCGGCAGCCGCAGCAATGAGAAGCTGCTGCCCATTTGGTCGGTGTCGGGCAATGCCAACTTGCGCGACATCTTTGATATCCGAGCTAAGTGGCTGACTCACCTGGCGCTGAAAGCATCCTATGGCGAACAGGGTAACATGCTTGATGACCAGACTTCGGAACTGGTTATCCGGAAGGGGCAGATGAATGCGTATTACAACGAGATGACCTCTACGGCAGCTGCTTTTGCCAACCCCGATTCGAAGTGGGAAAAGACCCATTCGTCCAACGTCGGGTTGGAGGCATCATTCTTCAATGGTCGGCTGCAATTGGAAACAGAGTATTTCCACAAGCGTACCACGGATGCGTTCCTCAGCAAGAAAATTTCCGATGTGAATGGTTTTGACTCTTACATCGTCAATTCGGGAACCATCACCAACAGCGGCTTCAATGTCACGGTTACAGCTACCCCCATCAAGTTGAAGCATTTCTACTGGATTTTCTCCGGCAATCTTTCCAAAATATATAATAAGGTGCACACGGCACCAGGTGCGGAAACCTACGAACTGGACAATTTCCTGAATGGTTCGGCTGTGGTCGAAGGTCAGCCCATCGGCACTTTCTATTCCTACCGTTTCCTCGGGCTGAGCCCCATAGACGGAGGGCCTGTGTTCGAAGATTGGGAAGACCGCTATACCGAGCTCAATAATGCCGACAACTACAGCACTTATACGTCAGTGCTCACCCCTTCGGGCAAGCGCGAACCTGATATCACCGGTAGCATCAATAACACCTTCACCTATCGGCAGTGGCGTTTGGGCGTGACACTGCTATATAACCTGGGTGCCAAGACGCGCCTGTTCCGCTTGTTCGATGGCGTGAACGGCAACGGCTACTCGTCTGAGCTCAATGTGAGCCGTGACCTGCTGGACCGCTGGATGAAGCCGGGCGACGAACGCTATACCAATATCCCTGCTATCATCGGGCAGGGTAATCCGGCTTACTACTATTACAACAACCATTATGCTGTGGGCGGCGACTCGCAGATTACCTGGAAGGGTGCGCATATCGCTGACAACGCCTGGCAGATGTACGATTACTCCGATGCACGTGTAGTGAGTGGCGACTTTCTGAAACTGTCCACCCTGTCGCTCACATACGAGTTCGACCGCAAACAACTGGAGCGGATGCATCTGGAACGTCTCGCTCTGACGCTGAGCGGCTACAACCTGGCCACTTGGTGCCATAAGGAATTGCGCGGACAGACACCTACGCAGGGCGGTTTCTCACAGGTGCAGCTGGGTGATACACCATCCTATACGCTGGGCGTGAGTGTGGACTTTTGATTGTTTAAAGTTAAAAGATTAAGGTTTCATGAGAATGCATGAAGTAATGCGTGTTCGATATTTAATCGTTGTGATATGCCTGGGCATGGGGCTTAGCTCCTGTTCATCGTTTCTTGAGGAATATTCACAGGACACCGACTATGTGCGTACCTGGAAAGACTTGGATGAGTTGCTCATAGGCGACTGCTACTGGCCTGTGGCTGCTACCTACAATTTTAATATGCAATCCAACCAGGGCATGTTTATCCATCTGCTGGCTGATGAATTGGAAGAGCAGAACAGTGCATCAAGCGGGCGCAGCAGCGGGATGTTCGATGACCATCAACGCCTCTTCGGCTACCTAACGTGGCAGCAACGTGTGGGACAGAACGAGACCTATTCGGGCTATTTTGCCGAAAATGAGTTCTGGACGCAGGCTTACAAGAAAATCAATATAGCTAACAATGTGCTTTACAGCCTCGATGCTGTTCCTCGGGTCACAGTTGCCGAGCGCGAGGGTGCTGCGAAAGTCGAGGGTGAGGCACGCTTTCTCCGTGCCTACTATTACTGGATACTGGTGAATCTGTACGGTCAGCCTTACGTTCCCGCCACTGCCAGCACTCAGCCTGGGGTGCCGCTTAAAACCCGCCCAGAGGTGGAGGATCAGAAGTTCAGCCGTGCTACGGTGGAGCAGGTATATGCGTTGATTGAGAACGACCTGAAGGCGGCTGATGCTGCTTTTGAACAACTGACGTCGGCTACTCGCCATAACCTGTATCGCGCCAGTCATGCTGCGGTACATCTGCTGCAGAGCCGCGTTTATCTGTACATGCAACAGTGGGAAGAGGCCGCACGTTATGCCCAAAAGGTGATTCAGGAGCATGGACAATTGCAGGACCTTCGCATGCAATCCACCCCAATGATGCAGAAGACATGTGTGGAGAACATCTTTTCAATGGGTGGTGACGACCTGCCCGCAATGATGGACTACACATGGCAGAGCCTGCGCGTGAGCCACGACCTCTATGCAGCCTATGCAGCCAATGACCTGCGCCGCATGCAGTGGCTGTGGCGCAACGGTAGTTTCCGCGGATTGATGCTGCGCGAGAATGGTGCCCAGTACCTGACGGCCCCGCTGCCTGCCACCAGTTCAGACACCTATTACTATTATGCCTACACCTTCTCGTTGGAGACTCGCACTTCGCCCGTATCGTCCATATTCTGGCTTCGTTCCTCCGAGGCATATTTGAATCTGGCCGAGGCCGAGGCTTATTTAGGTCATGAAGAGGAGGCGCGTGCAGCCGTGAACACTTTGCGCCGGGCTCGTTTCAGTGATAGCGGCTCATGGCAAATCAACTCTGCCGGCGCACAACTCATTACAGATGTACGTGCCGAGCGGCGCCGTGAACTGTTGCTGCAAGGGCAGCGTTGGTTTGACTTGCGCCGTTATCGGGTTTGTGCAGTGCAGCCCGAACGCATTGCTCTTGTACACAATTATACTTATTATGCCGACCGTGGAACCACCATTCCATTGGAAACCCATCGGTTCGTGTTGACAGAGGACGACCCTTCGTGGACATTGCCCATTCCACAGGAAGTGCTTAACTTCAACACGGGCATGGAGGGTAACGGAAACCTATGGAGGGAGTTCACTGTGGTGCCAACGGAAGAGTGAAGGGTGAAACTGACAACTGAAAATAGACAATAGATGAGAATACATACAAATAAACCATGCTTATGGGTGGCTGTGGTCAGTGTGTTGCACCTTGCCTTCACAGCCTGCTCGGAGCGGGCATTAGAGCCTGACTTCAAGAACCCATCTGACGTGTTCCGGCCAGCAACTGACGACCAGAGTGAGGAGGCACTACTGCGGCGTCAGTTCCAGGAGCAGACAGGCTGTTATCTGTTATTTAATGACACACTACAGCAGGAATATCTCGGTACCGATATCAATGGTACACCCCGCTATTTTGTGGAGACGCTGGATATGACCTATTCAGTTGGGCTTTCGGCTTACATCAGTACCTCCTATACATACACCTATCTTGATACTCAGGAGCAGAAGTCCGAGGCTGCCGACTTTATCCAACGTTTTATTATGCCGCATCTAACCGGAACCTTGCGGCCTTATAGTTGGTTTGCTGCCAATGTCATTACGGGTTGGGCTGATAGTGGTGCAAGCACCGGTAAGCCTTATGCCATAACAAACCAGCGATGCATAGCTATAGCTTCCAACTATCTGGTACAGCGTGAACGTACCGATGCACAGAAGGAACAGTATGCGCAACGTATACTTAACATAGTTATTGGCCAGCTTGCCACTAATAATAGCGATGCTTTCTCTGCGTTCTATGCCATCAGCGCCGATTATTATGGTCGTGATTATAGAACACTTGGCTACGATGGGAAGCCTTCTACGTCAGAGTTGTACGCCCTGGGCTTTCTCAGTTCAACCAGCATCTCATCCTTCCCTTCGACCACCCAGGACTTAAACTCCTACGCACTATTGGCCATTCAATATACCGACGAACAACTGCAACAGCAGTATGCCAACTATCCTTTGGTTTTGCAGAAGGCCGCAATTGTGCGGGCGGTGTTGGTAGAACTGGGTTACAGGGTCTAAACAAGAACTATTCAGACGAAGTATGATACGCAAAAGTAATTATGTAAAATACACACTCTTCCGTTTTACAGCTGCTTTCTTTGCGCTGGTGATGAGTATGTCCATGCTGTCTTGTGCAGCTGACGACGATGCTCCATCCACCATTCCGGCCGAGACGCAGGGCACTTTTACCGATCCGCGCGACGGTCACCAATACACCTGGGTGCGCTACGGAGGTTTGGATTGGATGACAGAGAATGCCTGCTTTGACATTCAAGACGATGTAAACAGCTCTATTTATTTGGATGCTGATGAGAATGGGAGCGTGAACGGAGGCTATAACCCACAAAGTACCCGCAACCTCTCTGCTTTCGGTCGGCTTTACACCCTTGCCGGTGCCAAGTTGGCTTGTCCGGACGGGTGGCGCATCCCGACCGATGCCGACTGGCAGGCGCTGGAGCGTTCGTTGGGGATGACTGCCGACGAAGTTGCTGCTGATGGCTGGCGAGGACACAGCGCACCGCTTATGCTCAGCATTTATGGTGAACGTCAGCCCCTCAACCTCCTTCTGGGCGGCTATTACTTCGGCAATTCCATCCAGACGGGATGGCGGTTCTTGGGTGCCTTGGGCTACTACTGGAGTGCAACGGTTGATACAGCCAAAGGCGGCGAATACTACTATGTGCGTAAGTTGTCTGCTGCTCGCGACGGCGTGTGCCGCCTGAGCATGGAGCCCACGGGATATAAACTCAGTGTTCGTTTCGTACGCGATGCGCAATAAGTGTCTGACATATTGTTTCGTCCTGCTCAGCATACAGTGTATCTGCATTCGCTGGGGAGCTATGGCTTTGGCTGCGATGCCTGTAGCATCAGCAGCACTCCATCAGCCTTCATCCTCAGCAAGGGCAGATAGTATTCAGATTGCAGCACAGGACCCCGACTTCGTTCGTGTGAGTTTGCTCACCACCTCGGCTGGCCGAAAGGTATATTCGGCTTATGGCCATGCTGCTCTTCGGCTGGAGTGTCCCAGCCGTGGCTTGGACTATTGCTTCACGTTTGAAATGGCGCTTACACCCAATGAGAAACTGCGGTTTTTCTTAGGCCATCCCAAGGCTGGGTTTATTGCTGCACCCACCGCCCGGTTCCTGGCGCAGTACAAAGAGGAAGGCCGGGAGGTGATGTCCTATACGCTGAATCTGCTGCCTGACGAGGAGCAGGCGTTGTGGCGTAGCTTGGACGAAGAAATGGCGCGTGGTGCCTGCTGGGACTTTGATGTGACTGAGCACACCTGCACTTCGATGGTGGCTTGGGTGGTGCAAAAGTCGCTTCGTAGTGGCACTATTACTTACCATGACCTGCCCACCGAGTTGGCCACCGGTACCTACCGCGACGTGGTAGATCTCTGCTCAGACCATGCACCATGGTCGGGCCTTTTCTGGAAGACGCGCATTGGTGCGAAGGGCTTTCGGCATGCGGCACCTGATCGGATGATGATGCCCGTGCTGATGGGGCAGGTATGGATGCAGGCAACCATAGATGATGCCGAGGGGCACAGTCGGCCCTTGGTGTTGGGGCAGGGACGTCAGCTTTTCCCTTCCACATGGCAGCCCACGGCTACACGCTTTACCCCCATCAGGGTGGGAGCTATTTTAGCGCTTCTGATGTGCGGCACGATATGGTGGCATTGTAACCGGAAACGTCGTGGGCTGGCTTCACGCCGTGCCTGACTTTATAATATGGAACTAATCACATTATCTACTAACAAAAAAAAAAGACGTATGAAAAGAATCTTTACTTCAGTTTTAGGAGGGCGTAGGATGCTTGCCGCAGTAGCCCTCATCTTCTCTGTTTCTGCAGTGCAAGCTGGCGGCGATGAATGGTATGCTTACAAGGTGCAGGTGGATGCCTATCCTACGGGTGCCGGTACTGTGTATGTAACCGATGATGCTGCGGCTCTGCCCGAAGCCGAGGATTATGTAGCTTCGCAGGACTTTGAACTGACCACCACGGGGTATAACCTCTACGGCTATGCTAAGGCTGCTGAGGGCTGGCAGTTTATCGGTTTTGCCAAGGATGCGCTTGACGAGAACGGGGATGTAGTGCGTGTTGATGAGGTGGCAGCCACGCAGAGCGATGAGTTCTCACCCGCCTATCTCAGCCTTGATAACGGCGTGGGCTCCAAGCATTATGACGAGAGCATGGGCGCCGAGGTGAGCGATGACTCCCTTACTGTGTCGGCTCTTATGCCCATGGATCCCAATAACTATTTTCGCGCACTCTTCACTCATGTGGCAGTGCAAGTGAGCGTGGAGCAGAGTGTGATGGGCACAGCCTCTATTGATAAACTCGTTAATAATATCGGCGACAAGGTGACACTTACTGCCGAGCCTGCATCAGAGTTCAGCAGCTTTGTGAATTGGACACTGGATGGTGAGGTCGTTTCCACCGAACCCACGCTGACGGTGGATGTGAAGGGTGTGGCTACTTATCAGGCTAATTTCAGCGACACACGTACGATGACGCTGCATTTCCCTGAGGAAGGCGGATTTGTTGAATTCTACAGCCCCTATCCCTACCTGCTCTTCAGCGCAGCTACAGCTTATAGTACAAGCATCTATGAGGACACGGAAAACAATCTGATTGAAAAGAATGAACAGGGCGAGCAATACCTCGATCTGATTACAAGCACATACGCCACTATGGGCAAGACGGCCACCGTTCTTTATGGTGAGGGTGATGTAACGTTGTATCCGAGCGAAAATGTGGAGAGTGATGAACCCATGTATCCTCAATTGTTCCGTTGGAGTGGCAGTGAGGGCGTGATGGTTGATGCAGCGATGCAGGAGAATGATAAGTTGTACACCTTTGATGCCGAAAAAGGTGTGTTCAGCCTGATTACCGAGGGCCAGATTGCCGCTGAGAAGTTGTATATGGTGATGCCCGATAGCATGCTGACCGATGGAACTGTCCCCGCTAAGATCTATATCGACCAGAACATGACCACTGGTATCGAAATGGTGCAGGGTGGCAGCCGGAAACAGGCTGATGTGGCTGTGTATGACCTTGCTGGTCGTCGTGCTTCGGCCGTTAAGCGCGAAGGCATTTATGTGCTGGATGGTCGAAAGGTGCTTTATCGTAAGCAATAATCTTTTGGAATCGGATGTATAAGAATCTCCTATATATGGCAGTGGTTGCTGGCATGGTGTTTACATCGTGCCAGCAACAGGTTGCCATTCCGCATGAGTTTACGATTCGTGGTGAAGTGCCTCTGCCCGATGGTTATGAGGCTGGATTGGTTGTTCAGACAGATACGGCTAATTCCGTGAGCATTGGTGAGGATGTGGTAATCAAGGATGGCACATTCGTGATTACAGGCTCTATCGATGCTCCTGTGCAGGGCACATTGATGACGAATAATCTGCGCTTGGTGGAACAGAACGGTTGGCCGCTGGACTCTATCCACTGGACTTATTCGGAGGTATTTGTGTCTGGGGGCGAGCTGGAGTGTAAGCATGTGCCAGGTAGGCCGCTTACGTCGGATGCTTCGCCTTTTCGCCTGACGGGTACCCAGGTACAGGCCGATTACAATGATTTGCTGGATGCCGGTGGCGAGCGGAACGCTGACCTCTGGGCGTTTATTGATGCTCACCCGCAGTCGGCTGTTTCGGTATGGTTGGCTCAGCGTTTGTTACAGCGGGCGTACCGGCTGACAGGTGAGCAAGTGGCGCATTTGGAGCGTACGATTACGGCTTGCCCTGACGATACAGCTGGTTTGCACCGGTTGCGCGACTTGTTGCCTGTGGCAGCAGAGACTGTGCCTGGCAAACCTGTGGCCGACTTGGAGCTGAAGGATACGGAAGGCAAGATACACCGGTTGACGGAGGTCCTCCCAAAAGGTAAGTACGTGCTGGTGGATTTCTGGGCTTCGTGGTGCGGTATTTGCATTTATTGGATGGACACCGTGGCTCAATTGGCCCACGACCATGCCGATGTGCTGGAGGTGGTGAGCGTAAGCATTGACACCGACGATGCAGCCTGGCGTGATGGCATGGCACGTAAGCCTGAGCCTTGGGCGCAGTATGTGACTACAGAGAAGGGGTATGCCGAGTTGTTTGCCACCTATCGTGTGGGAAATGGTGTGCCTTATTACCTGTTGGTGGGGCCTGACGGAAAGGTGGTTGCATCCCCGGAGGATCCGGTGCAGGCCGGCAAAATGATCAAGAACAAATGATTTGACAAACTAATAAATAGCTACTTATGAGAAAACATCATTTCTTTTTCGGCTTAACGGCCGTGCTGCTGATGGGTCTGTGCCTGGCAGCTTGTAATAGTACGCCCAAAGGCTATACCATTGATGGTACGGCTGAGGGAACGGTGGATGGCGATACGGTGCTGCTGTGCGAGATACAGGGCTTGTTCAATATCCTTCCTTTAGATACGGCCATTATTGCTGATGGTAAATTCCATTTTGCAGGCGAGCAGGAAGGTGCAATCCTGCGCTTTGTCCTGCCGATTCATGAGGGAACACCCACGACCTATGCTCAGATTATTCTGGAGAATGCTGCATTCCACCTGAACCTGAAGAAAGGCAGCGATGTGAAGCATGATATTGAAGGCGGCCCCAGCACAGCACTATTCGCACAGTATGAGGATAGCTGCAATGCAATTGCCGAGCAGATGAACGAGCCTTGGGCGCTGAGTCAGGACACGACCCAGACGGAAGAGGCACGTGCTGCTGCCGAAGCACAAGTTGACTCGCTGCAGGCGGTGCTTTTAGCCTACCAGAAGCAGTTTATAATTGACAACATGCCTTCAGCCCTGAGCGACATGCTTTTCGGCTACAACCAGTCCAACTTCTCGGAGGAGGATCAGGAAGAGTTGTTCAAGTTGCTGGGCGAGAAGCAGCCAGACTACCCGTTCTATAAGGCATTGCTGGCCGAACGTGAAGCTGCAAAGGCTACGGAAGTGGGCCGCGAGTACACAGATATCGAGCTGAACGGCGTGGATGGCAAGCCTATGAAGGTGAGCACCTATGTGGCTCAGAACAAGTATGTGCTTATTGACTTTTGGGCCAGTTGGTGTGGTCCGTGCCGTGCCGAGATGCCCACGGTGGTGCAGGCCTACACGGACTATCACGACAAGGGCTTTGAAGTGGTAGGTGTGTCGCTGGACAATGACAAGGAAGCATGGCTAAAAGCCATTAAGGACTTGAACATGCCATGGCCGCAGATGAGCGATTTGAAGGGCTGGGAGAGTGCTGGCGCTGCGTTGTACAATGTACGTAGCATTCCCGCTAATGTGTTGGTTGACCAGCAGGGTAAGATCGTTGCCAAGGATTTGCGCGGTGAAGATCTTCTAAATAAGATGGCTGAGCTGTTGGGGAATGACTAATGACTAATGACTAATGGCTAATGACGAATGACGAATGACTAATGACGAATGACGAATGATGCGCTCCGTACATTGGAGCGCATCATTCGTCATTTATTGTGGGGCGTGCCCAGCATGCCAGCAAGTGTTGCTTATTGTTTAGCGGAGTGTAGCTGTGTGTGGGAAATAAGTGGCTGTTTTATTTCGTAAGCAGTACCGTGTTTATTCGGCACTGATTCACAGCGACAGAAATACGATGTGCTATCGGTTGCGGATGATAGTTTGGGCGCGGTCGGGACCGACAGAGATAATGGTAATGGGGGTGTGAAGCTCAGCCTCAAGGAAAGCGATGTAGTTCCGGAAGGCTTCTGGGAACTGTTCCTCGGCGGTCATTTGAGTGAGGTCTTCCTGCCAGCCGGGCAGGTCCTGGTAAACAGCGGTCCAGCCTTGTGTGTCGTAAGGCATATCGGTAACACGCTGGCCATCCTTCTGATAAGCAACGCAGGCCCGAATAGTTTCGAATCCATCCAGCACGTCGCTTTTCATCATGATGAGTTGTGTAACGCCGTTGACCATGATGGCGTACTTCAGTGCAACGAGATCGACCCAGCCACAGCGACGGTTGCGGCCTGTGACGGCGCCGTACTCATGTCCGATTTCGCGTATGCGGTCGCCAGTCTCGTCCAAGAGTTCTACGGGGAAGGGGCCAGCGCCCACGCGAGTGCTGTAGGCCTTGAAGATACCAAACACTTCTCCAATGCTGGAGGGGCCCACGCCAAGTCCGGTGCAGACACCACCGGTGGTAGTGCTTGAACTGGACACGAAGGGGTATGTGCCGTGGTCTATGTCGAGCATCGTGCCCTGTGCGCCTTCGGCAAGTATGTTCTTACCTTCGGCCAGATAGCGGTTGAGTTCAATCTCGGTGTCGGTAAGTTGGAACTGCCGCATGTATTCAACGCCTTGCAGCCAGAGGCGTTCCTCCTCGGTAATGTCGTAGTCGGTGTAGTTCAGGTTTCGAAGGATTTGTTCATGGCGGGCTTTCAGAGCAGCGTATTTGGCATCGAATCCTTCAAGAATGTCGCCTACGCGCAAACCGGTGCGGCTGGCTTTCTCGCTGTAGGTAGGGCCTATGCCCTTGCCGGTGGTGCCTACACGGTTTTTCCCCTTTGCAGCCTCATAGGCTCGGTCCAACACACGGTGGGTGGGGAGGATGAGATGAGCTCGCTTGCTGATGTGCAAGCGGTTGCGTAGGTTATAGCCAGCAGCTTCAAGCTCGTGTGCTTCGGCCATGAAAAGGTCCGGAGCGATGACGCATCCGTTGCCGATGACGTTAATCTTGTCCTCGTCGAAAATGCCTGACGGGATGCTTCGCAGCACGAATTTCTTGCCTTCGAAGATGATGGTGTGCCCTGCGTTGGGGCCTCCGGCAAAACGTGCAACCACATCGTAGCGTGGTGTGAATACGTCAACTACTTTGCCTTTTCCTTCGTCGCCGAACACGATGCCCAGTAGGGCATCCACTTTTCCTTGTTTCATAGGTTTGTGGGGGGTATGTTTCAGTGTTTCTTTTGTTTGTCGAGTTGCCGCTTCTGCTTGGCCTTGCATCGCATGCACAGTCCGTAGATGTAGGTGATGCGGTGGTATGGTGTGAAGCGTTTGGTAGGTATGCTCTCAATGAGTTCCAGGGCGTCCTTTTTCTCCAGTTGGCTTACCTTCTCGCAGCTGTTGCAGATAAGGTAGCAGCTGCAGCCAGAATCAGGTATGCGCTGGTACAGGGCCGATGCGCCTGTGGCTGGATGGCGGAGCAGCAGGTTGGCACGTGCAAAGAGATCGGCGGCAGCGTAGAGTGTGGCCATGCTGACATGGAAGCGCTTTTGTTGCATCATCTGCATAAGCCCATCGATAGTGAAAGGCTTGTCGGTTTGGTAGATGGCTTCCAATATGGCCAAGCGCTCCTTGGTGCAGCGCAGTTGGTTGGCCTGTAGGAAGGTGCGCAGCTGTGCTGTGGCGCGTTGTAGTAGTGTGTTCTCTCTGCTCATGCGGGGACAAAGGTAATGGATTCCTATGACTTGGCCAAAAAAAGTGTGGAAAGAATCTGCTGGGCCTCTGCTGCACGTTGGCTGCCAGTGTCGGCAAAGCGCAACAACGCGTTCTGCACCGCCTTATGAAGAGCCAGGTGGGTGGTATGGATGGCAGCAGCCTGGTCAAGGAACTCGTCCTCGGCGCTGGGGCTGAGTTGGCAGCCTTGCATGAGCAACCGCCCGATGAGCAGGAAGCCGAGCAGTTGATGCACGGGCCGTTCCGAGGCCATCCATTCGAAGGCTTTGGTGCTGGCGTATGGTTGCTTGCAGAGGAGGTTCATGACGAGGTATTGTGCCAGCTCGGCTTGTTTCATTTGGATGCTCTCCGTCCACACTTCCGCTATGTCTTCAGAGAAGCTGTCAGTGGGGTAGAGCATGGTGGCCAGGATACGGCACTCGCGAATGTCCTCATGCCAGAGGGCTTGAGCCAGGTGCGCATCGGGGGCGAATTCGGCCGCGATAGCTTGCAGTCGGGGCAGTTCAACGCCGAAGGTTAGCTTATAGTCCATGCCGCTTTGGCGGATGCGGGTGGCGGCCACACCATTCATGGCTGCCCGCAGCTCGGCCTTGATGGCGAGTAGTGGGGATGGGGCCGGAACTGATGCTCCGGGCACAGCGGCGGCAGCTATATGTGCTGTGGTTGCCGGCTGGGTGCCGTGTAAGCCGTGGCTTTCGGTGAGGGGGGGCTTAGTCATTGATGTAGGGTAGAGTACGGTACTGGCTGGAGTAGCGGAGCATTTGCTGGTCGTAGGGCTCGTCGTAAGTGATTTTAACATCGGTGATGATGCCCAAACTGTTTTTGACAAGTTCGTATTTGGGGTTGATGAAGCCTTTGTAGGGGGCAAGGTTGAGCGCCTTGTAACGTGCGAGGATCTCGGCGTGCAAGTCTGGGTCCACCTTGACACCATAGGTCTCCACCAGGTTGCGGGCGGCATCAAAGTCGCCTTCGCTCTTGATGCGCTGCACCTCGGCCAGCAGTGTGCCGAAGAGTTTGCGCAAGGCCGGGTAGTTGTTCACTTGAACATAGGTCTTGCCTTCGCGCTTGACGAGTTGGACGGCAGGTGCGGCAGTGCTGTCGGCTGCTGCATGTGCCAGGACCCAGTTGGCAATGAAGGCGCGGTTGCGCATGTGTGCTTCCTCCACATCTTTTCCGGGCTCAATGCGCACCAGTTGTGTGAGCAGGCCGTTCATGAGGTAGGTGTAGTATTGGCTTTGGTAGGCTTCGGGGGCAGGCGTGAGTCCCAGTTCAACCAGTTTCGGGTCGGCCAGGTAGTATAGTGCAAAGAGGTCGGCTCTGCCTTCCTCAATCGTGCTGCCGTAAGCCTTGAGCGAATCCACGTCAACGCCGGGCAGGAGCTTGCCGCTGCCATGTCCCAGGCATTCGTGCAGGTCGGTGTGCAGGTCGTCGCAGTAGTCGCCATAATCGTCAATGAGTTTCTGTGTGGCTTGATCTATGACAAACTCCTCCTGGAATCCATTTCCGTGTGCTGCTTTGTTGTAAGCATCGGTCAGGTTCCCGATGGTTACGCTTTTCGATCCGTGTTCGGCGCGCACCCAGTTGCTGTTGGGCAGGTTGATGCCGATGGCTGTGCTGGGGTAGAGATCGCCCCCCAGGATGGCAGCCACGATTACTTTGGCCGAGATGCCTTTGCACTTTTCCTTCTTGAACCGGGCATCAACCGGCGAGTTGTCCTCAAACCACTGCGCGTTGTCGCTGAGCTTGCGTGTGCGTTCGGTGGCGGCGTGGTCCTTGAAGTTGGTGATGGCCTCCCACGAGGCTTTCATGCCGAGCGGGTCGCCATAGCTTTCGGTGAAGTAGTTGGTGAAATCCACATCATCCTCGGTGTTGTTCACCCAAAGGATGGTGTACTTGTCAAAGGTCTTGAGGTCGCTGGTCTGATACACTTCGATGAGTTTGTTGATGACTTTCTTCTGTGCTTCGCTCTCGGCCACAAGCAGGGCTTTCTTAAGCCAATATATAATCTTGTCGATGGCGGGGCCATAGAGTCCTCCGCTTCGCCATACTTTCTCTTTGAGTTGGCCGTTTTCCTTTACAAGGCGGCTGTTCATGCCGAACATGATTGGCTGCTTGGGGTTTGTGTAGGCTTCCTTCATCTGCGTGTAGAATGCTTCGGCCTCGGCTTGTGTCACCCCTTGGCCATAGTAGTTTTCAGCGCTGGTCAGGATGAGGTCTTGCCCATCGGCCTGGTTCACACGCTTGGGCATGATGGTGGGGTCGAACATGATGGGGAAGAGCTCGTCGCAGAGGGCATCGACGGCTGCCGGGTTGCTGCCGTTGGCTGCCGTGATGGGGAGTTGGCTCTGTGGCACGCTCTTCACGGCGGCTCGGAGGAATTCCTGCGAGAAGCCGGGCTGGAATTTGTCGCAGCCATAGTGGTGGTGAATGCCGTTGCTGAACCACACACGTTTCAGGTAGGTGACGAAGGCCTCCCAGTCCGGTGTGTTGCGGTTGCCTTTGTAGTTGGTATAGACTGTCTCCAGCATCTGGCGTATGCGCAGGTTGTAGCGGCCGTTCTGATCCCAGAGGATATCGCGTCCGTATAGGGCGGCCTGATTCAGGCAATATACCAGTGTTTTCTGCCGCAGTGAGAGCTCGTTGAAGCCAGGCACCTGGTAGCGCAGCATTTGCAAGTCGGCAAAGCGTTCGTCGTTATAGGGGAATTGGTCGGCAGCGGCCTGGGGTGTGGCGTTGGCTGTAGTGGCCACGGCGGCGGTGAGAAGGGTCATGAGAAGCGTTTTTTTGAAAGATGTGTTGTGGAACTTCATATTGCAATGTTGACTGTGTGTGGTTTGAACAAGTGTGTTGGTGGGCGGCCTTCAGGTGGCGCTTTGGCCTTTCGGCTCCTTCCGCTTGCCCGCTTCGATCTTCTGGAAGAATTCCTGCTGGTAGGCGCGCGGAGTCTGGTGCTGTGCCTTGTAGAAGGCGGCATGCAGTGCCTGGCGGCTGCTGAAACCGCAGGCCTCGGCAATCTGGGCTATGCTCATGTGCCGGCAGCGGCGGTCGGTGAGCATCGACATGGCATCGCGGACGCGGTAGCCGTTGATCAGCTCGGAAAAGCTCATGTGGAAGCGCAGGCTGATGGCGGCGCTGATGTAGCGTGTGTTGGTTTGTATGTCGCGTGCCAGCTGCTGCGCGTTGTACTTGCAGTCGCGGTACTTCTTTTCCACGATCATCTTGTGCAACGTGTTTTCATAGATGGCATCGATCACCTCTGGGCTGATGCGTGTGCGGTAGGCCGCAGCCTTTTCTTTCTTTTCGTATCGGTCGTATGGCATGCGTCTGGTGGGTTTGTGCAGTGTGGGTGGTTATTCTTTAAGCGAGCGTACTGCATCGTGTGCTTTGAGCTGTTCCTCGAAGTGTGCAATCTGCTGCAGGATTTCCTGCCGCTGTGCTTCCAGCGTGTCCTGTTGTTGGTGCAACAGTTCCTGTTCCTGCTGCCCGTTGTCCGTGTCAATCCGGGTTCCTTCGGCTTGCAGCTCGATGATTTCGGCCTTGATGCTGTCCACCTTGGCCTGTGTGGCGGCTTGCTCCAGGATGATGTCGCGCACTTGGCTTCGCAGTTCGTTCCAGTCCTTCCCGTCGGCCAGCACGCGGTCCAACTCGCTTATCTGCACGGGTGGGTGTGTAGCGTTGTAGCGCCCCATCCACAGGTCCAGTCCGAGGCGCTCGTTGGCCAGCCGCTGGCTGGATAGCTGAATATTTTCGTTGTGGATCTGCTGTTGTGCGCGCAGGTCCAGCAGCGTTTGCAGTTGCTCGTTTGTGCGCTCGCGGCTTTTCTGCCACAGGCTTTGCTGTGCCGCCAGCATCTCGCGGTATCGGTTGAACAGGTCCTTGGCCTGCTCGCCGCTGAGCAGTTTTTCAATAGCGTTCTCCCATTTCGATATGGTGTCCTTGGCTTTCTCGGTGAGCTGTTCCTGCATGTTGATGTCGGCCTTGGCCTGCTGGATGCTATTCTCCACCATCTCCAGTTTTATCTGCAGTTGTTCCAGTTGTGACTGCTTCAGGCTGATGTCGTTGCAGTTGCTGTTCCACTGGTCCATCATGCCCTGAATGCGGAGTTTCAGCCCTTCGGCCGACTGCTTCCAGCTGCGCAGCCAGTCGGGGATGGACATGAGTTTGTCCAGCCGGTCGTAGCGCCGGCTGAAGTCCTGCGTGGTGTCGGACAGCCGCTGGGTGAGGCGCTCCACCTGTCCTGCCATGACTTGGCAGGCGGTGTTCACCTCGTTGAGGCGTACAGCCAGGTCGCTGGCCTGTTGCTGTTTCTGCTGAATCTCGTTGCCCAGCGAGCTGATGGCGTTGAGGTGGTAGTTGAAGGCATCGAGTGTCTTCTGAGCCTCTTCCGAATCGAGCGTCGTCTTTTCGATGAGCTGCTGCATCATTGATTTGCGTGCCTCGCGGTTGGTGGCTGGGGTGCAGTCGGCAAACGAGCGGTCCAGTTGGCTGAAGGTGCGCCACTCGTCCGTGTCCTTTTTCTGCCGTTCCTGCAGCGTGCGCATGTTGTCCGTTTCAGCTTCCAGCTGCCCCTGTGTGGCCGTCAGTTCCAGTTGCATGTCATGCAGTTGGTCGCCCTTGGTGCGCAGTTCGGTGCGCAGTGCCACCACGTCGGCTTTCATCGATGCTATCAGCGCGTTCTGCTCAACGATGGTTTCGCTGTGCCAGGGGTGGTGCGTGGCACCGCATACGGTACAGGGTATGCCCTCCTGCAGGTCGCCTCTCAGCTCAATCACGTTCTGGCTTTTGGACAGTGTCCAGTGGTAGTTCTTCTCGTCCAGTTGCCGTTCCACCTGCTTCACGCGTATCTGCAGTTGGTCGATGTTGCGGTTCAGCTGTTCTATGCGTTGGCGCAGGCTGGTGATGAGCTGCTCCTTGTGTTCTATTTGGTTGTAGCCTTCGGCAATGCTTTTCCACAGCGAAAGGCCCGTTTCCAGCATCAGCTTGCGCCCGCGCAGGTCCATGGCACGCTGTTGCAGCGTGTAGCTGTCCTGTCCGGCAATGCTGCGGCGGTGGGCCGCCAGCTCCTCGCGTGTAGTCTGTGTGGTGGCTTCCAGCGCCTGGCTCTCGGTGAAGAGTTTAGCCAGTTGCTCGTTGCGCTCGTTCTGCCGTGTGGTGGCTTGCCGCAGTTCGTTTTGCAGTTGCGTGCGTTTCTCATCCACACGTTGCAGTTCGTCCAGCAGTGTCTGTATGTTCTCGCCATGTTCCAGCATGTTCTTGTGCGATTCCATCGATTGCCGCTCCTGCTTCAGGCCGGCCAGTTGCCGTTGTGTGTCGCTCAGTTCCTGCTGGATGTCCTTCTGCGCCTGTATGGCCATTTCCAGACGGCTGCGCAGCTCGACGGTGAGCCCCTCGATGTTCTTGGCGGCCGCTTGTATGGTCTCGATGCTTGCCGTCAGCTGTTCGCCCTCGGCCATGGTCAGTGCAGCCTGCATGGTGGCCTTCTCGGCATCCACGGTCTTCTGCTGTTCCAGCGTCATGGCCTTTTCTGCCTCGTCGTACAGGCGTTGGTTCTCGTCAATGCTGAGTCCTACCTGCCCAGCCTGCTGTCTGAACTGGCTGATGTCCTGCTCGATGGTGCGGATGCGTTGGTACTGTCCGTTGATGGCCTCGAAGGTCTCAAATCGTTCCAGTTCCTTGCGTTCGGTTTGCACGCTTGCGGCCCGTTTGTTTATCTCGTACAGGCTGGTCTGATGCATCTTCAGTTCGGCATTCAGGCGGATGAGGCGGCGCGTGCGGTCCATCTGCTGGCGCACGTTGTCCAGTGCGGCCTCCACGTTGGCCAGCTTGGTCTGGCTCAGGCGCCGGCTGTCCTGCACTTTGCGCAGCGTGGCGTCGTCCAGGAAGTGTTCGGCCACGCGGGCACGTTGCACTTCCTTGCGGCTCATCAGTTTGAGCCATCCCTTCACCTCCTCGGGCAGAGGCGTTCCGTATTGCTTCAGCCACCATTGCCGGGTGGCTTCTTCGGCGTTGTCAATATCTATGAAATCCATATTTGCTTGCTTTTGCCTGCAAAAGTACGTGAAAGTGCGTGCAAAAGCAAAAAAAGTAAGGGCAAATTTGGAGCGAAGTCCTTTCTTTTTGTAATTTTGCTCTCGCTAACGAACACTTACTGATATTCACTCCATGAAGAAATGCAAACTTTACCTGCCGGTTATGCTGGCTTCGATGCTGCTGCCTTGTGCCTGTACGGGCGGCAGTAGCAAGGGCGAAACACAGGCTGAAACGGCTACCGGACTGCTTCAGCAGGACACCGCTGCCGAGGCACCCGACACGCTGGTGGGCGTGATTGGCGACGACACTTCTATGAACCTGCTCCAGTTCATCACCGAACAGGGCGACACGCTCGAGCTGGAACTGAACGACCAGGTGGAGCGCGAGGCCACCATCATCCCAGGCAACACAATCCGTGTGGCGGTGGTGTATGACTCCGATTCCGCCATGACCGTGGTGGGTACCTACGACCTTGCCATGCCATAGCCTCCTGTCCCGATAGGACTTGCAGGCATAGCTGGCTGCATGTGGCTTACATACCATCTGAGTTGCATGTGCCCGATAACGCTTATTACCTTTACTCTAAGAACAATAATGATGCGCAAAATCACGACAATGCTTGCTGCGGCCGCCTTGTGTGCCGCAGCGCCGGTGAGTGCCCAGTCCGTGCTCACCGTGGATGCCTCGCAGAAGGGAGCCGCCATCGGCCCCCTGCACTATGGTATCTTTTTTGAAGAAATCAACCATGCCGGCGACGGCGGTATCTATGCCGAACTGATCCGCAACCGCTCGTTTGAGGACGACCTCGAAACCAAGTCCGTCCGTCCGCGCCGCCGCAACCCGAACCGCCCCGGGCGCGAACTGCACATGCCGCGCGGCATTCAAGGCTGGCATACGGTGGGCCAGGCACGTGCCGCCACCTGCCAGGAGCACCTGCTCAACCAGGCACAGGAGGCTTGTGTGGAGCTGGAAGTGAAGGAGGCCGGAGCGGGCATCCGCAACGAGGGCTTCTGGGGCATCAATGCCGTGCAGGGCACCAAGTACCGCCTCTCCTTCTGGGTGCGGGCCGAGCAGAAGTGGGCCGGCACCGTTACCGCCTCGCTGTGCGAGACGTCGGGCACCAGCCTGGGCGCCACACCCATCAGCATCGAAGCCGGCACTGAGTGGCGCCGCTATGAGGCCGAAATCACCGCCACGGGCTCCAACCCCGAGGCCAGTCTGGCACTGACCTTCTCCAAGCCCGGCAGCATCTACCTGGATGTGGTGAGTCTCTTCCCCCCAACGTATAAGGACCGCCCCAACGGCTGCCGCAAGGATCTGGCACAGCTGCTGGAGGCCCTGCATCCGCGTTTCATGCGTTTCCCCGGCGGGTGCTATGTCGAGGGACAGGCCACCGAGAACAACAACCTGCAAAACCGATTCGTGTGGTACAAGACCATTGGCCCCATCGAGCAGCGACCCGGCCACCTCAGCGTGAACTGGCGCTACAACGTGACCGATGGCCTGGGCTACCATGAGATGCTGCAGCTATCCGAGGACTTGGGCGCAGAGCCCCTCTTCGTGGTAAATGTGGGCATCGGCCACGGCTGGGTGCAGCCCTACGACCAGATTGAGGAGTACATACAGGAGGCGCTCGACGCCCTGGAGTATGCCAACGGCCCCGTCACTTCCAAGTGGGGCAAGATGCGCGCGCAGAACGGACACCCGGAGCCTTTCAACCTGCGCCTGCTGGAAGTGGGCAACGAGAATGCCAACTTCTACTTCGACTCCAACCGCGACCAGAGCGACCACTACTTCAAGCGCTACGAACAGTTCTACAAAGCCATCAAAGCCAAGTACCCCGATGTGCAGGTCATTGGCAATGTCGAGTCCTGGGGGACCGATGCGCCCTCATGGCGCAGCCAGCTGCCCGTGGACTTGCTGGACGAGCACTACTACCGCAGTCCCTCGTGGTTTGCCTCCTATTATAATAAGTATGACACTTACGACCGCAAAGGTCCTAAGATCTACGTGGGCGAGTATGCAGTGACCAGCAATTTCGGCGTGAACGGACACCTCACGGCTGCGCTTGGCGAGGCCATCTACATGATGGGCACCGAGCGTAACTCCGACGTGGTGCGCATGGCCAGCTACGCTCCGATCTTCGTGAACGAGAACGACCAGGCATGGCGCCCGGACATGATCCGCTTCAACTCGGCCAAGAGCTTCGGCACGCCCTCCTACTGGGTGCAGAACCTCATGTCCAACAACGTGGGCACGCAAAATGTTGGCTTTGCACTTACCGACAATGTGCTGCCGGCCCGCATCGGCCACCGCTTCGGCCTGGCCACTTGGGGCACTGCGGCCTGGTTCTCGGGCATCAAGGCCACCAGCCTGGACAATGGCAGCCCCATCGAGGTGCAGGCCGACTGGACGTCGCTGGGCGGCCCGAACAACCAGGAAGGTCAGTGGAGCGTCACGCCAACGGCCGTGTTCCAAACCAGCCAGCGGGCTGAAGGGGGCATCTATCTGAATGGTACCACGCTGCCAGACAACTATGCGCTGGATTGCACCCTGGCCCGCACCGAAGGCGCCGAGGGCGCCATCATCGTGTTTGGCTATGAAAACGACAACAACTACCTGTGGTGGAACTTGGGTGGCTGGGGCAATACCCAGCACGCCGTGGAACAAATATCAAGCGGCTCCAAACACACCATCGTGGCCAAGCAAGGCCGCCTGGAACCCTACCGGCCTTACCATGCCCGCATCGAGGTGCGCGGCATCCAGGTGCGCTGCCTGCTCGACGGCGAGCTTGTGCACGAGTTCCAGTTGCCGTCCATGCAGCACATCTATGCACAAGCCGCTCTGAATGGAACCGACGAGCTCATAGTCAAGTTGGTCAATTTCACGGACGAAGCTGCTCCGCTCAGCGTGCGCCTGAAGGACTTCACGCCCGCATCGGGTACCGTGACGGTGCTGCGTTCGGCCAGCGGAACGGACGAAAACACCATGGAACAACCCATGAAGGTAGCGCCCGTGCAGAGCCTCTTCCCCGTCAGTTCCCCCAACTTCAGTTTCACGGCCGAGCCTTACTCGCTCAACATCCTGCGTCTGAAGCGGTAGCGCGCTATCTTTTCTTGAGCGGGGCTTGCTGCACGTTGGGCGGTCCCCGCACACCGCCGCTGCGGTGTTCTGTTGCCGAACGGCCTTGAATACAAGGCGTTGCCGTCTGGGCTTTGCGCTGATGGCAACGCCTTCGTGTTTCTTTCTGGGTGGCATGGCAGGTTCTTGGGGTGGCATGGCAGGTTAAGGCTTTTGGCGCGCGCCTGTGTACGTTCTGGTGCCTATGGCCGTACTTTCGGAGGCTTTCGTCCGTACGCCAGTCTCTGTCATCTCCTTTGCAAAGATACGACATTAGCATTGCGGTCTACGAATAAAGCACCATTTATTTTTCCGAACAAAGCATTTCTGTCCCACTATTCTCTGCATGTTGAAACCTCCTTAATGTCACGATGTCACTTGTCACGCGTCACTTTTCGAGCGGACATGCCTATGAACTTTTGATTATTTATTCAAGTTTCGCAAGTATGCTAATTCGCTGTGAACCAAAGCCCCAGAGGGGCTTGGCATTGGTTCTTCGAAGTGTCGAAGAACCAATATCTAATGCCTACGGCATCGCTTGCGAAACTTGAATAAAGAGCCCACTTGAAAAAGTCCAGCTGAAAGCTTTTGCCTTTACAGGGCGCAAGGTAACTCATTGATTACCACCCAAGGCGTTGCCCTGGGTTATAGGCTTGAAGTCCTTATGGGACTTTTTAAAGTGGACTCAATAAAACTTTTTTCGAAAAAACCAGACGGTTTATTCGTAGACCGAAATGCCAATGTTGTATCTTTGCAAAGGCATGAGAGAGGGCATTACATAGGTTTGGGCGCGTTAGCCTGTGGCGGCTGGTATAGCGGCTCAATGAGGTTGAGCAACTTGATGGTGGCCTTGATGGCGGCTTCTGTCTGGTCGGCATCCAGAGCGTGCGTGCGGAAGTTCCTCTCCTCGAACACCCACTCGATGGTGGTTTGCACCAACGCATCGGTGCGCCCTCCGGGGGGGATGGTCACGGCATAGTTTGACAGCCATGGGAACTGCCGGCCCAGGCGGTCGCGATAGATGTGGCGCACGGCGCGCACAAAAGCGTCGTACTGTCCGTCGCCCTGAGCGCTCTCCTCGTATATCTGCCCGTCAATCTGCAGGCGCACCTGTGCCATGGGGCGCAGGCCATAGGCGGTGGAGACCATGTAGGAGAGCAGTTGTACGCGCTCTGCCTCGTCCGTGTGCTTCAGCACGTCGCGTATGATGAATGGCAGGTCCTCCTGTGTGACCAGCTCCTTCTTGTCGCCCAGCTCGATGATGCGTGCGGTGACCTTGCGCATGTCCTCCTCGCTCAGTTCCAGGCCCAGTTCCTCCAGGTTCATGCGTATGTTGGCCTTTCCGCTGCTCTTGCCCAGTGCATATTCGCGCCTGCGGCCAAAGCGTTCGGGCAGCAAGGCGTTTTGGTAGAGGCCCTTCTTCTTGTCGCCATCGGCATGGACGCCAGCCACTTGGGTAAAGACGGCACTGCCGGTGATAGGCTTGTTGGGCGGTATGGCAATGCCGCTGTAGCTCTCCACCATGTGTGCCACCTTGTACAGTTGCTCCTCGTTGATGTTGGTCTGAGCGTTGAAATGGTCCTTCAGGATGGCTTGCACGGAGGCCAGCGGTGCGTTGCCTGCGCGCTCGCCAAGCCCATTGATGGCCGTGTGCAGTCCGCGGGCACCGCTCAATACGGCTGCCAGGACGTTGGATACAGCCAGGTCGTAGTCGTTGTGTGCGTGGAAGTCGAAGTGCAGGGTGGGGTAGCGCTTCACCATGCGGCGCATGAAACTGATCAGTTCCAGCGGGTTGAGTATGCCCAGCGTGTCGGGCAGCATGTAACGGCGTATGGGTTGGCCCTGGAGGGCATCCATCAGCTGGAACACGTACTGCTCGTCCGAGCGCATACCGCCGCTCCAGTCCTCCAGGTATAGGTTCACGGCGATGCCACGGCTGTTGGCCATCTGCACGTTGCGCACGATGTCCTGCGCGTGGGCCTGTAGCGTCTTGCCCAGCTGGCCTTCGCAGTGGCGCCTCGACCCCTTGCACAGCAGGTTGATGGTGCGCGCCCCCGCACGCTCGATCCAGTCCAGGCTCTTGCCGTCATCGACAAAGCCCAGCACTTCCACGCGGTCCAGCAGGTCCTTGCCGGCGGCCCACCGTGTGATGCGCTGTACGGCTTCCAGTTCGCCCTCGCTGACGCGGGCCGAGGCCACTTCCACGCGGTCCACGCGCAGGTCCTCCAGCAGTGCGCGGCATATCATCAGCTTCTCGTGTGGCATGAAGCTGACGCCGCTGGTTTGCTCGCCATCCCGGAGGGTGGTGTCCATGATTTCAATGTGTGTCGCGTTCCTTTGCATAGTGTGTTGGTGTGTTGTGTCTTATCGGACTACCTTGCGGCCTCCGGCAATGTAGATGCCCTTGTGGAGGGGGGCTTGACGGATGCTGGCTGCCGACTGGCGAATGCGGCGCCCGCTCAGGTCGTAGATGGCATCGGTGTGGTGTTGTGCCGGCTGCGCCGACTGGATGTCGCGGATGGCATTGGGTGCGCCCGTTAGGTATTCCTGCGTGGCGTTGAGCACCTCGTTGGCTCGCAGGTTGTCCTTATTCACCTGATGCACAAATGCCACCAGGCGTTGTGCCGTGCCACCATAGCCGTTCGGCATGGCCAAGGGGTAGCTTACGGAGTAGGATCCGTCGGCATTCGTCACTAACGGGTCGCCGATGGCGTTTGTGTTGAAGTGGTGCAGGATAACGCCATTGTGGCGGAACACCTCCTTGAGGTCGGCAGGTGCATCGTCATCGTCCATGCCCATCTGGGGGTATTGGTTGGTTCCGATGCCGTCCTCCACCAGATAGCAGGATAAGTAGAGGGGCGTGCCCACGAGGTCGCGAGCCACGCGCCCGCTCACAGTAACTGTAGCATCGTCGTGCTCCAATTGCACTTCGGCCTTGGCCGGCATGTCGGCAGCAAGTGCCAGCGCATCGAGATAGGGCGTGGGCGACATGTCCCTGATGCCGAATACGATCGTGTTCTCGCCTTCGAACACGGTCCGGTTGTACATGATGGCCGGGTTGTACTCGTTGGCATAGCCGCCGAACACATAGACCGCTTCACGGTCGGGGGCCGTCGTGAACACGTCCTCGGCAAAGCCGCTGTGGTGAGCCACATAGACGTAGGGCTTGCCGTACTGTTCAAGCGCTTTTTCCAGGAAATAGGCCATTTGTGGGCAGTTGACACATCGCTGGCTGGTGAACTCCTCGATGAGGGGCGTGCGGATGAAATTGTCCTTGGTGACAAATAGCGATGTGGTGCCTGGCCGGGCCGTTTGGGTGTCAACGCCGTTGGCTTGCGTGACGGTGGCAGTCCAGCTGACGTTAGTGCCCTCGGCAGTGCCCGACCGCAGCAGCGTGCTGACTACAGTGCTGCCATAGGCCGGAACGGGTGTGGGCAGGCTGATGGCACGCAGCGTGGGCTGGACAGCTCCCTCGCCCTGCATAGCCACAACGATGTCGGTGAGTGGGGTGGTGCCGAAGTTGTGGATATACAGGCCGCCTTGGAAGTCGGCATCGGGCGCCACCGTTTGCGGGTGTGTGGTGTTCTGTGCATACACGGCATGCTCAAACATGCCGGCGGCATCGTCCTGGACCAGTGCCGCAATGAGCAGTGTGCCACGGTCGGTGAATTCCTCCCATGCCTTCTTGCCCAGGTTGATGATACATGATTGCGGCACGGTGGCTGCGGCATAGGCCACCAGCGGGTAGGGCGTGCCGATGGTTTCGTAGGTCTGCACGCCGAGGTACAGCCGCTCATCGCCGATGGTGAGGGGCTCGGCAAAGAGCACGTCGTTCCACCCTTCAGTCAGGTCGGCATAGGTGGTCTGTACGATGTTGGCGGGGTTGCCGGTGCAAGCCAGTATGCCCGATCGTTTCTGCCGGGCTTGCTTGTAGTCGGCGCGCACATAGCAGCGCACGCCCAGCACCTGCTTGCCTTTCATGCGCGCCCAGACGGGGTCGGTGGCGGGGTCGAACAGCACCACGCCTTGTACGAATTCGTTCTTGTTGCCGCCCAGAGCCGAGATTTCGTTGGCCGAAACATCATTGGGGGCATAGCCGTAGGGCACTTGTGCCCACATGTAGGCAGAGGCTAAGGTGCAAGCCAGTGAGAGTAACAGCCGTTTCATCGCACTACTTTTTTGCCATTGATGATATATATACCCTTCGGGAGGCTGGACTGACGCATGCCGGATGCAGGCTGGCGGAGGGCACGCCCGCTAAGGTCATACACGGTGGCGGCGCCTGCTGTTGCCTGTTGAGCGGTGGGCATTTGGATGCTGTTGGTCAGGTCGATGAAGCCTTCGGCGCTGTTGAACACATGCATGCGTTTGCCGCCTTTCTGCCCGTCGCGGTGTACAAAAGCCACCACATATAGGTTTTCAGCATCCCATGTCGGATCGGCCTGTGTAGTATAGGTGGCGTTGAACTCGCCGCCGGCCGTGATGGGGTCGCCTTCGGGGGCAGACAGCACCTCGCGGATGACGTTGAAGTGAACATACTGTCCCATTGAGGCTTCCTTCTCCTGGTCTGTCCAGAACAGCTGGCTGTCGGATTTCACGAAGCGTTCCATCAGGTACACCGTGAGCCGTGGCTGTTCGCCTTCGGGTAATATGCCAGCCGCCACGTCGCCATTGATTATCACGTCGAGCGTCTCTTGGTCGCTGCCCAGGTTGCCTGTTGCCTGCACTGCCACAAATGTGGGGTGCTTCATCGCGGCGTTAAACACTTGGCTGGCATAGGGGTCGTACAGCGAAGGGAATGTGGCGTCCCACGCGGCGTTTTGCTGATAGAGGATGTTGTCTGTGCTCATGCCGCGGTCAACACTCATGGATGGGATGCTCACCTTGTCGGAGTCGTTGTCGCATAGCTGTAGGCAGAGGCGTGTGGCATCGTCATCGCCCGTCATGAACTGGTCGTCCAGATGCTGGCACACTACGGTCAGCTTGCTCAGCTTGTCTTGTACGGTCGGTTCGATAATCTCATCCCAATAGCGGGCCGACCTGTAGTTGTTCTCTGACTCAAAGTATTCGACTAGCGGGCGGCGCTTGTAGTTCTTGCTCACCTCGGTGGGGATGCCAATGAGATTTACTGTTTGTGTGGGGGGATTGGCAACGTCTTTGTCGTTCACCTTCGTGATGCTCAGTTCGACATCGCCAGTGCCAAAACAATACAGTGGCGCCATGAATGCCGAACTGGTAGCGGTCTGAGGGATGGTTTTGGAGAGGGTCACCGTTTGCTTGTAGGTCTCTTGTCCGAAACGTGAGGTGAACTCGAGGCTCTTGATAGTTTGTGCGCCTATGTTTTTGATGCGCATAAGTGTGGTTGAGGCAGCCCCCGTGCTGACCACGCCGTCGTCAACCAGGGATTGTATCACGGGCAAGTAACTGAACGTGCCTTCCGTGTCCTTGATGGTGAGCAGGATAGGCAGTGAGCCGCGGCCCTGGGCGTTCGCCCAATTCGGGTTTCCGTTGGCATCGTTGTCGCCTTCAACCCACAGGTAGCAGCTGTTGGGGGTATTGTAGTAGGAAAAGAGCGGGATGGCCACCACGTCTTTCTTCAGTGTAGTGGTGAACCCCACTACCAGTTGCTGGACGTCGGCGGGAATCACGTAGTCCGTCATGGTCATGTTGTTCCATCCCAGTTTCACTGTCACCTTGCCAGTGGAAAGGTTTTCGCCATTGAAGGTGTTACGCACGAAGCCTTCATAGCTGCCATTCTGCTGGCTGGTGTCCCAGCCTACACGCATGCCGACGATGGTACCACCAATATAGGGCTTGAGCATGTCGGCAGTGAGGAGGATGGCGCAGCCCACCTTGGCATTGTGGTCGAGGGAGAGCCCATCGTATTCCCAAATTTGATCGTCATACTTGGCATAGCCTAAGTAGGCGCGGCCGGCAGTTTGGGCGAGGAGTTGCATGGGCATGCTCAGCAGCATGGCCGTGAGCAGGCTAAGGAAGTACTGTCTGTTCATAAGCAAAGAGGTTTTTAAGGGTGGTTACTAACAAGTTTTGCGCAAAAATAGAGAAAATAAGCCAATGGCAAGCAAAAAAACGGGAATAATTGCACCAACTACCATCTTCTTTGCTATCTTTGCCCTCAAATTGATACAGAAAAGCTCATGAATACAGATTCAAACGAAGCAAAAGCACCCCGCACCTATCATTGTAATGACTGTGGCGGAACCATCTATCGGCACGAAGTGTTCTGCTCGAAATGTGGCAAGCTGTTAGACCATTTCGACTTTGAGGACGATTAAGGCTGCCCATACACTGGTGGTATGTCGGCCATTTGCTCAAAAACGGGCTATCTTTGCAGCGTCAAACCCAACTAAATCAACTTCTCATGCGTTCAGACAGTATAGTCATAATTCCAACCTACAACGAGAAAGAGAACATAGAAAATATCATCCGGGCTGTGACCAGCCAGGAGAAGGAGGGCGGTCCTGAGGGAGCGCCGGCATTCGATGTGCTGGTGATTGATGATGGTTCGCCCGACGGCACGGCTGCCATTGTAAAGGGGCTGATGGCTGCTGAACTGAAGGATCGCGTGTTCTTGGTGGAACGCAGTGGCAAGCTTGGGTTGGGCACGGCTTATATCGCAGGATTCAAGTGGGCTATCGAACATGGCTATGACTATGTGTTTGAGATGGATGCCGACTTCAGCCATGCGCCGGCCGATTTGCCCCGTCTGTATGCCGCTTGTGCCACCGAGGGGTACGATGTGAGCATCGGCTCGCGTTATGTGACGGGCGTGAATGTGGTGAACTGGCCCATGGGGCGTGTGCTGATGAGCTATTTCGCCTCGAAATATGTGCGCCTGATTACGCGGCTGAATATACATGACACCACGGCGGGCTTCGTTTGCTACCGCCGGGAGGTGCTGGAAACCATCGACCTGGATGCCATCCGCTTCAAGGGCTATGCGTTCCAGATAGAGATGAAGTTCACGGCTCACCAGTGCGGGTTTAAGATTAAGGAAGTGCCGGTGGTGTTTGTGAATCGCGAACTGGGCACGAGCAAGATGAGTGGCGGCATCTTCTCCGAAGCGCTGTTTGGCGTGATGCGCCTGCGCTGGGACGGCTGGTTCAGGAAGTGGCCGAGAAAGAAGATGAAGGGTTGAAGTCCCTTTGCTTTCAACATCGCGCGCAAGCCATAGGTCTGCGATGCCTATATGCGGTCTGTGCATAGAGTCCTGCGCAGCGAGGCTTCTCTGTGGGCTGCGCGCAAAGTTCAACGTTCAGTGTTTGAAGTTATGACGAAGCATACGTTTAATGACATCGTCTATGTGTCCGACGGCAAGGTGCGTCGGGCTGATATCGTTGTCGAAGGCCAGTTCATTGCCAAGATAACGGACAAGGAAGAACTCGCGCAGTCTGACTTGGCTGCGGTTGCTGCTGGCAAGGATGTGCAGGGGCCAGTAAGCTTACTCCTGCCTGGCGTGATAGATGAGCATGTACACACGCGCGAGCCAGGAATGACACACAAAGGTGACTTGTGCACGGAGACCCATGCTGCTGCAGCAGGCGGGGTGACGTCGGTCCTGGACATGCCTAATGTGGTGCCGCAGACAACGACGCTGGAGACCTTGGCTCAGCGGCAGGCGCTGGGGGCAGCACATGCTTTTGTCAACCATAGCTTTTATTTCGGTGCTACCAATTGCAATGCCCACTTGCTCCCTGAACTGGATCCGACCCGTGTGCCGGCAGTAAAACTGTTCATGGGCAGTTCTACCGGCGGCATGTTGGTGGATGGTGGGGCGGCACTGGAAGCGGTATTTGAGCAGTCGCCCCTGCCCATCATGGCCCATTGCGAGGATTCGGGTGTCATAGCGAATAACATGCGTCTGGCACAAGAACGCTATGGCGACGACCCCGATGTGGTGCATCATGCTGAGATTCGCAGCCGTGAGGCCTGCATCCGTTCGTCGAGCCTGGCTGCCCAGTTGGCACGCCGATTTGGGAAGCATCTGCACATAGCCCACATCACCACCACAGAGGAACTGGACTTGGCTTCCGGCGATGAGGCGCTTGCATGTGTGGCAGGTTCTCAACCACTTTCGTCTGTCCTTCATGGAGAAGGGGTGGGCGAGGCCGTTCCGACAGGCCGTCCTCTCATCACGCTGGAAGCATGTGTGCCGCACTTGCTCTTCTGCGATGAAGATTATGCAAGTTTGGGCACCCGTATCAAGTGCAATCCGGCCATCAAGACCCGTACCGACCGAGATGCGCTGCGACGTGCCTTGTGCGATGGCAGAATAATGGCCGTGGCAACCGATCATGCGCCACACCTGCTGACCGAGAAACAGGGCGGATGCAAGCGTGCTGCATCGGGCATGCCAATGGTGCAGTTCTCACTGCCGGCCATGTTGCAGCTGGCTGAGGAAGGTGTGCTGCCGCTCACACAGGTGGTTCGGCTGATGTGTCACAACCCAGCCCGGCTCTTCGGCATTCATGGCCGCGGTTTCATACGCGAAGGGATGAAGGCCGACATGGTGCTGGTGCAACGGCAGTCTTGGACGCTGTCCTCCCAGGACATCGTGAGCCGTTGTGGCTGGAGCCCCCTGGAAGGGCGCTCCTTCAGTTGGAAGGTGGCGCAAACCTATTGCAATGGTCGTCTCATTTATGACAACGGCCATTTCATGGCTTCGGACAATAGCCATGCCGAAGCCTTGGGCTTCCGCTGCTGATCAGAACTCGCCGTAAGGCCCTTCGTCCCACTCGCCGTCGGCCGTCAGGTGGAAACCCTTGCTGTCTAAGTCCTGTGGGTCGGTGCCGAACAAGGTGCCGGTGTAGGTGGTGATGGCGTTGATGGTGATGGGCACATCGTCCAGTTCCTTCTCATAAAGGGTGTTGCCGTTGGCATCCAAGGCAGAGATGGTCAGTTTGAGTTCGCCGTTGTCGGCATGGGGCAGTGTGTACAGCTCCCAGGTAGAAGGTTTCCCGACCATGTCCTGCTTTACATCCATCTTCACGGTCTGCTTGGAATTGACGCATCCATAACCAGCCGATGCGCTGAAAGTGCTGCTGCCGCCGGTGTAGTAGAATCTCATCTGCCGGATGCCCTCGGGTATGGCATCGGTAAGGCTGAGCCTCACCATGGCCACAGCCCGGCTGAGCATGAGGTCGAGCGTGGTCTGTTCGTCGCCCACGGTGAAGGTGCCGTAATAGAAAAAGGTGTCAGAAACGATATTGTTGGGGAAGGTGATCTTCTCGGGCGAGCTGATGGTAGCAGTGCCGTCGCAGTTGTGGGCGATAATCACCAGCTCGTACTCTCCTTCGGGCAGGGAGAATGCAGCACTCCCGAAATCGGCGCTGGTCTGCGTCTGGTTGACCCACTTCACCTTCTCGCCATCGCGGAACACGGCAAAGCTGATGCGCGAACATAAGTCGCTTACCTCCTGCACCGAACGTGATGCGGCAACTTCGAAGGGGGCTTGCTGATAGATGCTGGTGTTGATTTGTACGTTGTGTTGCGCCAGCTCTTCAGTACTGTCGATAGGGCCAACATAGGGTGCTTCGCAACTGGTCATGGCAGCAGTCATGGCTACAACGAAGAGGGCCGTCAGGGCCCATGTGTTAGTGCGGTTCATTTTTTTCACTTTGGTATTAATTAGGTCTGCTTAGTGTGCTTGGTATTACAGGTTTCCTGCCAGGAAGGGGCGGAGCCAATCGGCGGGCCTGCCCCGGCGCCGAGCGTAGTCGGCCAGCTGGTCCTCACCAATAGGACCTACGCTGAAATAGGTGGCTTTTGGGTGGGCCAGCATCAGCCCGCTCACGCTGGCATGTGGCTGCATGGCTCCGCTTTCGGTGAGGCTAACGCCAATGGCTGCGAAGTCCAGGATGCGGTCCAGGTCGAAGTTCAGGCTCTGGTCTGGCAGCGATGGGTAGCCTACGGCCGGGCGTATGCCTTGAAACTTCTCGGCAAAGAGCTCGGGCATGGACAGGTGCTCCATGATGGCATATCCCCAGTCATGGCGGCGAACATGTTCGTGTGCTTTTTCCACGGTGGCTTCTGCCAGGCGGTCGGCCAGCGTCTGTGCCAGGAGGTGCTGGTAGTCATCTCCGTTGTCGGGGAGCCGCTCAAATCCGGCATCCACCGAGGCCACAAAAAGCCCGACTTTGTCTGCGACAGGCGAGATGAAGTCTGCCAAGCAGAGGTAGGGAGGTTGCTGTTGACGGAGAAACGACAGGCGCATCGGGGCCGTTCCCTGCGTTGTGCCGTCGGGCTCGAGCACGATGTCGTCATTCTCCGCATGGCAGGCACAGAGCATGAAGCGGAAATGACTTTGAAAGTCTTGGCTGTTGACACGTAGGAAACGTTGGGCTTCCTTCAGCAGTTGCATGGCTTCGGCTGCACGGCTGCGATCGGCTTCGGCAAACGAGGCAAGCCACGTGGCACGACAACTGTCACACCCATGAATATAGGCTATGGATGCAAATCGTGCAGGAAATCCCCACGCATGGAAGAAATAGGACCAGTTGATGTAGGGGACAACCTCGGAGAGCGGATAGTGATAGCTCAGTAGCATGGCCCTACTCGTTCATCTTCTCCATGTTTTCTTTGGCCAGCTTGATGTAGTCCTGTACGTAGGCATTGACCAAAAACGAGGGCGGTGCCAGTGCCAGGATCTCTTCAATCTCGGGCGTGAGGACAGGGAAGGGCAGGCTGGAGGTGACAATCATAAAGACACCGGGTCCCAGCACGTTGTCCATATTGTCTTTGATGAACCTTGACACCATCTCCGAGCGTTGGCGTGTAAGGTCGTCTATCTCAGCATTGAGCATGCTCACGATTTCGGCGTGGTCGTAGCCGTCCATGATCATCTGGCTCTCGCGGTGTGGTATCTCCTCCAGTTTCTCGTCCAGCACGCTCTTGCGTTCTGCAAAGGCTAAGAGAGAGTCGTTCAGGGCCGACCCTTTGATCTGTCGCTCATTCTCGCTTAGCGACACCTGCAGCACGTTCTCGTCAATCACGATGGGCATCAGGCTCATGTCCTCCAAAAAGAGGTTGGCCATCACCGTTGAATCAACGTCTCCAGTGAACTGGAACTTACCGTGTACGATGCGTGTGGAGTCGATGTCGCGAAGGTCGCCGTCGGCATAGATCTTCAGATAGAGCATGCGCCCTTCTAAGTCGGAAATAGAGGTTGTGCCTTGTATATAGGGACGCTTTTGGCACGATGCCAGAAAGAGGGAGGCTAATAGAAAGAACCCGAAGAACTTTTTCATAGACATGCAGTTTGGATAACGGACTGAGCCTGTGTCATCAGGGAGCGTTCGGCATCGGCGTCGGTGCCCTGAGGCAACAGGGGCTCGTGAATGGTAAGTGACAAGGGAGCCCAATGCACGAAGTTGAAGCCGGCCGAGCGTGGCAATACCTTGAAGGGGCCGTTGATGGTGATGGGCAGTACAGGTAAATGCAGGTCGCAGGCCAACTGGAAGGCACCGCGTTTGAACGGGATCATTTGCCCGTCCCATGTGCGTGCTCCTTCCGGGAACACCATCACGCTCATGCCTCCTTGCAGGATGCGGCGTGCGCGTGCTTGCGACTCTTGTATCTTTTTGGGATGGTGGTCGATGAAGATGAAATCGGCAGCCTCACACGCACGTCCAACCAACGGGATGTTGCGTAGCGACTGTTTCATCACCCACTTGAAGTGACGGTTTAGGAAACCATAAGCAAGGAAAATGTCGAATGCTCCTTGGTGGTTGGCCACGATAACGTAGCTCTGTGAGGGATCCATGTGTTCGCGGCCTTTCACATGCACAGGCAGCAACAGCACACGAATCATGGCTCGCGACCATATCTTGCCGGGGTAGTAACTCCACCAGGAGGCATTCCCAACAGCGCAACCCACAATTGTGGCCAAGGCTGTGAGAATGGTCAGCAGCAGCAGAATGGGGGCTGCAATGAAAAGCTGGTAGAGACGGTAGAGCATTGAAGGTCGAATGTTAAAGGTTGAAGGCTGAGATTTGTTGATTGAAGGCTGTTGAGTGCAAGAGCCGTCCGAGGCTCTTCTCGTAGAAACCTTGTCAGTAACTCTTATTTTTCACTTTTCATTTTTCACTTTTCACTTTCCTTTTCTTTCCTTCTCCAGTTCGAGAGGGATGCGAAAAGCGGTCCACAGTTCCAGTATCGCTCCGATGGTCAGGCACACCACCCACTCGTTGCGAATGGCAAAGCCAAAGTGGAAGGTTTGCATGCACATGCAGCAGGCGGCCAGCAGGAGCGCTATCACTCCAAGCAACTGTTGGCGGCGCAGACGGCGGATGATGAAATTATTCCCATTGTAAGCCTGAAGCATCTGCATGCATCCGAAGGCCAAAACACCTGCGGTGAAGATACAGAAAGCAGCCAGGGGGAAGAACATATATAATGCGGCACCTGCAATCAGTAGGATGCCGCCTATCTTTAATATCACATCTTGTGTCTTAGTTAGTAGCTGCATTTGTAGGCTGTTGTTTATTGTTCGTGTCTATGTCCGGCCCCTCTGTGGCAGGCTGCGCGCTCTGAGTCGGTTGCTGCGTGCCTTCAGGAAGTGCTTGCGCTTGTTCGCCGGGCAGTGCCGGCACTGGGTGGTCGGCCGGACGTTCCATCGGTTGCTGCACCTCAAAGCTGCCCTCGTCCACAAACACGAAGACATCTTCGTTCGGGCGTTTCATATAGTAGCGCTCGCGGGCTACCTTTTCCACTTCTTGGGCATCTCCGATTAAGGCGTTCAGGGCCCGGGTGTCAGCCTCATATTGGGCCTGGTATTTGTCTATCTGCTCGCGCAAGCGGCCGATTTCCATCTTACGCTGATAGCGTACATACCAACTGTTTTCATCTACGATGCCAATGATAAGCAAGAAGACAAGTATGGCAAAAGCATACTTGTGTTGCCTCACAAAATTCCAGATGCTGTTTAAGCGTCCCATAATAGTACTCCTTTATTTTTCTGTGGCAAAGATAAGGGTTAATTGTGAATAATGGTGAGACAACAGCGAAAAAAGCGAATAAAAGTGGCTACTTTTAGACTTTTTTTGTACTTTTGGCCGCGAAAAGGGGGCAAAATATTCCACCCCGCCGTCCCTCAACCGTCTGCTCGTCGCTTCTTCAGGTGCCAGGCATCCTTGTTGACGGGGCTGAATGGGTGGCGCTTTGCCCTGCAACGCATCAACTATAATATTCAAGGGGGGCCGGTGCCGGCCACTCTGCTAATCTTCAATCATCATGTCCGAATATATCGTTTCCGCGCGCAAGTATCGCCCCACTACCTTCGACTCGGTGGTCGGGCAAGAGGCCATAGCCACTACGCTGAAAAATGCCATTCGCACAGGTAAGCTCGCACATGCCTACCTCTTCTGCGGACCGCGTGGCGTCGGTAAGACCACTTGTGCGCGTATCTTTGCCAAAACCATCAACTGCCTCAATCCGCAGGCCGATGGCGAGGCATGCAACCAGTGCGAATCCTGTCAGGCCTTCAACGAAGGCCGCTCCATGAATATTCATGAGCTCGATGCTGCATCCAACAACTCAGTCGATGACATCCGTCAGCTTATAGAACAAGTGCGCATACCGCCTCAGATTGGGAAATACAAGGTGTTTATCATCGACGAGGTTCACATGCTCTCTGCATCTGCATTCAACGCCTTCCTCAAGACATTGGAAGAACCGCCAGCACATGCTATCTTCATCCTTGCCACTACCGAAAAGCACAAGATCCTACCCACCATCCTTTCACGCTGCCAGATCTACGACTTCCAGCGCATGAGTGTTCAGAACACCATCCGCCATCTCGAACATGTGGCGCAGCAGGAAGGCTACACCTACGAGCCAGCAGCACTCAACGTGATTGCACAGAAGGCCGACGGCGGCATGCGCGATGCACTCAGTATATTCGACCAAGTGGTCAGCTTTACCGGTGGCAACATCACTTATCAGCAAGTCATACGCAACCTCAACGTCCTGGACTATGACTACTATTTCCGTCTCGTTGACTTCATGCTCCAGAAGAAAGTAACCGAGTGCCTTCTCCTTTTCAACGATGTGCTCGGCAAAGGCTTTGAGGGCGGCCCCTTCATAAGCGGCCTCGCCAGCCACCTGCGCGATGTCCTCGTTTCCAAGGATCCGCAGACAGCCTCCCTTTTGGACGTCACCGATGATATCCGTCAGCGCTATGTTGCACAGGCTCAGCACTGCAAGACTACATGGCTCTATAGCGCCATCCGTCTGTGCAACAACTGCGACCAAGCCTACCGCAATAGCCGCAACAAGCGCTTGCAGATAGAACTCACGCTCATTGAATGCGCGCAACTGGACGATGATGACCCTGCCGCGGGGCGCCGCCCCATACGTAAGCTTAAACCCATCTTTGCGCACCTCACGACAGCAGGAACCCCTGCTGCCGCAGCCGGCGTGGCTCAGCCACAGCAACCTGCGCACACCACTGCTCAGCCTGCAGTCCCCACCTCTCGTCCCGTCACTCATGCTGCACCCGTTTCCGAGCGGCCGTCTGCACCATCCTCAGCATCATCGGCTCCACAGGCAGCTTCCCCGCGTAGCTTCAAACTCGGAACATTGGGCGGTCCCAGTATTTTCCATAAGAATGCGGTTCCCAGTGCCGAAACTGCTCCCCAGCCTATACAGGCCGAACCGACCCCTGTCAGCCTTTCGTCTGGACAAGACAAGCCGGTGCAGCAGGATGCACTTCTTGTCAGTTGGCAGCGCTTTATCAACACCCTTCCACGCGAAGAAACGGCCATGGCCCAGCGCATGCGTATCATGCAGCCACAACTGCACGATTCGCACACTGCTTACGTCATAGCCGAGAATACCGTAGTCGCACAGCGGTTGCAGGCGATGTTGGATGCTATCCTTCGCTTCCTCAGGGCCGACCTGCAGAACAGCCAGTTTGAGCTTCATGTTCGCGTGCCCGAGCGTCAGGAGCAGACCCACGTCCTGGACAAGCGCTCGCAACTGCGTCATCTGTGCGACCTCAATCCCTCCCTCATCACACTCGGCAAGACCTTCAAGCTCGAGTTGCAATGATCTACAATCGCTTCATCCCTTTTGGCTCCTTCGTAGCCATCAATCTCTTTGGCTTCATTTTTGTACGCAGGGGCCAGCACCTCACCCCCACAGGGCTGAGGCACGAGCGCATTCACACACGTCAGATGCGCGAACTCCTCTTCCTTGGTTTCTACCTTTGGTATCTTCTTGAATGGCTCGTGCGGCTCTTGCAATACCGCAGTCCTCTTCAGGCCTACTATGCCATCTCATTCGAGCGCGAAGCCTATCAGCACCAGCACAATCCCCGCTATCTGCAACAGCGCAGGCTCTTCGCTTGGGTTCACTATCTGAAATCACGGCCTTGAGCGTCAGCACTACTCTTCAGGGCGATACAATGGTAGTGTCACCGACCGCGAGGTGTGGAATCCCACCATGCCCGAACCTCCGTGCACGTTGGTGGGTGTCTTGATGGGGCCGGTCAGGTCGCTGGTGTCGTCATAAACATCGGAGTCGCGCGTGTTCAGCGCTTTCAGGTAGTAGTATTCCGAAGCCGAGATGGTTTCCAATGTCACCGTCAGCGTGCCGCTATAATGCTCTTTTACACGTGTCTGGTAGATGCCACCCTCGCTTTCATCGCTGTGATGCTCGTCCTGTGGCTCGCTTTTCTTCAGGAACACGTTTGGCACGGTTTCATAGATGGTTACTGTGGCTTCCTTGCCGTTAAAGAGGCGGTCGGAGAACACCCCTTGTTTATTCTCGATGTGCCCCAGCGAGGGGAAGTCAAAGTCGCCGCCGGAGGTGATGGTGTGCCCTTCCATGAAGATGGGGTCTTGGTTACCATCAAAGCGCCCTTCCTGCCGATAGTCCTGCTCGTTCACTTCCCACTCCTCCCCGCGCCAGGGGTACTGCTGTGCAAAGTAATGGTGGATGTGCCAGTTCGTGTGCAATTGGTAGTAGTCGGGCGTTTCCGACGCATCGTTGATGCGGAGCCTGAGCTGATAGGCATCGACCTGCTGCAGATAGGCACCATATTCATTATAGGCCTCGTAGGAGGTGTAGCCTTCGATGAGGCGTGGCGCCACGTCCTCCAGTTCGGCGGGCCGAGGCACGTATTCCTCGGCGAAGGCCATGTGTGCGCCATCGGCTGTCAGCACTTCTATGCGTACCAGGTCACCTGGGCTGAATCGGGCCGAAAACTCATAGTAGCCTTGGTGGTAGTTATTTTCCACGGCTTCTGTTTCAGGCGTGCCGTTGATGCTCACCATCACGTGAGCACCGCTTACCTTGGTCGGCTGGTGGGCCCCCGTCAGTGTTACCAGCAGCTGGTGTTGCAGGCTGTCGGCATCGATATAGGCGTTCAGGCACAGGTGAGCCCCTTGGCTGTCGGGGCGCAGGTCAATGTGGTTCTCGCAGGATGCGAGGAAAGGCAGGATTAGTATCAGGGCGAGCAGAGCCATGTGGCTGCTCATGATTGTTCGTGCGTTCATTTGTTACCACTTGTAAGTGAGGGTGAAAGAAGGGATGATGGGTAGCAGGGTGTATTTGACGAGTTTCTCTTCGCCCGCGTAGCCTTCGCCGTAATACTGACGATACACTAATGTCGGGTTCATGGAGTTGTAGGCGTTGTATATGCTGATGTTCCATGTGCGCAGCGCGCCGCATTTCAGCTTCCGTCGCATGTTGAGCCCCAGCGAGAGCGTGTGGCTGGGCGGCAAGCGGTAGTTGTTGCGGCTGGGCACGTAGTAGGCTATTTCTTCTGCCCCCGATGGGTAGAGGATTGTTTCGCGTTGCGTGGCAACCGTGGCGGCTTCGCCGGAATGGAACATCCATGTGGCATCTAAGTCCAGTTTGTGGCTGAACTTGTGGTTGACCACAAGGTTCAGCGTGTGCCGGCGGTCGTAGGCATGCGGAAACCATTCTCCGGCGTTCACGCCGCTGTCCTTGTCAAACTTACGGTCGCTGCGTGCCAGTGTATAGGCCACCCAGCCAGTGGTGCGCCCTTCGGTGCGCCGCGCCATTAGTTCCAGGCCTCGCGAGCGTCCGCGGCCCATGCTCACCAGTTGTTCCCACGAGCCGGAGAAGCCAAGGAAACTCAGCCCATCGCGATACTCCAGCACATTGCGCAGATCCTTGTAATAGACCTCGGCCGAGAGTTCCCAGCCCTTCCAGCCTGTGAAGTAGCCGCCCAGGCTGACCTGGCGAGCACGCTCGGGCTTGATGTTGCGGGTAATGGGCACCCACAAATCGGTGGGCATGGCTATGGGCATGGATGTGAGCAGGTGTATGTACTGAGCCATGTCGGTGTAGGCGGCCTTCACAGCCCATGCGTCCGTGAAGGCGTAGCGTGCAGCCAGTCGTGGCTGTAGGGTGGGGTAGTTCTTTCCTTGCACGTGAAACAGCGAGAACACCACACCCGGGCGCAGGTGCAGGCGGCCCACATGCCAGTCGTCCTCCACGTAGGCCGTGTATTCCTGAGCGGGCGTCGGTGGGTTGGGCGAGTTGTAGGTTGTGTCCACACCGGCAACATTGTTGTCCTGTTCATTCACCATAACGCTCCAGGTCTCGGGCTGGAAACGATGGTAGGTAAAGCTGCCGCCAAACTGGATGCGGTGCTGTGGCACAGGGTCGTATTCGAAGTCCACCTGCGCCGTCCAGTCGCGTATCTTCGAGTGGTAGGCCGTGCGCGACTTCTCCAACCGACTGCCCTCAACAAGGTCGTCATAGCTCTCCAGGTTCATGTGGTAGTAGTTGTACGAGGCTGTCACGTTGCTGAACAGTTTGTTGGAAAACACGTGGTTCCATCTGAGCGAGGCTATGTTGTTGCCCCAGCGCATATTGTTGCCATACTTTTCCGAACTTTCGTCGTGCGTGCCCCATGTGTCCACATAGTCGTCCTTCATTCTGTCCTGCCCGGCATAGAGGCTCAGGTAGATGCGGTCGGCATCGGAGAATCGGTGGTTCAGTTTGGCGTTCAGGTCGAAGAACTTATAACTGAACTTCGTGTCGCTCGGCATGAAAGGCCGTGCCACCCAGTCCCAGTAGGTGGTGCGGGCCGACAGGCAGAACGAGGTGCGGTCCTTCACAATAGGCCCTTCCAGGTTCAGACGACTGGTGAGCAGCCCGATGCTGGCCGTGCCATGGAAATGCTGCATGTCGCCGTCGCGTGTGCGCACATCCACTACCGATGAGAGGCGCCCGGTGTAGCGGGCGGGGAACGAACCTTTGTAGAATGTTACTTTCTTCATGGCCTCGGGCGTGAACACGGAGAAGAAGCCAAACAGGTGGTCCACTTTGTAGATGGGCGTGCCGTCCAGCATAATCAGATTCTCGTCGCCACCGCCGCCACGCACGTATAGGCCGGCCATGCCGTTCATTCCAGACTGCACACCAGGCAGCAGCTGCAATGTGCGCACCACATCGGTCTCGCCCATCAGCGCTGGTGTGTGCGCTATCTGTTCCACCGACACATCCGTCACGCCCATGCCCGTGGCACGTATGCCTGCGTCGGGGCGGTCGGTAGTCACCAGCACTTCGCGCAGCATATCGTTGGGTTTCAGCTGTATGTTGATCACGGTATCGGCCGTCAGTTGCAACTTGCGGTGCTCAGCCTGATAGCCGGCGTAGGAGAAGCTAAGCTCCACCGCCCCTTCGGGTAGTGTCAGGGTGTAGAAACCGTAGGCGTTGGACTGCGTGCCGCTGCCCGATAGGGCATCGCGCACGGTGGCGCCAATCATAGTCTCGGACGATACCGTCTCCATGATGTGGCCGCTCACGGTAAAACGCTGCTGGGCGGCTATGTCCAAGCCCAGCATCCAAAGTAGTAATAGTAAGGCATTTCTTGTCATGCAGATTGGTTGATTGGTAAAAACAAGGCGCAAAGATAGCTATAATCGGGCGCCCTGCTCGTAAGATTATGGACTTTTTACAAAACTTTAACAAGCACCTTCACTCCTCTGCCATTCCTCCTCTGCCGGTCTTTTCAGAACGGTGCCGGCAGCTCGAAACGCATGGGCTCGTGTGTCAGCGGGTGCTTGAAACTGATGGCTTCGGCATGCAGATACAAGCGGTCCGCCATGTGGCCGTACAGGCGGTCGCCGAGAATGGGCGCGTTCAGTCCTTCGGCTGCCGAGGCATGCACGCGCAGCTGGTGGGTGCGGCCGGTCAGCGGATAGAACACCACGCGGGTCACGGTTTGTCCGTTTCGCAGTTCCTCGCCCACCATCTCGTAGCGGGTTATGGCTTCTTTTCCATCCTCAACATCCACCTTTCGGCGTGGCATGGCTTCCAGGTCGGGCCCCAGCGGCAGGGAGAGAAGCCCGCTGCGCCTGTCGGGTGCCCACTGCTGAAGGCTCCCCTCCAGCAGCGCTACATAGCGTTTGTGCACTTCGCGGCGTTCAAACTGCTGACTCAAAGCGTGGTGCGTGGCTGCATTCTTGGCTATGAGCATCAGGCCCGAAGTGTCTTGATCCAACCGGTGTACTACGACGCTGCCTGTAATGCCCGGCCATATCCGGTGGGCTTCGTCAAAGAGGTTGGCCTGGTCCGATCGTCCTGGGATGCTGCACCACCCTTCCGGCTTCATGATTACGGCCATCGTCGCGTCTTCCCACACCACACGCACGGGTGCCAGTGCGCTGTTATAATGTGCTGCAGGATCGGGCTCCACGTTCAGCCCTTGCAGCATGTGGCCCAGTATGGGGCGGCACTTGCTGTGGCAGGCTGGGAAGAAGGCGCCAGGCTGACGGTAGTGCGAGGGCGATGATGGCCCCCACCAAAACTCGGCCATGGCCACGGGCTCCAGCCCCAGACGGTAGGCCGTTTGCAGTAATTTGGGGGCGCAACACTCGCCTGCACCGCTGGGAATCAGTCGGCGTTGCTCCGTGCCGTGGAATATCTCTATCAGGTTCTTACGTTCGCCATTGCCATTCATAAAGTTGAACTGCTCAAACAGCCATTGCTGCAATGCCTCGCTCCGCAGCTTTCGCTCTTCAAGCAGCTGGTGCATAGTGGCGTTGTGTTCGGCCAACCTTGCTTCCAGCGTTGCAATTTCTTCCTTGTGCAGCTGCTTGGCCCTGTGGATATTGGCTTTTTGGAACTGCCGCATACGGATGTAGGCAGCCCCCTCGTTGGCGTCTGCCCACTCTCCTCCTTCACTGGAGGGGTTGGGCCTGCTTTTATGCTCCTCATATACCCTTTTAGCTGCTGTCACGGCAACTTCCCGTTCCTCCTTGAGTGCCGTGAGTCTTTGCACCCATGCCGTCCTTTCCTCGCTCGTTCTCAGCGCCTCCATTCGTCGGCTTATTTCCGAAATCTCTTGTTGCTCAAGTTGGAAGTGGCTGTCGGGCGCAAGGTAGTCCACTACAGGTGGCACGAACCACGGGTGGGCATAGCTGCCGTTCAGTTGTCCAGAATAGGCGGCCAGGAAATAAAGGGCATCTCCCTCTACAGATCCCTCTACATCTTCCTGTGAAGGGATATTTCCATTGGTGCTTGAGGCCCTTTCATTGGCGTCTGCCCACTCCCTTTCTTCACGGGAGGGGGTGGGGCTGCCGTTGTTGGGCCTTCTCTTTCCTTTCACCACCATCACCCCATACATCTTTCCCTCTGTCACGCCCATTTGTTCCAGTTGCTGCTGCACCACGGCAGCCGCCTTCACGCACAGCGGGTGGGGCGTATAGCGAAAGGGAAACGTGAATGCGCAAGGCAGAGGTCCGTTGTTGTGTTCAAGCAGATGCAGAAAGGGTGGCATTGGGAATGACGAATGACTAATGACTAATGATGAATGACTAATGATGAATGACGAATGACTAATGACGAATGACGAATGATGAATGCAGCGCCACAGTGCATCGCGGTTTTCCCGCGATGTCTGCCGTGCTCGGCCGGAGGTCAATAACGCGAGCGGGGGCGTTGCGATGAATGGCATACCGCATAGCCAGCCCCTCCAATCGTACGGTTCAAACTTCTATCTCACGAAATTGGTCCAGACATGGGGCTCTGGTTCAGGGTGGCCATCCTGCCCTGTGTTCAGTCGTTTCAGCATCCAAGCCATGTTATGGCCCAGGGTGCGCATGGTCTGCATGCCTTCCTCGTCCTGCTCCACCTGCCCAGGTGTCTGTCCATACACCATGTTCCAGTATTGCGAACTAACGATAGGCATGTTCAGGATGGTGAAGTATTTGTTCAGACGGTCGAAGGCAGCCGATGCACCACCTCTGCGGCACACCACAACGCTCGCGCCGGGCTTGAACTGTAGGTCGCGCCCCAGCGAGTAGAAAACACGGTCCAGCAGGGCGCATAGCGAGCCGTTGGGGCCACCGTAATAAACGGGCGAGCCCACGATAAGGCCGTCAATGCCGTCCTTCACCACGCGCATCACCTCGCCGTACAGGTCGTCGCGGAAGGTACAGCGGCCTTCGCGCCCACACCAGCCGCAGGCTATGCAGCCCTGCACGGCCTTCTTGCCTATATTGATAATTTGTGTGTCCACCCCTTCCTCGTTCAGGATTCGGGCCACTTCGCTCAGGGCGCGTGCCGTATTGCCGCGCTCGCGCGGACTACCATTAATCAATAGTACTTTCATAGTATTTCCTTTGTGATAGCAGTTCTGTGCTGGTTAAACTCAGCGCCGCAAATATACGAATGTTTTTTCAGAACGGAAGCATAACGGAGGGAAAATATCGCACTCTTACGTGCGGCGGACCTTGCGAAGTCCGTAATCATGGTCTTCCGTTAATCGTCCGGCTCAACAGGGGATCGGACGAAACAAATGGTCCCGGCAGACAACCATTCGTGCCTGTCGGGACAGCGTAAGAGCGTGTGTGGGCGCAACGCGGTCAGAAATGCGATGAGCCGTCAAAGCAGTGGGTGCAGACGTGCTCCTTGGGCAGGCCGATGCTGCGTATAAGAATTTCGAGTGTGTTGAACTTCAGCGATGTGAGGCCCAGACGTCGGCCAATCTCCTCGACCATTTGCTTGTATTTGGGCGAGTTCGTCTTGGCATACTCCGCCAAGTCCTTGTTGGGGTCGCCTTCCAGGTCGGCAATGACACGGCGTGTGATGAGTTCCAGGTCGCTCTTGGAGGCTGAGAAGTTGATGAAGGGGCAGCCGTAGATGAGCGGCGGACAGGCAATGCGCATGTGCACCTCCTTGGCGCCAAGGTCGAAGAGGACACGTATGTTGTCGCGCAGCTGGGTGCCGCGCACGATGCTGTCGTCGCAGAACAGGCAGCGCTTGCCGCGCAGCATGTCGCGATTGGGGATGAGTTTCATCTTGGCCACGAGGTCGCGTGTTTCCTGCGTGGAGGGCATGAAGCTGCGTGGCCAGGTGGGCGTGTATTTGGATATGGCACGGCGGAAGGGCACTTTCAGGCCTTCGGCATAGCCGGTGGCCATGCCCACGCCACTGTCGGGGATGCCGCTCACGCTGTCCACCTGCACATCGTCGGTCTTGGCCATCTCCAAGCCGCACTGGTGGCGCATATCTTCCACGTTGCGCCCTTCGTAGGTCGATGTGGGGAATCCGTAATACACCCAGAGGAACGAGCACACCTGCATCTGCTGCTCTGGCTTGCGCATTTGTTCCACGCCATCGGGCGTGAGGCGCAGCACCTCGCCAGGCCCTACGAAGCGTTCCACCTCATAGTCCAGGTTGGGGAAGGAGGTGCTTTCCGATGAGGCGGCATAGGCCCCGTCCTTGCGGCCAATGATGATAGGCGTACGCCCCAGCCGGTCGCGGGCAGCGATGAGCCCGTCCTCAGTAAGGATGAGCATGGAGAGCGATCCCATCACCTTATTATATACGTTCTCTATGCCGCTGACCCAGTCCTTGCCGCGTGTGATGAGGTGTGCCACCAGCTCGGTGGGGTTGGTCTTGCCCGACGACATTTCGGAGAAGTGGCCGCCTTCCTCCAGCAGTTCGTTGGCTATCTCCTCCAGATTGTTGATCTTGCCCACCGTGACAATGGCCATGCGTCCCAGGTGGGAGCGCATCAGTATGGGTTGTGGGTCGGTGTCGGAGATAACGCCTATGCCGCTGTTGCCTTCAAACTTCGGGAGCTCGTCCTCAAAGCGCGTACGGAAGTAGGCATTTTCAAGGTTGTGGATGCTGCGGAAGAATCCCTTGCGGGCCGAGAAGGTGCAGAGGCCGCCGCGTTTGGTGCCAAGATGTGAGTTGTAGTCCGTGCCATAGTACAAATCTGTGATGCACGGTTGGGTGGAGATAGTGCCGAAAAAGCCGCCCATAATGATTCCTTTTTGGTTTTGAGGCCGCAAAGATAAGCATTAATTGTGAAACAGACACTATCGGGGACGATACTTTTTTCTAATAATCCTCATTTTATCACACATCATTCGTAATTATTCGTTATCTTTGCGCCGCAAACGGCACCAAACATTCATTACATACAATTAATATAGCATGGCTACATTCAACCGAATCCTACTGAAACTGTCAGGCGAGAGCCTGATGGGCGCAAAAGGCTACGGCATAGACGAACAGCGCCTGGCCGAGTATGCCGAACAGATTAAAGAGGTGCACGACATGGGCGTGCAGGTGGGCATCGTCATTGGCGGTGGCAACATCTTTCGCGGCCTGACGGGAGCCGGCAAGGGCTTCGACCGCGTGAAGGGCGACCAGATGGGCATGTGCGCCACCGTCATCAATTCCCTGGCACTGAGCAGTGCCCTGGGGGCCATAGGCGTGAAGAACCGTGTGCTCACGGCCATTCGCATGGAACCCATCGGCGAGTTCTACTCCAAGTGGAAGGCCATCGAAGCCCTGGAAGCGGGCGAGGTGGTGATTATGAGCGGCGGCACGGGCAATCCCTACTTCACCACCGATACCGGCTCCAGTCTGCGCGGCATCGAGATAGAGGCCGACGTGATGCTCAAGGGCACCCGCGTGGACGGCGTTTATACGGCCGACCCTGAGAAGGACCCCACCGCCACCAAGTTCCATGACATCACCTATGCCGAGGTGCTCAGCCGCGGACTGAAGGTGATGGACCTGACCGCCATCTGCATGTGCAACGACAACCACCTGCCCATCTACGTGTTCAACATGGATGTGGTCGGCAACCTGAAGCGGGTGTTGCAGGGCGAAGAGATCGGCACGCTGGTGCACAGCGGGAAAATGTAACATTGAGTCATAAAGGTCTGTCGTCAAGCCCTTTCAGTTTTTTACTGTGTTGAACCGCTACGCTCACGTTGCTTCGGCATTATTCATCATGCTGACCCTCATGGCGAGCTGCGGCCATCGCCATGAGGCCGATGTGATGTTGGGCCAAGCGGACTCGCTGACGGTGGCACAGCCCGACTCAGCCTACCGTCTGCTCAGCGAGGCCGATTCGCTACAGAGGCACTGGCGGAAGGCCGACAGGATGCGATATGTGATAGCGCTGGCCAAGGCCATGAACAAAGCCGATGTCCCCCTCACCACGGTTTCTGGGTTGACTGAAGCGGTCGGTTATTTCGACGGGCATGGCTCTGCCAACGAACGCATGAGGGCCCATTACCTGCTCGGTTGTGCCTTTCGCGACATGGGCGAGGCTCCGCTTGCTGTAAAATGCTTCTACGAAGCCATTGATTGTGCAGATGTGCACAGCCAGGACTGCGATTACATCACCCTTTCGCACGTTTACGGACAGATGGGAGAAATCTTCACTGCTCAACGGCTCACGCACATGCAGATTGAGGCCTACAAGAAGTATAGCCTATATGCGCAGAAAGCAGGAAATACCTACGAGTATATCCGCGGCATAGAATGTCTGGTGCAACCCTATTACCAGCTGAATGATACGGCCAAAGTGTTTGAAGTGACAGAACAAGCCAGAAGACTGTATCTGCAACATGGAATGAAGCAAGAGGCAGCTCGCGTCTATCCTACGGCCATTACAATGGCGCTGAACGGTGAGCTGTGGAAGAAAGCCTACGGAATGATGCACATCTACGAGACGCTCTCAGGGTTGTTCGACCGTCAAGGCAACATCAGCAAGGGGCACGAACTGTACTACCAGTCGCAAGGACGCTATCACTTGGGACTGCATCATCCCGACTCGGCGGCTTCCTATTTCAGGAAATTGGTCAGCGCCAACTATCGGCTGGAAGGCTACCGCGGGTTGCTGCAGACGTTCATCCAACTGCACAACACGGACTCTGTCATCCACTATTCCCGACTGTATGAAAGGGCCTTGGACCTTTTTGTAAGGAACATGGAGACTGAAGCCACTCAGCATGCAGCCGCCCTCTACAACTACGCCCGGGTAGAAGAGATAGCCAAGGCCAAGAGCAGCGAAGCACGTAGGAACAGGCGAATCATCTACGCCGGAATTGTTGGCATCGGCATGGGTGCATTCGGCCTGTTGCTGAGAGGAAAGAAGCGGCGTAAGGAGCGGAAGCGTCTGCAGGACGCATACGCTGCCACACAACAGGATTTAACGGCTGCACAGCATGAACTGTCCTATCTGCGGCAGGCGCTGCCCCAACAGGAAGAAGAGGCCAGGCAATTCCTGACAGCGAAGGAACAGCGGATCGCCGAGTTGGAAACTGCCATAACAAACTATCGCACTCAGCTCGGCATCCTGGACGTGGCACAGCGTGAGGAGTGCCTGAAGAACAACGACATTGTCAAGCACCTCCGCACCATCGGACAGCCCCATTTCGTCGAGGACAAGAACGGTCGTCGCCGGCTTCTGCCCCCGCGAACCGCATCAGAGCGCGAATTTGATACGCTAAGGAAACTCTTCAAAAAATACCACCTCAGTTTCGTGCTCTTCTTGGACAGTACGCCAGCCCTCACAAGGTTAGAGTACAAGGTCTGCCTCCTGTCTCGTGTCGATTTTATGACTAAGGAGATGAGCACCTTGCTTGGCAGTTCGGACCAAGCCGTATCTAATGCCCGTACCAGCATAGCACGAAAACTGTTTCAGCTGTCCAAGGCCAGCGAACTGAATTCAAAACTGAAGGAAGTGTAGAGCCAATGCTTTGATGCACTTCTCTTTCACTTGTTATTATTTACTTGCTTAATGTATTGTTCTATTTGTAATTACGCAGCGCTTGCCTTTGTTGGCGGTGTATCTTTGGTGTATCTTTTATGAAGGGATTCTTTGGCTGGGAACATCAGGAATGGTTACCTTTGCCCTGTCAAAAGCCGAACCAAACTAAAAAAACTGTTGCTATGTTAAACTCATTCTGCAAAATCAAGTCTGCCCTGTGCATGTTCCTGCTGGTGTGGGGACTGCCGATGTTCAATCACGTCCGTGCACAGGAGAGCGAGAGCGAATTCATCTTCATCAACGGCGAGAAGTGGCATCTGCTGGATTGCTGCCCCATCCTCCAGTCGGGCGTCTACGATGCGCTCAAAACGGTGATACCGGAAAGCCAGATCTTCGACGCCTCGAACTGGGGCGGCTACTGGAGTATCAAAAACGACATGCTTGTGCTGGACAGCGTGAGGGTGGCAACCGACAGGCACTACTGCATACCCGACCCAGTCCTGAAGAAGATATTCAGCCAGTACGTCAAGAACGGGCAGATTGTAGCTTCCTGGTTTTCCAAGAACGTGAGGGCAGGAAGAAGACCGTGGCTGCTTGGCCGTTCGAGCTTTGAAGCCAAGAAGCATTTCGCCACGGAAATGGAACTTGACATCCAGGAAGGAAGGCTGACGGCACGCCGCCTTTACACCAACGCTCGGTTGGTCAAGGGATTCTCTTTGGACCATTTCAACCAGATGCCTGCGGCTATGCGCGATTCACTGATCAGCATTGATGCCAGCCGTCATCCTGAACTGAAAGAGATTGCCCGTCTCTTTGTCCAGATCCGCAAACCTGTCCTGGATGTCTATGGCAACCTGCTCGACTGCCAGGTAAAGGCCATCGGCAGAATCCAGGATGAGCGTGAGGAGTTCCCTCGTGTGGCCGATGATGTGAAGCGCAAGCTTCAGGAGATCAAGCCCTGGCAAGTGTGTCGCATCAACGGCAAGCTGGTCAACGGCGATTGGGACGGCGGCGACTGGGGCGGCGGCGGTTATAATATCCCCATCAGACTGCATTAAGACACGCCATGGCTCTGGCAGCAGACAGGCCCGGTCCTATGCCGGCTATATACGTAAGAAGGCGCCCCTGAAAAGGGACGCCTTCCTTCTTCTTGTGAAGATGTAAGTCTGCTTATGCCTGCTCCTCGGCCTTCTTGGAGGGACGCTTCTCAGCGATGCGTGCCTTTTTGCCGGTGAGTTTGCGCAGGTAGTACAGTTTGGCGCGACGCACCTTACCGATTTTGTTCACGGTGATGCTGTCGATGTTCGGGCTCTCGATGGGGAAGATACGCTCTACACCCACGGTGCCGCTCATCTTGCGCACGGTGAAGCGCTTCTTGTCGCCGTGGCCGCTAATCTTGATACATACGCCACGGTACAGCTGGATACGCTCCTTGTTACCTTCGACAATTTTGTAAGCTACAGTCACGGTGTCGCCAGCCTTGAACTTGGGGTGGCTCTTGCCTGTAGCAAATGCTTCTTCAGCAATTTTAATTAAGTCTGCCATTTCTGTGATGGTTTTTAAAATTGTGTGTCGTTCAAGCGGGGCATAACAGGCAACTCTCATACTTCCTGCCAGCGACCCTCGCCGAAAGCGGCTGCAAAGGTAAGCAAAAGTTTAGAGTTGGAAGCCTAAAGCGCAAAGTTTTTTTCTTTGACAAGCGTTTTTTCCGCCTTTCGGGCTGTTTGGAGGCTTAATATTCCTTAAAGTTTGCCCTCAACTGGCATTTCTGGCACCTCTTTTGGGGCGAAATCGCAACTTTATGCCTACTTTTGTGCTCTGGTAAAGGCGATTCCTGAGCAAACCCTTCAAGAAACGGCCCCAACCATGCACTATCCCCCAGAGGCTGATTTCGGCCCCTGGTAAAAACTCTTTCTCAGAACACACCTAAAGCAACCCTGTAATTCAAGACAAGCTTCATGAAACGATTCCTACTCTCTTCTGCATTGCTCCTCGGAGCGCTGCTCCCACAACATATAACACCCACAGCAGCCACACTTCAGGCCCAGAACTACCGTCTGAGCCGTGTGCGCCCCTCGCGCTATGAGGTGACCCGCACGCTCGACCTTATTCCCGACCCTTCTGCCAAGGCATTCGTGGCCCCCTACACGGCCGGCGTGGACTCGCTGCGTATGCCCGTGGTGGGGCGCAGCGCCATGCAGATGTATGCCAACCGGCCGGAAAGCCTGCTCAGCAACTGGGTGGCCGATGTGATTATGTGGTCCGGCCAGCAGCAAACCGACCATGTGGATATGGGGCTGTGCAACATCGGCGGCCTCAGGGCTTCCATGCCCGAAGGGGTGGTGCGCAAGGGCGACATCCTGGCCATCACACCCTTTGAGAACGTGCTGTCCATTGTCAAGCTGAAGGGCGCGGACCTGACCCGCCTGTTCGAGAATATCGCATTCGTCCGCGGCGAGGGCGTGAGCCACGGCGTGCAGCTGCGCATCGATGCCGGCGCCCGCAAACTGCTCTCGGCCACGCTGAACGGTCAGCCCATCCAGCCCGAGAAAATCTACACCATTGCCACGCTCGACTACCTGGCCGACGGCAACGACAAGCTCACGGCGCTGAAGAGCGCTGTGGATCGCGTGGACACCAAGATTCCCATTCGCGACTTGCTCATCAGCTATTTCGCCTGGCTCAACCAAAACGGGCAGGCTGCATCGGCACAGATGGAGGGGCGCGTGGTGGCTGTCGAGAGCGCCGATGCGGCCGCTGCCACACCGCAGAAAGCCGACACGGCCACGCCCGCTACAGCCACAAGTGCCAGCAGCCGCAACACGACCCCGCTGCTGCAGGCCTCCCTGCAGGCCGGCGAGCAGTCGCTGCTGGTGGTACACACCAACGACACCCACTCGTGCATCGAACCCCTCAGTCCCAACCTCTCCGACACCGCCCAGGCCGACAAAGGCGGCTACCTGCGACGTGCTGCGCTGGTGCGCGAGCTGCGCAAGCAACAGCCCACGCTGCTGCTCTTCGACAGCGGCGACTTCTCGCAAGGTTCCACCTACTACAGCCTGTATCACGGCGATGTGGAAGTGGGGCTGATGAACCTGATGGGCTACGATGCCGCCACCATTGGCAACCATGAGTTCGACTTCGGTGTGGAGAACATGGCCCGCATCTTCCGCAAGGCTAACTTCCCCATCGTGTGCTGCAACTACGACTTCACCGGCACCGCCTGCGAGGGCTTGGTCAAGCCCTACACCATTCTGCAGCGCGGCAACTTGAAAATCGGTGTGCTGGGTGTCTCGCCCAAACTGGAAGGGCTGGTGGCAGCCGGTACCTGTCAAGGTGTCGCCTACACGGATCCCATCAAAGCCGCACAGAAGGTGGCCAGCTACCTGCGTCACGAGGAGCACTGCGACCTGGTGATCTGTCTGAGCCACCTGGGCTGGAATGCCGATGGTGTGAGCGACGAAGAGCTCATTCCTGCCACACGCGACATTGATATCGTGCTGGGCGGACATAGCCACACTTATTTCGAACGGCCCGAGGTGCTTCACAACCTGGACGGACAGGTGGTGGTGGACAACCAAATGGGCAAGAACGCCCGCTTCGTAGGACTGCTCAACTTAACCCTCTCGCCCCGATGAACACCGAAAACACGACTCCTGCCGGCGCTACTGACGTGATGATTCGTCTGCGCGGCATTAACAAAACCTATGCCGGCGCCCAGCCCCTGCATGTGCTCAAGGGCATCAATCTGGATATCCATGCGGGCGAGATGGTCAGCATCATGGGCGCATCGGGCTCGGGTAAGAGCACGCTGCTCAACATCCTGGGTATCTTGGACGATTACGACAGCGGCGAGTACCAGCTGGCCGGCACCCTGATCAAGGACCTCAGCGAGACCCGTGCCGCACATTACCGCAACCGCATGATCGGCTTCATCTTCCAAAGTTTCAACCTGATCAATTTCAAGACGGCGGTGGAGAACGTCGAACTGCCCCTCTTCTACCAAGGCGTGTCCAAGCGCAAGCGCCACCAACTGGCCATGGAGCAGCTGGAATATATGGGCTTGACCGACTGGAGCCACCATTACCCTGCCGAGATGAGTGGCGGACAGCGTCAGCGTGTGGCCATAGCCCGAGCCCTCATCACGCACCCTCAGATTATTCTGGCCGATGAGCCCACCGGCGCCCTCGACTCCAAGACGGGTGTCGAGGTGATGGAACTGCTCAAACGCCTCAACCGCGAAAACCATATCACCATGATCATCGTCACGCACGACCCCTCCGTGGCCGCACAAACCCAGCGCATCATCCGCATCAAGGACGGCGTGATCAACGAGGAATAGGCATCGTGACGGCGCCCTGACCGATTTGCACAATGCGGTAATGTAGATATACACAAATCGTTTCCGCGAATCAGTCAAATTACGCAAGCGCCTGTAAGCCAAACGTGATTCCTACAATTCGAATCATTCGTTGAGAAAGAAAAGATAGCTTGTTTGCATTAACATAGCTTTTTGCGAAAAAAAATATCACAAATATCACAAAAGCGGCCATCATACCTGTAAATCATTACTTTACCGAGTGATATTTATGTGATATTTGTGATATATTTGTGTACTATTTATATGATATCTCGGCCCGGCCCTTTCCGTGTTTTCGTGTTTTTCGTGTTTTTTGTGTTTTTTCGTGTTTTTTTCGTGATTCATTTTGTGATTTTTCGTGTCCATTCGTCTTCTTTCGTGATTCATTTCTGATTCTTTCATGCTGTGTCGTGATATTTTTTCCAGAACTTGCCTCTTGCAGGCATGTTTGCTGCGTTGCAACGATGGGAGCCGACGGGTGTCCCGTACATTTACGTCATGTCGCATTTGTCTTAGCGCGTGCGACACTCGCGTCTCGGCAATGAGACTCTCGCCTCTCAGCGCTGAGACTCTCGCCTCTCAGCAGTGAGACGCCCCGGTCTCACCTGTGAGACGCATCCATTCAGTAGGCTTCGTCGCAATACGTCGCCAGGCTCTTAGGTTGTGGGTGGAAAGGGCATGGGATGTAACGCCTATGGGGCGTTGGGCGGGGGTATATCACGAAATATCACGAAAAGAATCACGCAAAAGAACACGAAAATCACGAAAGAACACGAAAAATGCGAAATAATACGAAAATAGCACGATACAACGTGAAAACAACACGAAAAGAATCACGAAAGCATACATAAATAGCACGTAAATAGCACGAAAACAGCACGGAAATAACACGAAAAGGGCCGAAATATCACATAAATATCACGCAAATATCACTCGGTAAAGTGATGATTTACAGGCACGATGGATGTTTTGTGATATTTGTGATATTTCTTTTAGGGAAAGTATATGATATGTGTTGGGAGTATATGCTATAGCGCGCCACAATCTTGTCGCGGATTGGAATGTATATGGTATGTATTGGGATTATATGTATGGGGTGCCATATCGGCTTTGGGGGGGCTGCCGCCCTTAGAGGGGGCAGCGCACTTTCAGAGCCCTGCTATTTCACCGTTACTGCCAGCACGGGGGCTATGTTGCCGCCTGGACGTGCTGCGGGGAGGTTGACGTGCAGGCCGTCGGCCCCCACGGTGTAGGGCACCTTGCCGTAGCCTAACAGCTTGACACTGCGCACGCGCTGTCCCTTCAGGTGTGGCGAGGCGGTGGCAAAGCTCTTGATGGTGGTGGTGTTATTTGACGGCCATCCCATCAGCGTGGCATAGACGGTGTGTTTCTTTACGTTGAAGCGTATGTCGGCCGAGGTGTATTTGATGTTTTCGTTGAAGCCCTGGTCCTTGAGCGGGTTGGCAGCCTCGGCCAAGGGGCCTTCGCCGAAGGTGGTCCAGGGGCGGGTGCCGAAGATACTTTCCTTGTTCACGTCCATCCATGCCTTCAGGTCGTGCAGAATGGCCACTTCCTTCTCGTCGATGGTGCCGTCGGCGCGCACAGGCACGCTCAGCAGCAGGCAGCCGTTCTTGCTGGCCACATCCACCAGCATGTGCACCACTCGGGCTGCGTTCTTGTAGTCGCCGCGGTTGTAGATGCCGCGGTCGTAGTGCCACGACCCGATGCAGGTGCAGGTTTGCCATGGTTCGGGCTGGATGCGATCGGGCACGCCGCGTTCCACGTCCCACATCATCACGCGCTTGTGCTCGTCCTTGAGCACCTTGCCCGTGGCCACCACTTGCTGGAGGCCGTGGTGGCGGTTGGCGCTGTGGTTGTAGAAGTGGGCCAGGATGTTCAGCCCCACCTGGTCGTCGCAGCCGTAAAAGGGAAATACGGTGTCGTCGAAGTAGAGGATTTGCGGATCGTAGTCGTTGATGAGTTCGAGCACGCGGTTCTGCAACTTGCGCTTGAAGGCTTCCGATGGCAGGGAGACGCCGTTCTTCCAGTCCCACTGGCCGTGTATGCTGCCCGTATTCTCCCACCCGCGGCTGTGTTCATGGCGCTGTGCGTAGAGTTCCTGTGGGTCCAGCCCTTTCCACCATTTCTCTGTGCCGTCGGGGTTGGGTTGGTAGCCATCGGCCTTACTTAGGTTGCCGTCGAACTTTTGTGCCGGTTCGAACCATGTCCAGGCGTGTGCGCCGTGTATGCTCACGCCCAGAGGCAGCTTGTATTTCTTGCAGGCGCGGGCCCATTCGCCCACGATGTCGCGTTTCGGCCCAATGCGCACCGAGTTCCACTCCTGGTAGGGCGAGTCCCAGAGGTCGAAGTTGTCGTGGTGCTGGCCCAGGGTGAAGAAGAACTGTGCCCCCACGCTCTTGTACAACTTGATGAGTGCATCTGGATCCCAGCGCTCGGCTTTCCAGGCATGGCACAGGTCCTTCATGCCGAACTGGGCCGGCGAGCCGTAGTGCTCCACATGGTACTTGTACTGCCAGCTGCCCTCTTGGTACATGCCGCGGCCGTACCAGTCGCCCGATTCGGCCTGGCACTGCGGTCCCCAGTGTGCCCAGATGCCGAACTTGGCATCGCTGAACCATGCTGGGCATTCCCATTGTTCCAGGCTCTGCCAGCTGGGCTGGAAGGGGCCGGGTTCGATGGCCACGTCGGGCCGAGTCTGTGCCTGCATGGGCAGGGCTATGGCGAAGGCTGCCGCCAGGGCAGCGCGCTTCATGCTGTTCAATGCTGTCTGTTTCATAAGGGGTGAGTGCTTTGTATTTCCTGCGGCAAAGATAATCATATTTGTCATTGGGCATAGCAATGCGCGCGTTTTTCTCAGTCCGTGGGGCGTTTTCGTGCAGGAAGAAGTCGATAAAGTGAGCAAAATGTGCTAAAACAGGCCCGATTTATTGCCAAAGAGGCCGAAATGCCATACCTTTGCCTTGTCCTTGCAAGTGCATGGACAGCATTCGGACAACCAAAACACACCATACAGCAATGAGAAAGACTTTTGTGATGGCTGCAGCCGCCATGATGGCTGCCATGAGTGTAGGCCTCGGCTCCTGCAAGGGCGGAGGCGCAGCATATCCCCACGTGGAGGGCACGTTGGACGGCCCCCTGCCTGCCGACTCGGCACCTGCCCCTGTGCTGGAAGCCCTGGCGCAGGCCCAGCGCTACCACCAGTATGAGATTATGAGCGACACGGCCAACCAGCTCAGCGTGGAGGCCATTGCCGAGGCCGACACCGTTTCGACCCAAGGCTATGGCATCACGGTGGTGAAAGGGGCCACCTCGACCACCTTCCGCCATCTGCGCAACACGCGCCAGCCCAAGGCATGCTATGATGCCCAGACGGGCGTGCTGTGGCTGGCCACCAGCGCGATGGAAGGCACGGGCGTGGCCGTGGAGCGCCTCTTCCAGATTTGTTTCAGCGATGCCGACAGCGCCTCTGTGGCCTATGTGGTGGAGCCCTTCGACGTGCAGCAGCAACTGTGCCAGCGGCTGGGTTACAGCATCGACGGCCAGCAGTTATCGCTGTACGACGGCCAGCGCCTCCTTGCCCAGGTCACGAACACGGTGACCGACATGGGCGGCTTCGACAGCGAGCAGCCTGTGTGGATAGGCGAGCAGCTGCAGTTCGACCTCAGCGCTGCCACGCCCCGCCTGCTTGTGACGCCTGGCGTGAAGTTCACCACCGGCTTGGTGCTGACCTACGACGATATGCCCACGCTCACCGCGCCTGTCACCATCGGCAGCGACGGTCGTGTGAACATCGGCCAGCTGGAAGCCGAGGAGTGAATGGGGAAATTGCTGAAGAACTGACAGCGGGCGGATGATAAAAATCCCCAGTTCCTGAGGAACTGGGGATTATCTATCTATGGCGGGGCCGAGGGGCAGAGCACCCTGGGTGGGAATCAGTTGTTCTCAGGGCGCAGCTGGCGCACGACGGCTGCTGTGCGCCACATCTCGCTCTCGCGCAGGGCGGCCAGTTCCTTCTCCAGGCCTTCGCGATAGCCGGGCTTGGAGTTGCTGTCGATGCTGATTTGTGCCTCGTTGCCGCACTTCACGCTGGCATAGAGCTTCTGCACCACGGGCTTGATGGCATCGTGGAACGGGCCCATCCAGTCCAGTGCACCGCGCTGTGCGGTGGTGCTGCAGTTGGCATACATCCAGTCCATACCTTTCTGTGCGAACAGGGGCATGAGGCTCTGGGTCAGTTCCTCAACGGTTTCATTGAAGGCCTCGGAGGGTGTGTGGCCATTCTCGCGCAGCACCTCGTACTGTGCCAGGAGCAGGCCCTGGATGGCACCCATCAGCGAGCCGCGCTCGCCGGTGAGGTCGCTGGTGGCTTCGCGCTGGAAAGTGGTTTCGAACAGGTAGCCGCTGCCGATACCAATGCCGAATGCCAGCACCTTGTCCAGGGCGTGGCCGCTGGCATCCTGGTAGATGGCGTAGCTGCTGTTTAGGCCGCGGCCCTCCAGGAACATGGTGCGCAGGCTGGTGCCGCTGCCCTTGGGGGCCACCATGATTACGTCGATGTCGGCGGGGGGCACCACGCCGGTGCGGTCGTTCCAGGTGATGGCGAAGCCGTGGCTGAAATAGAGGGTCTTGCCTGCGGTGAGGTGGGGCTTGATGGTGGGCCACAGCTGCATCTGTGCGGCGTCGGACAGCAGCAGGCACACGATGGTGCCGCGCTCGGCTGCCTCTTCCAGCGAGAAGAGGGTCTCGCCGGGCACCCAGCCGTCGGCCACGGCCTTGTCATAGGTCTTGCCCTGGCGCTGGCCCACGATGACATTGAAGCCGTTGTCACGCAGGTTGCAGGCCTGACCGGGCCCTTGCACGCCGTAGCCCAGCACGGCGATGGTCTCGTTCTTCAGCACTTCGCGTGCCTTTTCCAGTGGGAACTCTTCGCGGGTCATCACTTCCTCGATGACGCCGCCGAAATTCATTTTTGCCATAATTGTGTTTATGAGTCGGCCTGCGGCCGAAGTTTAATGTAGGGAGTCGGCCTGCGGCCGAAGTTTAAAGTTTAAAGTTGAATGCTGAATGTTGGGAGTTGGGAGTCGGCCTGCGGCCGAAGTTTAATGTTGGGAGTCGGTCTGCGGCCGAAGTTTAATGTTGAAAGTTGAATGTTCTTTTGGGAGAGCACGTCATTCATCATTCGTCATTCATCATTCGTCATTCATCATTCGTCATTC
>JAFXQT010000064.1 GCA_017526905.1 Bacteroidaceae bacterium | reverse complement strand
TCTGCCATTTCCGTGGGACCATAAATCATGGATGCACTGGCACACAATGATATACGCCTAAGGGGGTAGGTTGTTCGGTCGCGACCGAACAACCTACACTGCTACGCTTTCAGGCTGCAACGCAAAAGTGTGTGGGCAGGCGAGGCAGGACATGTTGATGGCTTATTCACGCGCGCGTGAGAGCGCACTTTTCCATACACTTATACACTCGTTTCTGCTTAATGACTTATATTTAAGTTCATTACATCCTTATTTTTGGGTGTATTTTGGGTGTATTTATGGGTGTATGGGTGTATCAAGTAGATAGGTTGACGTACGGGATGACTACAGGGGGGTGAATCGCAGGGCGGCACCGCCGCTGGGCGGCAAGTGGAGTGTGACGGGGTGTCCAGCCTTGATGGTGTGGGTGCTGACCCGCACATGTGTCCGGGTGTTCATGGTGGGGTCGTCGGTGTAGAGGGTTACGCGGTATTTCCTTTTGCCGCCCTGTCGCTGGTTGCCGCCGTCCTGCCCGGGCGTTTGCAAGAAGCGGGTGTCGAGGCTGAGGGTGCGCGCCTCAGTGTTGGTCATGGCCCCCACATACCAGTCGGTGCCCGAGCGGCGCGCCATGACAACGTGCGAAGCCGGTGCACCGTCCAGCACACGTGTCTCGTCCCAGACCGTGGGCAGGTGGTCGAACCACACCAGTTCGGGCTCGCCCTGTGCATGTTCCGGGCGGTCGTACCAGAAGAGCGTCTGCAACGGGGCGTAATAGATGAGCGAGGCCGCCAGCTGGTGCCCATGGGTGGTGCGCAGACGGCGGTCGTAGTAGCAGATGGTGTAATCGGCAGCGCCGTTGAGCATACGCGTGAAGGGGAGGATGGTGTTGTGGGTGGCATCGGGAAACTCCTCGTTGCCGCGTATGCCCTCCTGGTTCAGCAGGTTCGGGTAGGTGCGCGAGAAGCCGGTGGGACGGTACTCGTCGTGGATGTTCATCATCAGGTGGTGTTCGGCCGCCAGGCGCACCAAGTCGTGCAGCCACACCGCCCAGCGGTGCGAGGCATACTGGACGAAACCGCTCTTCACCCCCACGATGCCCCACTGGCGCAGCAACGGAAACAGCTGGCGGGCCTGACGCATCAGCGCGTGCTGGTTCACATACAGCCAGATGCCCACGCCGTGTCGGCGTCCATAGGCTACCACGACAGGCATGTCGATGGCTGGAATGACCTGCGTGGCATCGCCGTCGTGGCTGGTGCAGGGCTCATACCATTTCCAGTCGAACAGCATGTAGTCGATGTGGTGCGCCGCGCAGAAGTCGATGCAGCGGCGTGCCGCCTCGGTGGTGAGTGTGGTGCAGCGCATGATGGTGCCGGGCCGCACCCACTCGGCCGCATCGGCCACGGCGCAGGGCGGGTTCAGGTTGTCGATGACGAAGCGGTGTTCCAACAGCTGTCCGTAGCTATCGCCCGTGAGCACCACTTTCCACGGTGTGGCGGCGTAGGTCACGATATCCACGGGCGAATACATCGTCGTGGCCAGAGTGTTGGGGCGTTCGGCCGAGGCCACATTCTTCTGCAGGCACCAGTCGTCGGTATCGGCATCGGCCAGGGCACAGTAGCGCCCGTTGGGCAGGCATACGGTGACGGCGCGCTCGATGGGCGCTTGCACGTGGCTGATTTCCTTCAGCTCGTAGGGTGCCTGGGCCCACTCGGCAGCCCACACCTTCGTGCCTGGCAGGAAGGTGTACTCTGTAAGGTCGGCCACCACCTTATGGAACACCGCCTGGGGATGCTCGGGCAGGAAGTAGCGCAGCGCCACGCCCTCGTCGTAGGCACGAAACACGATGTCCAGGCGATAGTCGCTGCCATCGTGCTTGCCCAGGTGGATGGTCATCTGGTTGTAGCGGTCGGGCACGCATGCCTGTTCGCCATACAGGTTGCTGATGGTGTCGCGGTGCTCGGTGCGGCTCACGCTGTCCACCACGAAGCCCTGCATCCAGCATGGGTACTGCGGGTATTTCCGGGCCAACGCCCGCTCCCAGGTGTGGTTGTCCATGTCCAGCCCGAGGCGTGAGGGGGCAATGATGGGCACCCCGTCGCGCACCAGCGCATAGCGCATGGCGCCGTCCACCTGTTCCACATTCACCACATTCCGCCCGTCGGGCGAGCGGAGTTCGTCGGCGCTTGCCAGCGTCGGCAGGCATCCCATCAGGAGCGCCAGGAACTGCTTCATGTATCGGTTGTGCATCATAGTTGTATGTATGACTGGAATTTGGGGCGGGCATCAGCCCTCAGAGCATGTCTGCCAAGAGACTGAAGTCGGGCGTGAGCCAAAGGCCGATGCCGAGGTCGGCGCCAATCTGGCCGATGACGGTGACGAGGAAGTAGAAGGCTCCGAGCTCGTGGGCGCCGACGAGGCTGGGCACCGACCCGAAGTCCTCGATGCGGGCATACACGCCGGGCTGCGCCGGATCGGTGGTGACGGGCAGGCCCTGCGCACGTAGGAAAGCAACGAGGTTGTCGGCATTGGCCACAGGCACAGCAAGGTCGCTTTTGTTGTGCACGATGGTGAGGCGCTCGTCGGCACGCGGCGTCCAGCCCGCACAGAGGCTCTCCTGCTGCACGGCCGACATGAGCAGGCGCGAGGGTTGGCTGCTGAGGTCGAGCATGGCCGGCGCGATGAAATCGGCCAACTGCTCAGAGCCGATGAGTCGCTCGATGGACGACTGCTTGTAGCGCTTGGACAGGAACCACTCGTCCAGGTGGCCGAGCAAAGGCTCCAGAAACATCGTGGCGGGCGAAAGGCCCAGACGGAACACATCGTTGTACGACTGCATCACGCTGACCACCGTGGCAGGCATGTCCGTGTGGCCTGTGGCGATGAAGCGGCGGTAGGTCTCGGCGATGTCGTAGGGACCGCCGCCGGCAAAGGAACGGGTGAAACGGATGTCGGGGTAGCGCCCGGACACGAGCCTGACAACGCCGAGGGTGGTCTGGCCACCCTGCGAATAGCCGGCATTGTAGAGGCGGTCGTCCCAGCTGTAGCCCATACCGGCCAGCAGTTTGCGGGCTGCGATGAGGGCGTCGATGGCAGCCTGGGCATTGGCACTGGCCACGCAATAGGCCTGGGGGAAGTCGCCGGTGATGCCAAAGCCGTAATAGTCGGGCGACACGGTGATGAGCCCGCTGCCCACCATGAGCTGCTGCACCGTCAGGTCGCCGTGTGAGGGGCACTGGTCGGCCTGATACACGGTGAAATGGTTGTAGAGCATGAGGCCACGGGCATGGTGCTGGGCCACCTCATCGCCCACGGTGATGGTGCCGGAGAGGGTCACGGGCTGGCCGTAGGGGTCGGTGGAAGGGTACTCGATGTTATAGGCCGTCATCTTGGCCTTGTCGTAGCGGATGGTGTCGGTGACGCGCGCCGGTGGCAGTGCCGGCTCCTCGACAACAGGGACGGCCTGCTCATCGTCGGCGCAGGAGGTGAACAGGCCCAGGGTGCCGACGAGCAGCAGGCAAACGACGGGCGCAAGGAGCGCCGGCAGTGTTTTCTTCATACGTTTCATCACTGAATATCTTTATCTTATTGGCGTGCTTACCGAGCGGGGAACCGCTCGGCACAATGGCCACGCAGCTCGGGGGGGTAACTCTTATTCGTCATTCATCATTCGTCATTCATCATTCGTCATTCATCATTCGTCATTCGTCATTAGTCATTCGTCATTCATCATTCGTCATTCATCATTCGTCATTCATCATTCCCCATTCTCACCCAGTCCACATCCAGCCAGCCGCGGAGTTTCTGCGGGGCGGTGCAGTCGGCCAGGAAGCCGAGTTTGGCGCCGATCCACTTGCCTTCCTTCAGGGTGAAGGGGCGGCCCACATCGCGATAGCGGCGGCCATCGGTGCTGTAGGCAAAGCGGCAACGGCCGTCGGCAATGCGGGCACGGAGGTAGATGGTGAGGTGTATGGCGGGCGAATACTGGATGCTGTCGCGTTTGGTGGGCGCGATGGTGGCGAGGGTCTCCACCTGCTCCGCAGCCCCTTCGTCGGCACCGATGCAGGTGAGCTGCTGAAGCAGGAAGGTGCTGTCGGGCGTGCTGCGCACCACGAGCGCCGAGTAGTCGCGGCCCATCAGCAGCAGCCCACCCCGCTGTTCGGCCTCCTTGGCGCTGAAGCACACCTTGGCCGTAGCGGTGAATGCCGGTGCCGCCAACTTCTGAAGCAAGAGGTTAGGGGCGGCCCAGAGGTTGGGGCCCGCTTGGCCTTTGTCCCAGGTGTACAGCCTCATGCAGCCGTCGGGCGTGAGCATGCCGTAGGTCTGGTCGTAGTTGGCATGCCACTGCCATTGCAGGCCGAGGCGGGTGCCGTCGAACTCGTCGGAGGATTGCAGATGGAAGCCGGAAGCGTCGGCATGAGCCGAAGCCCCTTGGGCCGACAGAGAGGCTGAAGGCTGACCTTGAGGCTGTTGCGACACCTTCGGCTTACGATAGCGTGCGTAGGGTTCGCCGTTGTTGCCCATCATGGGCCAGCCCGACGACCAGTCCACGGGTTGCAGATAGACCACGCGGCCGTAGGCGCCCTTGTCGTTGAAATGCAGGAACCAGTCCTCGCCGTAGGGCGTGTGCACCCACCCGCCTTGGTGCGGGCCGTTGATGTCGGTGTTGCCCTGCCACAGCACACGCTTCCACTCATACGGGCCATAGACCGAGCGCGAGCGCATGGCCAACTGCCAGCCCATGGCCACGCCGCCGGCCGGACACAGAATCCAGTAGTAGCCGTCGCGACGGTAGAACTTCGGCCCCTCGGCCGTGTGGTTCAGCTGTCCGCCATCGAACACGATGCGCGGCTGGCCGATGGCATGAGTGCCGTCGGCAGAGAGTTCGCGCACGGCGAGCACCGAGTTGAAGCCGGCGCGCGAGGCAGCCCATGCGTTGACCAGGTAGCAGCGGCCATCGTCGTCCCATAGCGGGCAGGGGTCAATCAGGCCCCGGCCTTCCACCACGCACACGGGACGGCTCCACCCGCTGTCGGCCCGCTCGCTCTGCACCATGAAGATGCCGCGGTCGGGGTCGCCCCAATAAATGTAGAAGCGGCCGTCGTGGTGGCGGATGCTGGGGGCCCACACGCCCTTGCCATGCTGCGGCTGTGCGAACTCCTCGCGCGGTTCCAGCTGGGGCAGGGCGTGGCCGATGATGCGCCAGTTGACCAAGTCGCGCGAGTGCAGGATGGGCAAGCCCGGCACACACTGGAAGGAGGAGGCGGTGAGGAAGTAGTCGTCGCCCACGGCACACACGTCCGGGTCGCTGTAGTCGGCATAGAGCACGGGGTTCTGGTAAGAGCCGTTGCCCAGGTCGGGCTGCCACACGGGACGTTCGGCATCGGCATGCCCGTGGCGGTTGCGCGCCGCGGTCTGCGCCGACAGTGCGAGGACGGGCAGGAACGCCATCAGGAGCGCTATTGATTTCTGTTTCATTCTCTTCATTTCTGCTTTCATTCAGGGGAGTGACGGGACAAAGGTACGAAAAAGGATGAACGGCGTAGCGCTTTCGGCACAAAAAAAGCCGGTCGGTATGTCTCAGCGTGCTGAAGCCTATTTCAGCACCTTCTCGCTGCGCACGGTACCATCGGCATAGGTGGTGCGGCGGATAACGATGCCAGGCTGGGCGCTGCTGACGCGGCGGCCGGCCAGGTCGAAGTACTCGCTGCGGACGGCCTTGGCCGTGGCCACTACCTGGTTCACGCCCACGGGATTGTCCATGCCGCTGACCAGATACCAGATGAACTGGGGAGTAGCGCTGGTGGCAATCTTGTTGTAGGGCGATGCCCAGTTGAAGGTGTTGCCGAAGTAGAGCCCGTCGCTGACGCGCTGGATAGCGAAGAGCTCCTCGTCGGCATTGGCCTTGACCAGGCGGAAGGTGGGCAGGACGGGTGCGACGGGATTGCCGTTCTCATCGTACGTCTCCTCATACATCTTTATATAGCCGTCGGGGGTCATGTAGCCGTCGGCCGTGGTGATGGTCACCTCGTTCGTGCCCTCGACGGGCGCAACAGTGAAGTTCCAGATGAAGCTCTCTACGCCGACGCCGAGGCGCTCCATGTCGGCCTCAACACCTGTCATATCGAACACGTTGGCATAGTAGTACTGGCCACTGCCCTGATTGTTGCGGGTGATGTACTTCTCGACGCCGTCCTTCTGTGTGGCGAAGGCATACTCGCCGCTGGGTTGCAAGGTGAAGGGGATGCGGGCCAGCTGGTAGGCTCCGATGGCCTCCTGCAGGTTGCGGTTCATGGCATCCACCACGCTCTGCGTCAGACTGGGGTCGCCCTCCTTGACCACATTGGCCTTGGCCTCGGCCAGCACCTGCTGGAGCGTTTCGGCAGCGGCAGCCGGGTATTGCCCCTGTGCATCGCCCACCTCGGTAGTGGCCAGCAGTTGCTCGGCCTCGGCAATGGTGGCACGGAGCTGGGTGCAGTCGCCTGTGGTGTAGGGGCTCAGGAACAGCTCGCCGGAAGCCTCTGCCATGGCGGCGGTGATGGGCTCGGTGTCGCTGATGTTGCGGCAAGCGCTCAACGAGAGGATCTGCGTGCCGGCACTGCTATTGCGGCCGCTGGTGTAGCAGTCGATCTCGAAGAAGAGGCGGTCGCCGGCCTTCAGACTGGCATAGAGGGTCATATTGATGGGCTTCTTGCCGCCCTCGCCGTCGCCGGCCACACTGCCATACTGTTCGGAGAGCACGGCCTGGTCGGTTGCGGCCGTCTCGGCCCCGTCATACAGATGGAACCAGCGCACATACAGGGGGTTCTCCACTTTGGCATTGGGGTTGGGGCGGTAGAGTGACAGATCCAGACGATAGATGCCGTCCTCCAGCGCAGTGAACATGATGCCGGGGGCACGATCGGTCATGGGGTGCATCGAACCGCCGTCGGTGATGTAGAACCACTGGTTGGCGCCGCGGTACCAGGCCGATTCCTTGGACAGGTTGTTGGTGTCGTGGTTGACGAGCTGCTCGAAGGTGCCGTTGGCCACCACACGGGCGTAGAAGCCCCACGGGTTGTTGGTGTTCTCGGCCATCACCTCGGGCTGGTTGTGCACTTCGAGGTCGCCGTCCTGCAGCGAGCCGGTGCTGTAGAAGAGACGTTCGTTGCCGATGGCGCCGAAGTCGATCACGACGGCCGATGCCTCCAGGCGCTGCCACGTGGCATCGAGCTGCTCTATGTAGCCAGCCACATTGGTGGCGTTGAGGGTGCCATCGTCGATGGCGCTGTAAATGGCGCCGCACAATGCAGCAAACTCATCGTAGGCACTCTGGGCATACATGCCCGGCTCGGTGCCAAATTCCATCTCGGCAAGGAAGGCCTCGTAGTACTCGATCTTGGCAATGACCTCCTCGGCAGCGCTGCCGTCGTAGGGATTGTAGAAGTGCTCGGAAGCGGTGGCTGTGGCCTCGTCCACCTGCCGGATATCCAGCTGGCGGTAGAAGGTGCGGGGGTAATAGTCGCGCGGCCAGGCGCTGGTGCTGAACTCGTCGTAGTTCACTTCGAAGGATACGACGTCGCCCGCCTTGGCAGCGAAGGCGAAGTCGAACGCGGTGGGCTGCTGGGGCGTGTAGCGCTGCGCATAGCCATCGACCAGCTTATTGTCGGTGACACCCTCTATCATCTCGCCCCCCTCGCCAAAGGGGAAGTCGAACATGATGCCGTTCTTGGGGCTGAGTTCCTTCGCGCCTTTGATGCGGAAGCGGGGAATCAGGTGGAGCGCCTTCAGGTTGCCACCATCCTGGCGGATGACGGTGCCGTCCACGGCATAGAAGCCATCGTCTGGCACGACGAAGGAGACGACGGCGGTGTACTGCTGGTTGCCGCACACCTCGAAGATATTGTCAAGCATGTCGGCACGAGCCACATACACGAACTTGGCGTTGGCATCGGTGCGTGAGGGCGTTGTCCATTCGGTGTCATACCAGGCCTTGCGCTTGGTTTGTGCCCAAGTGAACTCGCCGTTGATGACCATGTCCTTGTCGATGTCCTGGAACAGCTGGCCGCCCACGCGCTCGGGCTGGTAGATGTCCACGTAGTTGCAGGTGCTGAACTCTTCAAAGGTTTCAAAATAAGTGAAGGCGCCCGTTTCGTAGGTGTATTTCTCAAAGGCCCACTGGCGGTCGCCGCCCTGCGCGAATGCCTCATCGGGCATCTCGTTGAGTTTCCAGGTCTGGGCGCTGATGCCCAACACTGCTGAAAAACAGGCTGAAAGGAGTAAAGTACGTTTCATAGAGGTTAGGGGGTTATAGGGGTTAAGTTATGAGTGCGGAGGGAGGGGAAGGGGGAAGGGGGGGGATGATAGGGGATGGTGGTGGGGAGGGCGGGGGGATGAC
>JAFXQT010000063.1 GCA_017526905.1 Bacteroidaceae bacterium | reverse complement strand
TAGATGCTCTGCCCGTACTGGCGCATCCAGCGTCCTATGCCTTGCAGGCGGTCCAGGGCCGTGGCGGGCAGTTCGCCGTTGGGCTGCGGTCCGATGTTCAGCAGCAGATTAGTGCCCTTGGCGGCAGCGCGGACGATGAGGGTGATGAGTGCGTCGGTCGATTTGTAGTTCTGATCGGCCACCTTGTAGCCCCACATGCCGTTCATGGTCTGACACATCTCCAAGGGCAAGGCGCTGATGTCCTGCCCGGAGAGACCGGCTGTGTTCTCGCCCGGCAGATCGCGTTCGAACATCTGGAAGTCCTCGCCCTCGATGGGTGCAATGTGATGGTTGTTGCCAATGAGACAGGCTGGGTTGATGCTATGGATGTAGCGGTAGAACTCAGGCATGCGCCAGTCGAAGGGGATAGAGTCGCTGTCGTGATCCCAGTAACCGTCCAGCCACACGGCGCCAATGGGGCCGTATTGTGTGAGCAACTCACGCACCTGATTCTTCATAAACCGGAAGTAGGTGTCGTAGTTGGGCGCGGGCGTGCGACCGGTGCGCAGACCGGTACGCCCCAGGGGGTAGTCGGCACGGATCCAGTCCAAAATGCTGTAATAGAGGTGCAGACGTATGCCCTCCTGCTGGCAGGCGTCGCTCAGTTCCTTCAGCACGTCACGGTGGAAGGGAGTGGCATCCACGATGTTATAGGGTGTCTCAGCCGTGTGCCACATGGAGAAGGAGTCGTGATGCCGCGAGGTGAAAGTGATGTATTTTGCGCCCGAATCCTTGATAGCCTTGACCCACGCCTTGGCATCGAAACGAATGGGATAGAAGCAGGAAGCAGCCTTGGCATACTCGTCTTTGTCGAGCCCGTTGTTCAGGTACCACTCGCCCTGCGCGAACTCGGCATAGATGCCCCAATGAAGGAAAATACCAAAGCGGAAGCCCTCAAATTCGCGACGGGCTGCAAGGTTCTCGGCCGTAGGTTGATAAGAAGAGGCAAGCCCGTTCTCTTGGGTGAGGGATGGGGCCTCACCCAAGCTCGAACGAGCGTCCTCCGCCGGGGTCCCACCGGGGGCTCTCTCCTCCTCAGTGAGGGGCAGGGGGTGGACTTCCAGTGGGTGGGCTGTAGTTGGAAGAAGGGGAAGGATGGATAGCAGAAGAAGGGGAATACTGATGCGGTGTGACATATATGTATGTGGCCCCCCATGGCCCCCCCGTGGGGGGGCGCTCGTTCGAGCAGGAGGGAAGTATTTTAAATGTTAAACATTAAACTTTCAACTCTCAACATTAAACTTTAAACATTAAACTTTCAACTTTCAACTTTCAACTTTCAACTGCGGCCACAGGCCGCCTCCCTCTACGGCCTGTCCTTCCGTGCGGTGCCCCACTTGGAAGGGCGAGGGCCCATGACGAGCTCCAGGGTGCCACCGCGCGCGATATCGCGGAAGTCGATGTAGCTCTTGGTATAGGGCTTACCGTTGAGGCGCGCGCGCTGAATGTAGATGTTCATGTCGCTGCCCCCGATGGTGCGCACGGTGAAACGCTTGCCGTCGCCCACGTTGAGCGTGGCTTCGTCAAAGATAGGCGAGCCGATGATGTACTTTCCACCGGCGGGTTCCACTTGGTACAGCCCGATGGAGGAGAGGACATACCAGGAGGACATCTGACCCACATCCTCGTTGCCCGACAGGCCGTCGGCAGTGTCGCGGTACTGCTCGCGCATCACCTTTCGCAGCAACGGCGCTGCCTTCCAGGGTTGGCCTGCGTAGGCGTACATATATAACACATGGTGGCAAGGCTCATTGCCGTGGGCATACTGACCGATAAGGCCCGACACGTCGGGCGAGGCATCCTCGCCCAGGTCGCCCTCAACGACGAAGAGCGAGTCGAACTTCTGAATGAAAGCCCGCTCGGAGCCGAACAGACTGATGAGGCCATGCACATCGTGCGGCACCAGCCATGTGTACTGCCAGGCATTACCCTCGCAGTAGTCGTCTGCCCGATGCACGGTGTGGAAGGGGTTGAAGGGCTGGCGGAACCGACGTTCGCTGCTGAGTCCGCGCATGAAGCCCGATGTCTTGTCGAAGTAATTGCGGTAGGACTTGCTGCGCTGGCTGAAGTAGTCGTACTCCTGCTGGTTGCCGAGTGCCTTGGCTACACGGGCGATGGCATCGTCGGCCAGTGCATATTCCAGCCCCTTGGCCACAGTTTCGTGCTCCGGCTCCTTGTCGAAGGGGATGTAACCATACTGCTTGAGCAGGCCCATGGAGCGTTCGTCCAGCCGTGCCGAAGTGGTCATGGCCCGCAGCGCCTCCTGCCCATCCACATCGAAACCCTTCAGCACCAAGTCGGCCAGCACGGGCACGGCGGGGTTGCCTATCATGCAATCAGTCTCATTGCCCATCAGGTGCCACACAGGCAGTTTGCCTTGCTGACTGAAGATGTGCAACAGCGTCTGAGCGATGTCGCGCTGGCGTTCGGGGTGGATCAGTGTCTGCAACGGATGTGCCGCACGGTAGGTGTCCCACAGCGAGAGGGTGGTATAGTTGGTAAAGTCGGCCTCGTGCACCAGCCCGTCGGCCCCACGGTACTCGCCGCACACGTCGGAGAACACTGAGGGGGCTGTCATGGTGTGGTAGAGTGCGGTGTAGAACACGCGGCGCTTGGCCTCGTCGGCAGTGCTGATGCGGATCTTGCTGAGTTCGGCGTTCCAGGCCTCGTCGGTCTGACGGCACACGGCATCGAAGTCCCAGCCGGGGTTCTCGCTGAGTAGGTTGCCCAATGCGTTCTCCACACTGACGGCCGAAAGGCCCACCTTGACCAGCAGCGGCATGCCCATATTGAGGGTGCTGATGAGCCCAACGGTGTCGGTGGCCACGGGCGCCAGCTGCACGTCCTGCGAGAACTCCATGGCGAAGAAGTCCAGCTGGCGCGGTGCCCAGCCCTTGGAGTAGCGGTGACCCACGATAAGGCGCGGCGACAGCTGCTTCATCTGCATGTCGGTCACAGCATCCCACCCGATGCCCTGCTTCAGGTCCAGCACCAGCAGCGCCTTGGCCTGGCCGGATGCAAAAGTGTAGCGGTGCATGCCCGTGCGCTGGGTGGCGGTGAGTTCAGCCTTGACATACTGGCGGCCATTAGCCTTCAGGCTGACGGCATAGTAGCCGGGGCGCACCTGCTCATCGGCATGGCTGAAGATAACTTGACGCTGTGTGTCACTGGCCACAGGAAGCAGCGCCACATCGCCCAGGTCGCCGATGCCGGTACCGCTCAGGTGCTGGTGGCCGAAGCCGATGAGCACGGAGTCGGAATCGTGGTAGCCGGAGCACCAGTCCCAGCCGCGGGTAGGCTCGGTGGGGCCCAATTGCACGTAGCCGAAGGGCACGTTGGCACCCAGAAACACATGGCCGTGGCCGCCCGTGCCGATGCGCGGATTCACGTATTGGGTCAGGCGGACGTTATCGGCGGCAGCTGCTACCGCCGGTGCACTGGTTGGCACAGAGGCAAAAGCGCGCCGAGCCGATGAGGCCGACGCGCATGCAAGTGCCATCAAGAGGAGTGTGAACTCGTTTTTCATGATGGGAAGGGTTGCAAAGGGGTTAGTCCCTGCTGCGACCGAACAGGCGCAGGATGTACAGGAACAGGTTGATGAAGTCCAGATAGAGGCTCAAGGCACCCAGAATGGACACCTTGCCCACCATGGAGGCATCGGAATAGGCCACCATCTGCTTGATGCGCTGCGTGTCGTAGGCCGTCAGACCCACAAAAATGAACACACCGATATAGGTGATGATGGCATCCATAGTGCTGTTGGCCCAGAACATATTCACCACGCTGGCGATGATCAGACCTATGAGGCCCATGAACAGCAGGCCGCCCATGCCCGTGAGATCGCGCTTGGTGACAAAGCCCACAAACGACATGCCCGCGAAGGTGAGGGCCGAAGCGGCAAAGGCTGCGTAGATGGTGCCTATCTCGTAGGCGAAAAAGATGCTGGAGAGCACCAGGCCGTTCAGGGCGGCATAGACCAGGAACACGGTGGTGGCGGTGGTCTGCCCCATCTTATCGATGCCTGCGCTGAGCCATACCACAAGCCCTATCTCGGCAATGAGCAGCACCCACATGGCGGCACTGTTGCCATAGATGAAGTTGAGCAGGGCTGGTGAATTGACGGTGAACAGGGCTACGCCTGCAGTGATGAGCAGGGCAGCTGTCATCCACCCGTAAACACGTGCCATGACGCCCGAGAGCAACCCCTGGGCTGTGGAGAGGGGATTGAAGCCCCGGTCGTAGTTGTTTTCTTCGTAATCTTGCATAATGGTATATTATATGAACTGATTTCTTTGCAAATATATGCACAAGTATTGATATGGCAAAAGGACTTGGTAATATTTAACATTTCACATATCAATATGATTATTTTGTGCTCAAGTAGTCTTCAACTAACCAACCGCATTTATTAACCGTAATACGATAATAGCGTCCGTTCATCACACGGAAATCCGAGGTGTAGTATGGACGAAATGTATTCCTGGGAAGGCTCTCTATAAATAATTTGAATTGTTTGAACAATATAGGAACTTCTTTGTCAGATTGCTCAGATTCAAGTAATTCAGTGGTGTAAGGCCTCTCCACATAACTTCTTTCTTCTGGTGTTGATTTCTCATATACCAAAACAGCGAAAGTATGTTCAGTTTGATCAGTCAAAGGATAGTTCTCAGTAGCACACATTAAGCCTAACAAATGCGCACCTGCTTTGATTTTCCTGTCCCAAGAACCGCCATAACCGAAAGACGACACCTCTGCATAAGAGAAGAAATCAGGATGGCTGCAAGGTGAACTTACGCTTGCTAATGATTCACCTTCATGAAAGATGTTCCAATAAATGCAAGGTGATACAATAAGCCCAAAATACCAACGAGGCTCCTCTAATCTTAGCATCTCACCACTAAGCCACCGTCTTTTAGCATCACCGTCCAATTTCTGAATAAGTTTCTTTTGTGGTAAACCATGCTTGTCAAATATATCAACGAGCACACAACGAGGAAACGACCATACACCACGGCTCTCTCTCACTTTCCTATCAGGGTGTCTTCTCAAAGGAGAAATCAACATTATACTACTCCCATGCCCCTCCATTGGGAAATAAACGGAATCAAATCCCTCATAAACAGACTTGTAACAAGTCACATTCTTATATTTGGAGAAAGCTTCTTTCATTTCTGCTACCTTGACAGTATCCCTAAAAAACCTTCTATGAAGGAATGATAGATTATTCTTCGGTTCTTGCTGATAATCCCTCCATTTTACTCCCCAATATTCAAAAAGGTTTTGGCTATGAAGGTTAGGAGTAATAAACATTGCTAGCAAGTTTATTAAACAAAGTTGCTGCAAAATAAAATAGTGCTTCATCACCTTATGATTTTTTGTGCAAATACATTATATACTCACAGCGGTACGATTTCGGATAAACATTAAAAAAATGGGCTTGCGGTTCTCTACCGCAAGCCCATCACATTTTTACTTCTTGGCTTTCTTGGCCTTCTTGGCTGCAGCCTTTGCAGCCTTCTCCTTGGCCTTGTCGTACTTCTCCCAGAGCTTACCCTTGGTGCAGGCAGCCTTCTGAGCCTCGGTGCTGGCCTTGGCGGCAGCTTCGGCAGCGGCCTCGTCCTCGGTCTTGGCCCATGCAAACTGGAAGCCTTTCACCTTGTTCCAGTCGCCACGGGTGAAGTCGGGGAAGGTAACGCTGGCGCAGTTGTTGTCCATGGAGAGCGAGCCCAGCTCGGCCAGGCAGCACCACTCGGCCAGGTCGTAAACGTCCATGTCGAGAGGCAGTCCGTTCTGCAGGCAATACACCAGGCGGGCGTCCATAAAGAAGTCCATGCCACCGTGACCACCTACCTTTTGTGCCATCTCACCATACTTCTTGATGATGGGGTGGGTATATTTGGCCACGAGGGCATCGTGCTCGGCCTTGGGCAGGAAGCCGTGGCTGCTGAGGTCATCGACCTTCGGAGCCACGCCGCTGGCGTTGAGCTGGCTCTTGTCCAGAGCGAAGTGGGGTTCGGGGTACTTGGTGGCGTAGCCCTTGGTGCCAGTGAGCTTGAACAGGCGGTTGTAGGGCTGGGGGTTCATCACGTTGTGCTGAATCTCGACCACCTTGCCTTCGGCGGTGCGCATCAGCGTGGTGGTTTGGTCGCCGTTGCGATACACAGCGGGGCGCTTGCCCGTCTTTTTCTCCACGTAGTCTTTGCCATGCACGCTCTTGGTGTCCATGGCCACGAGGGTGGTGAAGCGGTCGCCGCGGTGGATGTTCAGCGTCAGTGCCACAGGACCGAGGCCATGGGTGGCATACACGTCGCCGCGGTTCTCCATGTTATATTTCATGCGCCAGCCCAGCTTGTCGGGGTCGGAGCCATCGGGGTTCTTCCAGTAGTAGTCCCAGAAGTCGTCCAGGTTGTGGATGTAGGCACCTTCGGCGCGGATCACCTCACCGAACACGCCATGCTGCGCCATATTCATGGCATTGAGTTCGTACCAGTCGTAGCAGCAGTTCTCCAGAATCATGCAGTGCTTGCGGGTCTTCTCAGAGAGGTTGATGAGTTCCCAGCACTGTTCCAGATTCATGGCCGAGGGCACTTCGATGGCCGTGTGCTTGCCGTTGAGCAGGGCGCACTTGGCCACGGGGAAGTGGTGGTCCCAGTCGGTTGCTACATACACCAGATCGATATCTGGGCGCTTGCACACCTCTTCGTAGCCCTTCTCGCCGCTGTAGATGGCAGCAGGCGGCAGGCCAGCGGCACGCAGGTATTTCTGACAAGCCTCGGCACGGGCCTCAACATAGTCGCACAGGGCCACAATCTGCACACCTGGGATATAGGTGAAACGCTCCACGGCTCCGGGGCCACGCATGCCCAGGCCAACGAATGCCACGCGCACCGTTTGCAATTTCGGGGCAGTGAGGCCCAGCACATTAGCCTGTCCGGCAGGGCGGGCAGGCTGATCGACAACGATGGTTCCTTTGTCCCAGTGCCACTTGGTAGAGGGAGAGAGCGATTGGGCTGCAACAGTCAGCCCCATGCAGACAACAGCTGCAAATGTAATCAGTTTCTTCATTTCTTGATTTGGGTTTTTACTTGGATTTGTTTAGGTTTGCGTGGCAAAGATAGTGCAAAGGGCGAGGAGGACAAAACAAAAGGCAAAGTTTTTGGCTCCATTTAGCATTTCTTTTGCTTTTTCGCATGTGCGAATCGTTTTTAATTCGTATCTTCGCACCCAAATAAACGTCAACACATGAAATCCAGAACCCAACAGATAGACTGTTTCGTGCCTTTTGCCACCGAGGCTGAAGGCGACCAAACCATACAAGCGCTCTATGCCGACCACATGGTGGCCAGCGTGCACCTCATCGACGATCCTTTCCAAACCAAGTCCTTGCGCCAGATGGCCGAGGCGGCAACGGCGCCCTATATCCTACTCTACACCAAGCGGTTCGACCTGTGCATAGGCTACGAGGCGCTGACGCGCTTGGTCACAGTGGCCGAGGACACCGGCGCCACCATGCTCTATGCCGACCACCGCATACAGCTGCCCACGGGCGAAGTGCGCCCCATGCCGCTCATCGACTGCCAACTGGGCTCCGTGCGCGACGACTTCAGCTTTGGCTCGCTGCTGCTGATGCGCACCGAAAGTGTGAAGGCCTACTTCGAACAAGAGCACCTGCGCGAGTACCAGTATGCCGGGTTGTACGACCTGCGCCTGTTCCTGTCGCGCCAGATGCTGCCTGTGCACGTGTCCGAGCCGCTTTACACCGAGATCGAAACCGACACGCGACGCAGCGGCGAGAAGCAGTTCGACTACGTGGATCCGCGCAACCGCGCAAGACAGATTGAAATGGAACGCGCGTGTACGAGGCACCTCAAAGCCATTGGCGCCCTGCTGGCACCCGACGAGTTCGACGAGATTAAGTTTGACGAAGAGGACTTCCCCGTAGAGGCCACGGTGGTCATTCCTGTGCGCAACCGCGTGCGCACCATCGAGGATGCCATCCGCTCTGTACTCAGCCAACAGACGACGTTCCCGTTCAACCTGATTGTGGTGGACAACCACAGCACCGACGGGACGAGCGAGGTGATTGAGCGAATGACGAATGACGAATTACGACTGACGAATGAGGAGATCCAGTTGCCTTCAAATCCAGAGAGCAATGCTGATACGTCATATCCCTCCGGCAATTC
>JAFXQT010000062.1 GCA_017526905.1 Bacteroidaceae bacterium | reverse complement strand
TAGATATTGGTTCTTCGAAGTGTCGAAGCGTCCCTTTGGGCCGAGCGGCCAGCCATTCCTATGGCTGGTAATGTGCATGTTAGAGGATAGCGCGCCTTTAGGTACGCGATATCATTTGCGGTCGCATACCTAAAGGCATGCTTTATGTTGCCGCCATTTAACCAGCCATAGGAATGGCTGGCTACCAATGTCAAGCCCCTCTGGGGCTTTGGTTCACAGCGAATTAGCATACTTGCGAAACTTGAATTAACAAACTGATGGTCAGATGTTTCTGGCGATAATTCGATATGTGATGATGCATGGTGTTTCTTTAGGTGCGCCATTATCTTATGATGAATTTCTTGCCTTGTTGCACGTATATGCCTTTGGAGAGGCTGTGTCTGGAAGGCTTGCCGCTCATGTCGTATGAGTTGTTGTGACAAGCCGTTCCATGCTGTGTAAGTGGTCCATAGCCGCACGACGGTACTCGCTGGGTGTCTGTCCGAACTCCTTGGCAAAGCAACTGGTAAAGTAGGATGGCGAGGAGAAGCCCACCTGCATCGCTATGTCGGCGATGGAAGTTTGGGTGGAACGAAGCCGTGGACAAGCCTGTCGCAGGCGGTAGCTGCGCATGAACTCTGCCGGAGCCAGACCGGTGAGGGCTTTGATTTTGCGATAGACGGTGATGTAGGTCATACATAAGTCCGAACTGAGTTCATAGCGCCCGTATTCCTCCTCGCCCAGATGCTGCTCCATAAGCTGAATGACGCGTCCCATTAGCTCCTTGTCACGCTCGTTGGTGAAAATCTGCTGCACGTCAGGGGCTTCAAGATGCTGCATCAGTTCCTGCTGGCGACGGGTCTTCTGCAGCTCTATCTGTTGCAGACGGTTCAGCAGGATGTCCATGTCGAAGGGTTTGGTGATGTAGTAGTCGGCTCCGGCCTGATAGCCTTCCAATTCACTCTCTTGGGCCGCACGCGCTGTCAGCAGTATTATGGGAATGTGGTTGGTCTGTTCGTCCTGCTTCAGGCGCTTGCAAAGCTCTATTCCGTCTGTGCCGGGCATCATCACATCGCTCACGACCACATCTATCTGCTCGGATTGGATGAGAGCCAGGGCGGTATTGCCATCGGCGGCTTGCAGTACGTGATAGTGGGCGCTGAGCTCGTCAGCCACAAATGTACGGAAGTCGTCGTTGTCCTCAGCAAGAAGTATGGTGGATGTCGGAGTCATTTTGGCAGATGTTGTTGAAGCAGTTCTGCTTTCTTGTGCTGGGGGTGCGTCTGCATTGGATGTGTCAGGTGGCGTCTCCTCTTTTGCAAGGGTCCCGTGTTGTGCGTATGGTATCTTCACGGTGAATGTGCTACCCTCATCTACCCGACTATCCACGCTGACGCTACCTCCATGAATAGTCACCAGCTCGCGTACCATGTTCAGCCCGATGCCAGAACCTTCCTGTGCCGTGGCATTGCTCCCATCGCCCTGGTAAAAGCGGTCGAAGATGCGCGCCAGCTGGTTTGCTGGGATGCCACAGCCCGTGTCGGCCACACTGATGCGCACGTGCTTGTCTTCGTGGCAGAGGCTCACGCACACGTCGCCGCCGGCTGGAGTGAACTTCTGGGCATTGCTCAAAAGGTTGAACAGTACGTGGTGCATGATGTATTTATCGAAATAGATGTTCATTGCACTCGGACTGGGCACGAACCGGAGACTTATGCCGTGCTTATCGTAGAGCGGCTTGAAACTGGTGCATGCTTCGCGCAAGAACTCGTTCAAATCGCCGTAGCGCAGGTTAAGTTTGGTCTGCCCGAGTTCCAACTTGCGGAACGAGAGCAGGTTGTTGATGAGTTGAAGCAGCTCTTGCGCGTGTCCGAGTATTCCGTTCAGCTTCTGGCGCAGCGGCCCTTCAGGCTGCTGGTTTATGAGGCTTGTAAGCGGTGTTATTATCAGCGTGAGCGGTGTGCGCAGTTCGTGACTTACATTAGTGAAGAAGCGGAACTTCAAATCCGTCAACCGCTGTTCCATCTCGGCCTCATGGTGTCGTTCCTGTCGGCGTAGGAGAAATCGAGCGCCAAGCGTCAGTAGGGAACAGCCCAAGGAAAGATATATGATGTAGGCCCACCATGTTTCCCACCATGCGGGCTGACGGTGGATGGTGAGTACCAGCTGTGGCGTGCTCCATTGTCCGCGCTGTCCCAGCACACGGACATAGAGTTTGTGGCTGCCCCGACTCAGATTGGACAATGGCACGGCGTTGTTGCCTATGGGCAGGTAGTTCCATTCCGACTTGTCGCTTGAGAGGGAATAGGCAAATGATAGCTTCGCGGCGTTCATGAGGTCGAAAGTGGAGAGATAAACCAGCACCTGGGTTGCTGTGTGTGGCAGCGAAACCTCAGTCTGTTTAAAGTGAAGATGCTGGCGGTGACCGTTGGCGGCTATGTCGGTGGCCACGATGTTTATGTGGGGGTTGGCCTGTTCCAGAACGTCGGACGAGCGCAGGGTGCAGATGGCGCCTGCACCGCAGAAACAAACATCGCGTCCATGAACCTTCAGGTCTTGAAGATAGTCCATGCGAAGGTTGGAATCGGTCACGTTGAAAGTGCGGTAGGAGCCAGTCTGCGGGCTGTATTCGCGCACGTAGAGGCTGGTGAGCAGCCATACGTGGTCGGCTGCATCGACACAGAGTCGTTTGATGACGCAATTGGCATTGCTGATGAATGGGTCGGTAGTGAGCTCATGGGTGAGGGTGTTGAACGAGGCTACGGTGCCATTTGTAGAGGAGAGCCAAAGGCGATGCTGGTGGTCGGCGGCTATCTTATTGAAGTCGTACTGTCGGCTCAGCGAGGTGGCGGTGCCGTTTTCGCTGAGGTGTGCCAGTCCTAAGTATTGGCTCAGGAAATAAAGCTCGCCATCGGGCGTCTGACAAATCTGTGAAACATACCCCAACTTGGTGCAGAGGCTTCGCTTATGACCTGTGGCGGGATTGATGCTCCAAATGGCATCGCTGGTGCCTACAAGAAGGGTGCCGTTAGTCAGTTCGCATACCACGCTGATGGGCGAGTCCAGTCGGCTTACCTCTTTGACGTGGATGCGTCCCTGAGCCATTTGGGCGTGCAGCAGTCGTTCGGAGTCCTTCACCCACACACCTCCGTTGGCCGAGCGTTCCAGTAAGTCAACCGCCTGCCAAGGGGCGAACTCGCTGGTGGAGGGGGCTAAGCTGAGCCACTGGTCGGCAGGCCGGTAGAACATCAGGCCTATGCGACTCTGCAGCAGCCAGAAACCATCGCCTTCAGACTCAATAATATCGGCGATAATTGGATAGCCGGTCAGTGGCTCCATCTTCTCCACACCGTATCGGTGAAGGTCTATGCCTACGGGGGTGATGACGAAGGGGTTCGGCGTGAACGAGGGCACCCAAAGGTTGCCATGCTTATCCAGACAAGGGCGCTCCAATACCTTTCGCTGGGAGGGGAGAAAATGGGAGGTGTTGTATGTTTGAAGCATTGTGTCGCGGATGGCGTAGCAGTATAGATTGTCCATAGCTGAGGCCCAAAGCAGATTGTCTTGCAGGCAAAGGCCGAACACGAAACCACGTTGCTCATGCTCGAGCGCTGTCTGTCCACAGCTGATAGGGTAGGAGGTAACCGTTCCCTTGCGCGCATCGCGTCCGAACGTATAGCGCACAATGCCGCCGTGTATGGTGCCGAGCCAGTAGCAATGCCGCTGTTGGTCCTCGAGCATGCATAAAGGTGGGTATTCATAGTCCCAACTGCATGCCTCAAACTCATCTGTACGAGGGTTGTACAGACGTAGCCCACCTTGATGCAACATCAGCCACAGGCGGTTGGCAGAGTCCTCATAGAGCGTCAGTCCAGGTTGTTGGTGCCCATCCTCTTGTATCTCGAACGACCTTAGCAAGCGCCGATTCTTATCCAGATGGTAGGCCCAGCTGCCCGAAGTAAGCCAAAAGGAACCGTCGTGTGCGCCGACGATGGATTCAACGTTGCGTCCCATCGTAACTGTAGTGTCAAGGCGTTCTATGTGATAGGTGTGCTTGTCCAGGATCCATGCCCCCGTTGCCGTGGAGAAGAGAATTTGGTGGTTTCGCGTCAGGCATAGTTCGTTCACGAAGCGGTCGGAGTGCGAGAAACCCGATGCTGAGTCGCCCACAAAAATGTCAATCTGGTACCCGTTGTCTCGGCAAAGTCCGCTTTCGGTGGTGGCATACCACATGTAGCCCTCTTCGTCCTGTATGAGTTTGTGAACAACCGGGCCAGGCAAGTTGTGGAAGTTGGGGATGGTCTGCATCTGTTGGGCATGCGTAAGTGTAGCGCAGTGGAGAAGCCCAGCAGTTAGGTAAGGCATTAGGGTGTGCAGAAGTTGCATCAGAGAGTTGTATGCGCGGTGTGCCATAGGTGTTGTTTTTTCGGAGCAAAGATAACGAGATTTGTGTAAAAACGCTGTGTGCCGGCACGTTATTATATGTGTCGGCACGCTTTTTGATACAATATTATTAGCTGATGAAAAAATTTCTAAAGTCACACCAGATCCACCACGGTGATACCGGCCCCGCCGAACTGTACGTGCTCGTCGCGGGCATCGGCCACTGAGGGCACGGTCTTGAGGTACTGGCGTATAAGTGTGCGTAGGATGCCGGTGCCGGTGCCGTGCAGTATGCGCACTCTGCTCATTCCTACCTGGGTGGCATCGTCGATGAAGTGTGTCACGGCATTCAGTGCCTCGTCGCCCCGCATGCCGCGCACGTCGATGTCCTGGCTGAAGTGCAGGCTCTTCTCGCGCATCAGGTCGCGCGTCTGGCGACTCAGGAATGTGGCGCCGGGTGTCAGTTCTTTCTTGGGCTCGGGTGTGGCCGGACTCAGACGGTCGGCCTGCACGGTGGTGCGCATCAGGCCGAAGATGACGGTGGCCTGTCCGCCCTTGATGCTTTCGATGGTGCCCACAGAGGTTTGCCCCTTGATGCGCACGGTGTCGCCTGCGACCAATGGGCGGCTGGCGGTCGTGGCACCAGCAGCCAGGGCACCAGCCGCACCGCCGCCACTTGCTGCTGCGGCCTGGTCGGCGTGGCGCTTCTGTTTGCGCTGTTGCTGGCGCTCTTTTCGCGCCTGCAGCTGCTGCATCTTGCGGGCTATGGCATCGTCGCGCTGTTCCTGGTCCACGTCGGTCAGCTCGTCGCGCTGCAGTTCAAACTGCTGACGTATGGCGCGTGTGCGCTGCTTCTCGGCCTGCGCCTCGCGTATTTCGCGAATGGTGTTCTCGATGCTTGCGTTGGCGTCGGCCAGCAGTTGGCCAGCCTGTTCCTTGGCCTGGCGGATGATGTCCTTGCGCTGCCGTTGCAGGTCGGCCATCTCCGTCTCGTAGCGCTCCATGGTGGCGCTCATCTGCTTTTCCTGTGCGTGTATCTGTTGCCGTTTGCTTTCCCAGTAGCGCTTGTCGCGCACGATGTCCTGCAGCCACTTGTCGGCGTCGATGTATTCGCGTCCCACGATGTCGCTTGCCTCGTTGATGACATCCTCGGGGATGCCTATCTTGCGTGCTATCTCCACGGCGAAGCTGGAGCCAGGGTTGCCTATCTCCAGCCGGTACAGCGCCTGCATAAGGTGTCGGTCGTAGAGCATGGCGCCGTTCACCACACCGTCAGTGCGGTCGGCAAAGAGCTTCAGGTTCTGGTAGTGTGTGGTGATGATGGCGAATGCCCCCTGGCGCACGAAACGGCCCAGCATGGCCTCGGCCATGGCGCCGCCTATCTGTGGCTCGGTGCCGCCTCCGAACTCGTCGATGAGCAGGAGGGTGGAGGGGTCGGCACGTTGCATCATCTGTTTCATGTTGAGCAGGTGGCTGGAGTAGGTGGACAACTCGTCCTCGATGCTCTGTTCGTCGCCGATGTCGATCATCAGATGCTGGAAGGTGCCCAGGCGCGAGTTCTCGCCCAATGTTATCGGCAGGCCGCACTGAAGCATGTATTGCAGCAGCCCCACCGTTTTGAGGCAGATGCTCTTGCCGCCGGCGTTGGGGCCGGAGATGATGAGTATGCGTTGGCGGCGCGTCAGCTGCACATCCAGCGGAACCACGCGCTTGCCGTGGCGTGCCAAGGTGAGTTGCAGCAGGGGGTGTATGGCCAGCGTCCAGTCGATGAGTGGGTGGGGGGCTATCTGCGGCTGGGTGGTGGTGAAGGCGCCCACCTGTTGTGCGAAATGGGCTTTGGCACGTATGAAATCGATATCGGCCAGGAACTCCAGCGACGCCAGCATCTGCGGCGCCAACGGCCGCACTTGTGTGGTAAATTCCTGCAGGATGCGGATTACCTCGCGTCGTTCGTCATGTTCCAGCTCGCGGATGCGGTTGTTGGCCTCGACCACCTCCTGCGGTTCGATAAACACGGTCTTGCCGGTGGCCGACTCATCGTGCACGATGCCCTTGATCTTGCGTTTCATGGCAGGTGCCACGGGCAGAACCAGACGCCCGTCGCGCATGGTGGGGGCAACATCGGCTGCCACCAGCCCCTCCTGCTGTGCGGCGCGTAGCAGTCCGCTTAGGATGCGCCCTATAGAGCCTTCGGTGCGTGCCAGTTCGGCGCGGATGCGTGCCAGCTCGGCCGATGCCGAGTCCTTGACCTGGCCGAATTTGTCCAGGATGGCCTCCACGCGCTTGACGATGGTCGGAAACGTCATCACCTGTCCTGCCATGGCGCTGAGGGTGGGGTAGGGCTGCTCGTCGGTGTCCAACAGACGGACTATGGCGGCTATGTTCTCCAGTGCCCGCTTCAGGTCCCACATCTCCTCCACCTCCATGTAGAGTCCTTCCACGCGGATGCGCCGCAGCATGGGGCGCAGGTCGAAGAAACCGTGCGTGGGGAAGTCGTCCGTTTCGGCCTCCAGGCGGGCCAGCTCGCCCACCTCGGTGTGCAGCTGGCGTATGCGTTTGGCATCGGTAAGGAACGCCATCTGCTCCACCCGTTCATGGCCGAGCGGGCTGAGGCAGTGTTGTTTCAGCATCTGGCGGATTTCCGTCATGCCTATTTTATCTTCAAAGGTATTTGGATAGATCATGGATGAATGATGAATGACGAATGATGAATGACGAATGACGAATGATGAATGACTAATGACGAATGACTAATGACGAATGATGAATGACTAATGACTAAACCTTCCTGACCACACGCCTGAAGGTGTCGAAGTCTGTGTCCAGGCGCGACAGCTCGTAAGGCTCGATCTGCAGCGAGAACACGCCGCGCACCTCATGAAGATCGAAGAAGGCGCGCACCGTGCTGGCTATGTTGAACGAGAGGCTGTCGGCCCGCCGCATCAGCATGTGACAGGCATGGATGAGCAGTGCTCGGTCGTGCTCCTCAAAGCGTAGGGTGCGCAGCAGCACGAAGCCTGCCACCACCCCTTCGGTGCGCAGCAGGAAATCAATGCGGCGTGTGGTACTCATGCCGAAGGCATCCAGCAGCCGTTCCATGCTCTGGTATTGTCGGGCTGCAGGCAGCCATTGCAGCAGCAACTTCTCGCGGTCTATCACGTGTCCATCGCCTTGCAGCGCATCGGCCAGCATCGCGAAGCCTGCATCGTTCAGGCTCAGCGTGTCTGCTTGCAGCCGCAGGGCCGATGCCTTGGCAAGGGTGCCCACAAAGGCTTTGGGGTGCCACAGCACCAGCTCGCGCATCAGGCGCCAGAACGTGTCGGGTGCTGCGTCCGCAAGCAACCGCTCGCCCAGCAGGTAGCCGGCTGTGCGGAAGTGTGCGTTGGAGAGCCCCTCTAGGTAGCTGCGCAACAGGCCGAAATCCGGCTGCCCAAGAAGGGCGCGCAGGCGGGCGTATATCTGGGGATTGTAGTGCTGATCCATGCGGCTGAGTGCTTATCGGGGCGCAAAGATAGGAAAGAAAATGAAGAATGGAAAGTGAATAGCGAAAAAAAGAAAAGTGAAAAATGAAAAGTCCTAAAATCCGCAACTATCATCCAATACACGATTAAGGGTAGATTTATGAGTCGTTAGTAGCAGCTTTCAGTAAAAAGCAACAGCACAACATCAATATGTAGCCACCATCCCCTTACCCCACAATGCGACTTGAGGTAAT
>JAFXQT010000061.1 GCA_017526905.1 Bacteroidaceae bacterium | reverse complement strand
TTGCCATCGTCCGCTATGCCGACGGCACCACCAGCAAAATTCTCACGCGCTGACACAGCGCCCGGTCAATGAACACAGAAGGCTCCGCAATCACAGTGGAGCCTTCTGTGTTTATGGTTTATGATTAGTGTCTTATTTAATAAGACAGTGAGACTTACACAGTCGGTGAAGCAGGCATTTGCTGCCTTTCATGACTGACACGTTTCGAAATACAAGAAATGATGATGAGGATAATGTGGCAGAATATGGCATATTATAAAAGTTTTTGGCTTATGGTTTCAGTCTTTACGCTTAAATGCTTACCTTTGTAGCCGCAAGAACAAAAACATCATCATTTACATCTCATGAACAAACGCTTACTCATTGTGTTGGCCATGCTCTTCAGCATGACATCACTTTTTGCTCAAACCGACTACACGTCGTACATCAAGAACCCGAGCTTTGAGAACAACACCACGGGCTGGGTGCAGACGAACATGAGTGCTCAGGGCAACAGCGTGTTCGACATCAAAGCCGGCAACACCTATATGGAGAAATGGACGGGCCGCGGCGGGGCCGTGGGCAGTGCCGCGCTCTCGCAGGAAATTCAAGGGATGCCGCCGGGCAACTACGAGCTGACCGTGGCGGCGCAGAATATTCAGGAGGATTCGCCAACGGCCGCGCAGACCGGCGCATGGATCTATGCAGGCAACCAAAAGACAACGGTAACCGTGCGCGGACAATATACCGTGGCATTCACTTATGTGTCTGGAGTCATCACCATCGGTTTCGAGGCCAGGAACGCATCGGGCAATTGGATCGCCTGCGACAACTTCCGCCTGAAACTCGTGGGGCAGAACCTGAAGCCTGAGATTGAAGCCACGATTGCCAGTGCCCAAGCCGAAATCATAGCGCTTGGCAGTTCGGCCGCCGAGTTAGAACAGCTCCAAGATGCCATAGCCGCCGCTCAGAACGTAGTGGCCAATGCCAATGCCACTGGCAGCGAGCAGGTCACAGCCGTTCAGAACCTGCTCAGCGCCATTGACGTCTTCCGCCGCGCCAACGCATCGGAGCAGAACCCGCTCGATGTGACTGGCCTCATTAAAAACCCGAGTTTCGAGACGGGTAACTTGACGGGTTGGACAACAGGAGGAATGGGTATTCAGGGCAATAATGTGTTCAACATCAAGCAAGGTTCCTACTATGTGGAGAAATGGACGGGACGCGGCGGAGCCGTAGGCGATGCACGTATCAGTCAGACATTGACTGATTTGGCACCGGGACGCTACCGTCTGAAAGCAGCCGCGCAGAACATTCAAGAGGACTCGCCGAATGTCAAGCAGACAGGCGCCTGGATCTTCGCAGGCCTGAATCAGGAACCCGTGAACGTCCGGGGTGAATACACGCTGACCTTCACGCTGGTGAGCGACGAACTGGAGATCGGCTTCGAAGCCAAGAATGCTCAAGGCAACTGGATTTCATGTGACAACTTCCGACTGGAATTCATCGGTGACAACGCTGATGAGGTGACGGCTGCCTTCACCGCACTCATCGCCAAGTCTGAAACCTTGGCCGCTCAGCGCATGAACAGCACGGCGCTTCAGGCTTTGCAGACCGCCATCAATGCCGCTAAAGCCGCGCTCGAAGGTTCATCCGTCGAAGCTCAAGCTGCAGCCGCTACCGCCCTGGAAACGGCCTATAACGATGCCGCTGCATCGGCAGAAGTGTTTGCACGCTTGGCTGCCGCTATTCAGAAGGCCAACGACGAGGTGACCGGCTCTTCAGCCGCCAACAAGGACACCTATCTGCAAGGAATCGCGCAGGCACAAGGCATCTATGACAACAGTGCCACGACCGACGCGCAAGCCGAGGCTGCCATCCTGGCATTAGACGATGCCGCATTCGCTTTCCGTATTGACAACGGCACGGGCACAGTGCCCAAGGTGACCACGGACAAGCGCTTCATCAAGGGCTGCACATGGGCTTTCGGACGAAGCACCGTGAGCGGATCGAATATCTTGGAAGAGGGATTCTGCTGGAGCGAGAATCCGGATCCGAAGGTGACGGACAACCGCACCACCGAATACTTGAACCAAGCCGGCAAGATTTACTGGCTGCGCGACCTGAAGCCGGGCACGATGTACTACATGCGTGCTTACGCCATCACCAAGAACTATGCCGTGGGCTATGGCGACGTGATCAAATTCGCCACTGTGCCCAAGGGTACGGTTGGTCATTCGTACAACAACGGCGGCGATCAGGCCACCAACGACCGCATCAACTACGCCATCGACCTCTCCATGGACTACTATTGGAACAACCTGACCAGCATCCATGGCTTCGGCATCACTGTGAACTACAGCCCCGGCACACCGACTGCCGACTGCAGCTACGGCGGCTGGATGCGTGTAGGTGAGAGCTCCAGCTATCAGCAGCCCGGTACCATCATGCACGAGGCATTCCACGGCATCGGTGTGGGTACGCACGGCATCTGGTGGGACGGCGAGATGCGCTCGGGAGGCAACCGGGGTGACTGGTTGGGCGACCGCGTGACCGAGGCCGTACGCTTCTGGGACAATAGTACTACAGCCGTCATCACCGGCGATGACATGCACCTGTGGCCCTACGGTTGCAACGGCGCGCACGAGGACACGCATAACGACAACCTCTACTGCATGATGGGCATTCTTGCTCAGGCACTGAACGAGGACGGTCTGCCCGGCTCTGGCGCAATCGGTTATGCGTTGCCATACTATTCGTTCAACCACGAAGACGGCGTGAAATACTATTTGAAGAATGAAGACCCCGAGCGCGGACTCAACAACTCGTATCTCGTGGAGACCGCATCCCATACGTTGCAGTGGAAGACGATGAGTGCTGAAGAGGCTGCGGTCGACGACCATGCTGCATGGTATCTCAGCTTCACCCCCGGTAACCAGTACTATCAGCTGAAGAACGCCGCCACAGGTTATTACATGACCTATGCCAGCGGCGTCAAGACTGCCGGTCACGCCAAACCCACCTCGGCCGACAATTTCCATCTGATGCGTGGTCGCGTGGATGTGAGCGCAGGAAAGGGTGCCGCCAAACATCGCGGCTACTATATTATTCATCCTGAGAGCTCGGCCAACCCACCCACACTTGTGGCCAACGCCGACGGCAAGACGGGCACCACGGCTTGGAGCATCGCGAAGGGTGCCACGACGATGCGTTGGCTTATTCTCACAGCCGAGGAAGCCGCTGCCTTCGAGAGCGGTGCCGTTGATGTGTCGCGTAAGGAATTAGAGACGCTCGTGGCACAGATCCGCAAGACGGCCGAGACACCGCACACTGAGGATGTAGAGGGCGTTGACAACACACTCACCACTACGCTCGACGAAATCCTGACGCAGGGCAAGGCCAGCAATTCGACATCCGAACTGAGTACTTTGACGGAGCAAGCCCGCGCAGCCGGCCTCGCTTTCCTGAGTGGCGTCACGGTCAGCAATGAAGAGCAGCCCTTCGACCTCACCTATATGCTGCAGAACCCCGACTTCGACACCGATGCCACCACAGGTTGGACCACGAACCAGACACCGGGTTACAGTTATCAGACGGCGGAGTTCTTCGAGAAGACCTTCAACTTCTACCAGACACTGAAGAACATGCCTGCTGGCACATATAAGCTTACGGCCGATGCTTTCCAGCGTCCCGGAGCCTACGACGCCGTGCTGCAGCCTTTCCTCAAAGGCACGGCCAAGGTCACTTCATCCCTCTACATCGGCTCGACCAGTGCCACGGTGAAGCACATCTGCGAAGGTCGACAGAAGGATTCGCCGCACAGCGGATCGAAGTGGCTCAGCGATGACACCTATATCCCTGACAACATGGCCAGTGCCGCTGCATACTTCGCCAAGGGACTGTATGAAAGCAGCGTTACGGCGAACCAGACCAAGCCCGGCAGCTTGAGGGTGGGTATCAAATGCACCAGCGCTCCCGGTGCCTACTGGACGATGTTCGACCGCTTCCGTCTGTACTATTACGGCGGCAACACCACCGCTGTTGGCATCGCGGAGATGGAAGATGGAAGATGGAGGATGGAAGATGAAGTAATCTATGATCTCAGCGGACGACGCGTTCAATCTCCAATCTTCAATCTTCAATCCAAGAAGGGTGTTTATATCATGAACGGCCGTAAGGTACTGGTGAAATAAAGGGCTCGTTAGGCATAACCCTAAACGCTAAGCCTTATACGCTAATCGCAAAACGCAAAAATGAACGTAAAAATAGACGAGAGCTGGCACCAACAGCTGGCCACGGAGTTTGAACAGCCATACTTTCAGCAGTTAGTGGCCTTTGTTCGTCAGGAATACGCCACTGGCCCCTGTTTCCCTCCGGGCAGCAAGATTTTCAATGCCTTCGACACCACCCCGTTTCATCAGGTCAAGGTCGTGCTACTGGGACAGGATCCCTATCATGAGCCAGGCCAAGCCCACGGGTTGTGCTTCTCAGTGAACGATGGCGTGCCGCTTCCACCGTCCTTGCGCAACATCTATGCTGAGATACAAAGCGAATTGGGCACGGTGCCACCTGCATCCGGCAACCTGACTCGGTGGGCTGAACAGGGCGTCTTGCTGCTCAACGCGACCCTCACGGTGCGTCGTGGCCAGGCTGGTTCGCATCAGAATCATGGCTGGGAGCAATTTACCGATGCAGCCATTCGTGCGTTGGCCACCCAACGTGAGCACTTGGTGTTTCTGTTGTGGGGAGCCTACGCTGGGCGCAAGGCTTCATTCATCGATGCTCAACGCCATTTGGTGCTCACTTCGCCTCACCCGTCGCCGCTTTCCGCCCACCGCGGTTTCTTCGGCAACCACCACTTTCAGCTTTGTAATGACTATCTGAGTCAGCATGGAATAACCCCCATTCAATGGTGACGGCGTGTCCCGATAAATTAACTGTCAGAAACTAAGGTAGGGTGCCAGGCGCTGAAGGTCGTCCGCTGTGAACTCGGGCATCCTTCGCAAGTCGTCGATGCTTTTGAGGGGGCCATTCTGCCGGCGTTGGTTGGCTATAGCCGCAGCCTTCATATAATTCATGTAAGGGTGGCGGCGCAGCGTCTTGAAGTCTGCTTTGTTCACATTGATGGTCCGGACTCCAGAGGCAGGTGCGCTGAACCATTGTTCTATGCCTTCAGGCAGGTCGGGAATCTCGGCCAGCTGAGCAAGTGACGTGAACCCTCCAAGCTGCTCGCGGTAGCGGACGATGCGCCGCGCATAGACAGGACCGATGCCGGGAATACGCCGCAACTCGTTGGTGTCGGTTCGGTTCAGGTCCAGGCGAACGGGCTCCTTGAATTTCTCTGGAAAGCGTTGGCGCGCAGCCCCGTCCATGCTGCGGCTACTGTCGTTGTCGTCCTTTTTTGTGGTGCGGGTGTGGCCCTCAACAGCCAGGAGCCGGTAGTCATCGCCGATGCGAATCATGGGGCCGATGCGTTTCCACAGCTCGCCCGTCATGCCATAGGTGCGTTTGAAGTCGTCGGCTTCGTGGTAGCGGCCGCCCTTGGCGCGGTATTTGTAGATGTTGCGCACCATCCATGCGGGCAACCCCAAACGGAGCAGGGTGGTGGAGTCGGCGGTGTTGGGATCAAAGGGGAAGGTTTCTGCCACCTGTGTCGGCTGTGCAAAATAGGCCTTTTCATCGTTCATGCCGTGCTGTGGAGCATCGTTGCCCCGCCTGTTGTCGTGCCTGTAGGGCTGCCCTTCGCTGTTGTGCCCGAGCTGAGTTTCGATGGAGTCGATGGCAGTAGCTTCAGCAAGGGTGGTGCCTGCGTTGTTTCCTATGAAATGGTCATACAGGAGGATACTGCTCCAGATGCCTATGAAGAGGAAGAAGACGATAATGAGAGCACGGCGGTCGGAAGGATGAAAGTCCATGGCGGTCAGAACAATCCTAATTCGTTAATGAAAATAAGGGCAATGGACAGGGGAGCTATCCACCTGAGGAAGAAGATGAAGGTGCCGCACATCCAATCAGGAATGTGCAGCGCGCCATGATTGCTGAGTTCTTCGCGCACGTTACGGCGGCCCATGCGCCAACCCACGAACAGGCACAGTACAATGCCGCTTAACGGCATGATGAACTTAGCTGTTAGATAGTTGAAGGCATCGAAGAAGCCCATGCCGAAGAAGGGCTTAAAGTCACGTAGGCTGCTGTAGCTGAGGCAGCACAGGATGCCCAATATGATGCAAACAGAGGTCATGATACCTGCCGAACGGCGACGGCTCAGCTGGTATCGTTCGTGAATAAAGGCCGTTACCTCTTCGTGCATGGAGATGGTACTGGTAAGTGCAGCTAAGACCAGCAGCACGTAGAACATCAGCGAGAAGATATAGCCAAGCATGGGCATGCTGGCAAACACGGTACTGAAGATGTTGGGCAAGGTGATGAACACCAGGCCGGGACCTGCATCGGGAGCCACACCTGCAACAGAAAACACGGCGGGGAAGATGATGAATCCACTCATGATGGCAACAAGCGTGTCCAGACTCACTACCGAAAGGGCTGTTCGGCTTAGGTTGACATCGTTCTTAAAGTAGGAGGCATAGGTGCTCAGACATCCAATGGCCAGGCTGAGCGAGAAAAATGCCTGCCCTAAGGCAGAGAGTATAACATCGGGCGAGAGCTTGGAAAAGTCCGGGCGCAGCAGGAAAGTGAGACCTTCTTTGGCGCCGGGCATGGACAAGGCACCCACCACCAAGACAACCATGATGAGCAGCAGCAGCGGCATCATGATTTTGGAGAAGCGTTCGATGCCGCGTTCGATGCCCCGCTCTATGATGACATGTGTGATGAGCAGGAAGGAAACCGTATAGGCTATAGGGGCCCAAACGGACGACGAGAAGTCGTTGAAGTAGGCTTCGGTGTCGGTCACACTGCTCATCTCGGTGAGCAGCGCACTCATGGCGTACTTTAATGTCCAGCCGGCCACGACGGAATAATAGCTGAGTATAAGGGTTACGCACAGCATGCCGGCATAGCCCGTGAGATACCATGGCTGGCGTGGGGCCAGTTGCTGGTAGGCTGTGGCGATATTGGAGTGGGTGCGGCGGCCTAAGATGAATTCTGCAGTCATCATGGGGATGCCCAGGATGCAAACACAGGCCAGATAAATGAGGATAAAGGCGGCACCTCCATGACTGCCTGTCTCAACAGGAAAACGCCAAATGTTTCCCAGGCCGACGGCTGAGCCGGCGGTGGCCAGGATAATGCCTATTTTGCTTGCAAAGTTTCCGCGGTCGGACATAAGAAAGAGTGAAAAGTGAAAGAGTGAAAAGTGAAAAATAAAGGTTACTGTGGCTCAAACGAGTGTCCCCCGCCGGGGGACCACAGGGGGGCCTTAAAGCAATGCCAACTCGTTGATGAAGATGAGTCCTATGGCAAGCGGGGCTATCCACTTCAATATAAATAGGTACGCGCGCACGAGCCACACGGGAATGTGGAGGGTGCCATGGTTGGTTATCTCTTCAATTACCAAACTGCGGTCCAGCTTCCAGCCCACGAAGAGCGAGATGATGATGCCGCCCACAGGAAGGAATATCTTGGCTGAGATGAAGTCGAAGAAATCAAAGAATGTCATGTCCATGAGCGGCCGTACGTGATTAAGCACGCCGAAGCTGAGCGAGCAGAGCACGCCAAACAACATGGCTACGGCGGTGACGATGACTGCCGCTGTGCTGCGCCGCAGGTGGTAGTGTTCGTGCAGGAAGGCGGTCACGGGCTCGTGAATGGAAATCATCGAGGTGAGTGCGGCCAGCAACAACAGCAGATAGAACATCACGGAGAATATCCACCCCAGCCAAGGCACTGAGGAGAAAGCCATTTGGAATACATTGGGCAGGGTGATGAATACCAGGCCTGGACCCGCATCAGGGGCCACTTCCGAAACTGAAAACACGGCGGGGAAAATGATGAAACCGCTCATCACAGCCACGGTTGTGTCAATGGCGGCCACGCTGCCAGCTGTCTTCATCAGTTTGGCATCGTCGCCGAAATAGGAGGCATAGGTACATAGGCAGCCCATGGCCAGGCTGAGCGAGAAAAAGGCCTGCCCCATGGCGCTCAGTATTACATCCGAATTGATCTTCGAGAAGTCGGGCCGTAGCAGGAACCTTAGGCCTTCCTTCGATCCGGGCATGGAGAAGGAGCAGATCACCGGCACGGCAATAATGAGCAGCAACACAGGCATCAGAATCTTGGAATACTTTTCGATGCCGTCCTGCACTCCACGCACGATGACCCAATGTGTCATGACGAGGGTGACTGCCATGAATGCCAACGGCAGCCAGGGCGAGGAGGTGAAGGCTTGGAAATAGGCAGCCGAGTCGGTGATGCTCCCGATGCTGCCTGTGAGGGCATCGACCAGATATTTTAGTGTCCAGCCCGTTACGACGCAGTAGTAGCATAGGATGAACCATGCCGTGAACACGCCGAGGAAACCTTGGAACACCCATCCTGAGCGGGGGGCAAGCTGCTTGTAGGCATCGAACGTGTTGGCGTGCGTATGGCGCCCTATGAGGAACTCGGAAGTCATGACCGACAGGCCCAGAACGATGACACACAGGATATAGATCAGAATGAAGGCCGCACCGCCGTTCTCTCCCACCTCAGTTGGGAATCGCCACACGTTGCCCAGACCGACAGCCGAGCCTGCCGATGCCAGGATGAGGCCTAACTTGCTGCTGAATTTGGCTCTTTCGTTCATGCTGTATTGCTTTTGCTTGATTTTTTGCCTATTTGGGCGCGAAGGTATAAATAAATTGGCTAATTTTGCCACGGAATCAAAGAAAAACAATGAGAATGCTTGCAATTTGTCGTTTAAGATGGTGGAAACGTTATGCCGTGAGCCTCATAATGGTGTCTGCCATTGTGGTGTTGAGCCTGTATCCGCTTGCGTTGCCGGAGCCCATCACGGATGTTCCGTTCTATGACAAGTGGGGCCATTTCCTTATGTATGCCGTGCTCACCTTGGTGATATGGTTGGAGTATGCCCATGCACATCGCCAGCCAGGGCATGCGCTGCCAGCTTCGCTGCCAGCTTACTCTTGGTGGAGATTGTTGGTTTGTGGCGGTGTGATGCCTGCGTTGTTTGGTGGGCTGATGGAGCTGCTGCAAGCAACATGCACCACGACTCGCGCGGGTGAATGGGCCGATTTCTTGGCCGATGCGATAGGCGTGCTGCTGGGCATCGTGCTGGCAGCTGCGGTTCTGCGGCTGATCCGTTCTCAGCAACCGTAAAAGAATAACTTGTTGCGATCTATGAGGGCGTCGCCACTGCAATAAAAAATGAACTGAGCCCACTTTAAAAAGTAGCGTTTAGGTTAAACATTTGCTCTGAAGTAGATAATCTGAGTTTCAATACTGACCAGACAGATTTTTCTACGACGAGCATCAAATATTCGCAAAAGACCTTCATCGGGTCTGAAACAGCC
>JAFXQT010000060.1 GCA_017526905.1 Bacteroidaceae bacterium | reverse complement strand
TTCAGGGGTGGGGGTGCCTTCGGGGGCGGGGGTGGCATCGGCAGATGCATTGGCGGGTGCGGCGGGGGCATTGGTGGGGGCTGCGGATGCATTGGTGGGGGTGGCATCGGCAGCGGGCTTGCTCTTTTGTGGCCACAGTACCTGCCAGGCGGGGTCGGTGATGACTTTGCCGGTGGCGCGGAAGGGAATGGCATCGTCGAAGGTGGCAATGTGCAGCCCTTCGCGGCGCACTTCGCCCGTGACGGTGGTCTGCTGGAACTTCAGGTCGGGGTAGAAGATGCCGATGAAGCGGCGTGCAATAAGGTCGAACACGCGCTTCTCCATGTCGGTCATGGGCACCGAGGCGGGGTTGACGCCGGTGGGGATGATGGCATGGTGGTCGGTGACTTTCGTGGTGTCGAAGTATTTCTTGTCCTTGCGCAGGGTCTTGCCGGCAAGCGGCTGGATAAAGTGTGCGTAAGGCACCAGCCCGCCCAGGATCTGCGGGCACTTGGGGTAGATGTCGTCGCTCAGGAAGGTGGTGTCCACGCGGGGATAGGTGGCCACCTTCTTCTCATAAAGACTTTGGATGAGTTGAAGCGTCTGGTCGGCCGAGTAGCCATACTTCTTGTTGCATTCCACCTGGAGGGATGTCAGGTCGAAGAGTCGGGGCGGGGCTTCCTTGCCCGCTTTCTTCTCTACGCCCACCACAGTGAAGGGCAACTCGCTGATGGCGGCCAGGGCGGCCTCGCCTTCGTCCTGGCTCTTGAAGCCGCGGTCGCCCTCTTCCATTACGGCGCTGAAGGTGGCGCCCTTGTACAGGGTGGTCAGCACCCAGTAGGTCTCAGGCTTGAAGTTGTCTATTTCATGCTGGCGGTTCACGATGAGGGCCAGCGTCGGGGTCTGCACACGTCCGATGCTGAGCGGCTGCTTGCGTTGCCCGTTGGGCTGGCTGTTGTTGCCATACTTCAGCGTGTACAGGCGTGTGGCATTCATGCCGAGCGTCCAGTCGCCAATGGCGCGGCACAGCCCTGCTTCGTACAGGCTTTGGTACTCGCTCTGGTCCTTCAGTGTGTTGAAACCCTCGCGGATGGACTCCTCGGTGAGCGACGAGATCCACAGCCGCTTCACGGGGCACTTGGCCCCGGCCTTTTGCATGACCCACCGCTGTATGAGTTCGCCCTCCTGTCCGGCATCGCCGCAGTTGATGATGCCGTCGGCTGCCTGCATCAGGCGCTGGATGATGCCGAACTGGCGCTCGATGCCCTTGTCGTCCTTCAGCTTGATGCCGAAACGCTGCGGAATCATGGGCAGCTGTGACAGGCTCCAGGTGCGCCACAAGGGCGAGTATTCGGCGGGTTCCTTCAGCTCGCACAGGTGGCCGAAGGTCCAAGTCACTTGGTAGCCGTTGCCCTCCAGGTAGCCGCCGCAGTCGCGCGTGGCGCCCAGGATATTGGCAATGTCGCGTGCCACCGAGGGCTTCTCAGCAATACATACTATCATCTTCTCTTATTTCATTGCTACTTTTCGGCCCTGACTTACGTAGATGCCAGGGGCGGTGGGGTGGGGCGAACGCCGTCCGTTCAGGTCGAATGTCAAGGCGTTGGCAGCTTGGTGTGTTGTGGGCTTGGCCGCGTCTATGCCTGTCTCGGGGTCGCGTGTCAGCTCGATGTTGTCCCAGCCGATGATCTTCTCCGAGCCGTCCGAGTTGTGCATGGCCACCAGGCTGATGGTGGTCGTGGCCTGGCCGTCGCTCTGCAACTCCATGCTGATGGTTTGCCAGGCGGCCTTGTTCTCGAGCGAGGGCGACTGGCTGGTTTGTCCCCCTTCGGTGCTGACACGCACGAAGGCATCGCCGCCCAGTCCGCTCTTCCACAACTGGGCGCTGAGGGTATATTTGCCGGCCGGCAGCCGCAGCTCCTGCGAGAGTGTCAGCGTGGGTGTGCCCCAGTTCTGCCGAATCCAGTAGGTTTGTTGGCCGTTGGCTTCGGGCTTGTCCAGCGCGCCGAAGAAGCGGTCGAAGTAGAGGTCGCCGCTTTTCAGGGCGGTGATGTCGTTCTGGTCGGCATTGGTGCGCTGCACCGTCCATCCTTCGGGCACATAGATGGCGCGGTCCGAACTGACGCCGCTGCTTGTCTGCACGGAGTAGGTGCCCTCGAAGTTGCCGTTTTGCAGGGCGGTGGGCAGCTTGGCCTTGCGCTCCTCCTCCATCTTGTCCTGGAGGTCGGCCATCAAGTGCTGTACGGTGATGGGCGATGCGCAGGCGTAGTAGTCGGTTTGATAGAGCAGGGTGTGGGGGTAGCCATCGCCGTGGGCCTCGGCCGTGCCGCCCTGTAAGTCCTCGGTGCTGATGACCTGATCCACCAGGCCGTTGCGGTAGGTGGTCAGCGTGTGCCCGTCATACGTCAGTGCCAGCATCCACGTGGTGAGTGGCGTGGGGTGGTTGTCGCCGCTGGTGCCGTTGCTCAGGTAGGCCCAGCTGTCGCTGGTGAGCAGGCGGTTCTGGCTGCGGAACGTCTGGTTGCCAATGCTGATGGTGGGGTAGTTGTTGGCATCGATGGCATACGTCATATTGCCCAGGTCGAAGAGCTTGGAGCCGGCGTATTGGTTCGGGTTCATCTCAAAGGCCAGGCACAGCGTCTTGTTCACGCCCAGGCACCAGCAGTCCGTGCGGGGCTCGTTCTCGTCCTCGGGCGTCAGTTCCTCCTCCCATGCGTAGTCACAGCGTATGCTGGTGGGGTAGCCCTGCGGATAGTTCCGGTTCACCATCCAGTAATAGTAATCGCCGTTCATCCATGCCAGCCGCATGGGCGAGTACTTCGAGCCGGGGATGATGAAGGGGCGCACGTTGTTCTTCGTGCTGTTGCGGGTGAGCTGTTCGATGCCGGCCACTTTGCCCTCGTCGTCGATGGTGTACTTCCATATCTCGTACACGCCATCCTTGTCATACTGGCCGTTCTTCGTGGGGATGCTCAGGTACATGTCGTTGATGTGCTCGGGGTCCACGGCCATGCCGCCGCTGTAGCAGAGCTCGGTGCGGTTCCAGTTCTGGTGGAAGGCGTGGCCGGCATACTGCACCCATGTGCGGCGCCACTCGCTGCCTGTCCAGCGGGCATACCAATACACATGTGTAGTTTTGGCATTGTCGATGTGCGGGTAGGCGATGACGGGGTGCTCGTCCTGGTCCAGCGTAATCTGCCACACCCAGTTGCGAATGTTGGCGGTGTTGTCCACCACGGCTGCGGGGTGTGCCGAGGCGTAGGCGCTCTGCTTGTTCACGTTGTGCACGCCGTTGGCTACGACGGAGAGCTGGTTGCCCTTGATGTCGCGCAGGATGGGGCCGTTGCCGTGGTTGATGTCGATCACGTTGAAGTAGAGCCAGTCGGGCTGCTCGTTGTCGGGGTGCCCGGTGGTGTAGGCAAGGTAGATCTTGTCCTTGCCGTTGCTTTGGTACTTGGCGTAGGGGCGCGCGCCGGTGCTCTGCACGATTTGCTTCGGACCGAAGTCGAAGCGGCAGTTGTCCTGAGCATCGGGCATGGTCAGGCGTGCGATGGTGGGGTGCCAGTTGATGCCGCGCCAACACAGGTAGATGTGGTTGGGGTCGTCGCTCAGGATAAAGGGCGACGGGTAGGTGGTGTTGTTGGCCGTGGTCAGGTACTTCTCCTCGCCCAGGGCGGTGATGTCGCCCGGCTTCTGCGAGATGCGGTACCAGATTTTGGCCTCGTCGGTGTGGCGTGTGTAGAAGATCATCACGCGCTCGTCGGGCAGCACGATGAAGGTGGGGTTGTTGTGGTCGTCGGGCTGGAAGTAGCTGCGCACCAGCACGTCGGTCTTGCGCTTCGTCAGCCAGTCATACTGCGTGGCCTTCACGTTGCCGTGCACATCGATATAGCCGATGTAGGTGGCATTGATGGTACCGGCCTGGTTCTCGTAATGCAGGGCGCGCGGGTCGGCAAACCAGCACCACGCACCTTCGTCGGCCACGAGTGTACCGCTGTAGGATTCCTGTGCCTGTGCGTGGCACAGTGCCAGCAGGCTGAAAAGGACAGAGAGTAGGTGTTTCATCGTTGTTGATTTCGGTTTTTGCGCTGCAAAGATAGTGCAAACCGCTGTAATGCCAAAGGAAAGCCCGCTTTTCTTTCGTGCGATGGGAGTTGGTGGGCACTGAATGCGGCCGGGCAGAATGCAGCGGGGGCATACCGCGCGTGTGGCGGTATGCCCCCTGTGTACGGCGTTTGGGCCGTGTGGTTCAGAATTTCACGCCGATGTAGAAGCGGGTGGCCGAAGTGTTGTAGTGCACTTTGTCGCCAACGGGCGAGGCATCGCTGTCCTTGTCGTCGCTTTCGGTGTTAAAGCGCTTCAAGGTGCCCGAGCCCCACTGGTGCTCCACGCCGATGCCGAAGCGGCCGTAGCGCAGGTTGAAGCCGTAGCGCCATTGCCCCATGTAGCCGCCGCTGATGCTGGTGTCCTCGTCGCTGCCGGTGAAGACCAGTGCGGTGAACGTCGGCACGTAGTGGAAGTAAGCACCCACCTTGATGCGGTCCAGTCCCTTCTTGTTCAGCGCGTAGAAGGGCACCACGTGTATGCTGGGGCCGATGGCAAATCCGCCCGAGATCTGGAACTTGCCCACGTCCAGGCGGTTCAGTATGTCATCCATCTCGGCATCGCGTTCGTCGCTGGCGTCAAGGGCGCTCTTGCTGGCAGCATCAAAGTAGTCGTCCATCGTGGCGTAGTTGCCGTCGGTCACGTTGCCCATGGCGCTGCTCATCAGCCCTTTCATCGACAGGCCCTTGCCCTTGGCATAGCGTGTTACGCTGAGTTCCGTCCAGCCCACGTCCAGACCGAACTTCACCATGCCGGCTATGGCCTTGTTGTGCAGAAAGTAGGTGCGGCGCTTGGCCAGGCCGATGGAGGTGCCGCTCTTGAAGCGGACGATGCCGTCGTCGATGGATTGCGTGCCGTACATCAGTATCCATGGTGCCGACTTGCGCCAGATGCGTTCGTCGCGGGCCTGTGTGGCCGTGTTGAGGCTGTCGGCACGTCGCTGTGCCTTGAGCTGTTCCAGTTCCTGGCGGATGGCAGCTATCGACTCGGTGGTGTCGTCCTGTGCGCTTATAGTGGTGGTCATGCCTGCCGCGAGCAGGATGGCCAGAAGGTATCTCTTTGTCATATTCCTCGTTGTTTAAGTGGTTGGTTTGTGTTGCGCACATCAGTTGCCTTTCACCTCAAGACGGTACAGCAGCAGTGCTTTCAGGTTGATGTGTTCCTTCTCGTCGTCGCCCCAGTCGTTCTCGTCCAGAGCCTCGCACCACTCCGTCAGGTACAGGCGGTTGCCAGAGAAATACACAGTCAGGTCGTTGCTTCCCACCACGGGGGTGTCGTCGTATTCGCTGAAGTAGGTGAACTGGTAGCGCAGTTGCTGCTCGATCACGTCGTTCCAGTGCCATGCCCCGATTCCGTTCTCGGCGCCGTCTTTGTAGCGGTAGAAGGAGCCGTACTTAGAGAATACGAATGTATCGATGCAGTTGTCGCGCACTTCCTCTTCAGTCATGTGGTAGGTGGTGATGAGGCTCTGCTTGCCATTGTCCATCCGGTACAGCTTCAGCAGCACATCGCTCAGCTTCCAGGTGTGGCACAGGCGACTGGTCAGTGCGTCGGCTGTCTTGGGCGTGCGCCGTGTGGCTCCATAGGTTTCAATCTTGTCGTGCAAGGTAATAATCAGGTTTGGACCCTGCATTTCCCCTCGTATATCCATCATCACGTAGCGTCCGTTTTCATAGGTGTAGATGCCGGTCGTAGGTATGTTGTAGATGCGCTGGCGGGTGGTGTTGTGTCCGGTGCGCAGTGGCACGCGCAGCTGCCGGCCCTCTACCTGGCATTTCACGTAGTAGTCCTCGTAGGGTTCCGTCTGTGTCGGTGCCTGCGTGTCGAAGGTGATGTAGTAGGTGCCGTCGGCCATGAATTCGATCGTCTTGATTTGATAGGGGTTTTCGGCGATGTCGAACATAGCCGCATAGGCCTCGTACTTCTCGTTGACCTGCAGCGTGCCGCTGTTCTTGTCGGCAATCACGTACTCTTCTACTGTGCCTTCGGTCAGGGACTCGCTCAGGTTCTCCACGTCGCAGGCCTGGCACAGCCATCCGGCCATGGCCAACATGCCCACCAGCAGTGGGTTCAGTTGTTGTCTTTTCATGTTCTATTCCCTTTTACTTGTTACTGTTATAATCAATGGTGCGGCAAAGGTACGAAGTTTATTTAAATGGCCGTGTCTTTGCGGGCACTTTTTTGCTACGGAGGCCGCATGCCTGCCTGTTCCCTGCCCTAAACACCAACAAAAGCAGCGCAATGCAAGCTCCAAGTCCTGCATTGCGCTGTTCCTTATTTATAGTAGGGGGCGTGCGCCCCGTGTGGGTGCTTACTTCACGGTCACCTTCGTGCCGCCCAGCAGATAGATGCCCTTAGGCATGTTCTTCAGGCTGTTCAGGTTGGCGTGACGCTTGATGAGGCGTCCGTCGATGGTGTACAGCTCGCTGCTGTGTGCCACGGTGGCCAGTGCTGCGTTGATGCCGTCCTGTCCGTTGGCATCGATGGTGAAGGTCACTGTGGCCTCCGGATCGAACTTCTCGGCGCCGCTGATGTAGGCGCGGTTAGCCTGCACGGTGGTGTTGGAGCGCTTCGTCACAACCAGCTGGTTGCCCTCGGGAATGATGGCGCCTTGGCCCACGATGACCGGGCTGTAGGTGCCCTTGAACACGCTGAGGGTGTCGGGTGTGGTGTTGAAGGTGTAGCCGTGGCTCAGCTGTACGGGCTCGATGAAGTCGGCATCCTCGGGTGCATAGGCCTCCAGGTCGCCGTTGATGCAGATGAAGGGATGTCCGGCGGGCACCTCTGTCAGCGGAGCCAGAGTTACGTCGGTGCCTTCAATCTTGGCTATGCTGTAGAGGCCGTTGGCAGCCTTGATGTCCACGGGGAAGCAGTACATGCCGAGGGTGCCCTCCTGCATGCCCAGGTTGAAGTCGGTACCGGTGTAGTCGGCTTCCACGTCGGCTGCTTCCTCAAGGAACAGGCCGCTTCGGCTTCCGGGATAGTCCACGTTCCAGGTCACCATGATGTTCTGTGCCACCTGGCCGTGCAGGTAGCTCTGGGCAGCGCCGTCGGTCAGCGCCTTGGCGGCCAGCACGTTCAGGCCGTAGCCGATGGCACGCACGTTGAAGAGCGACGGGTGTGCGCTGAGGGTCACGGCACCAGAGGTTCCGGCGGCCTTCACGAACAGGTTGGAACCCTTGTTCTGCAGCACGTAGCCGCTGTCGCCCACAGCCACGAAGCGGAACAGGGCCAGGTCAGCCTGGTGCACGTCCTCCAGTTCGTCCAGGAAGAGGTTCGTGCCAACCATGGCTTCTTCCACCTCCTGCATCGGGATGATTTCATACTGGGTGATGCCGCTCACGGGCTGCGAGCCCTCCACGGTGGCGGCGGTCACGTATTTGCCGAAGAGCGGTTCGCTCAGCATGTATTCCACCTCGTCGCGGGTAGCGGTCTGGCCGTTGCCGCCCACCTTGTCCCAGTTGTACTTCTCAAACTCCTCCTCGGTGGCGAAGCGGATGCGGTACCACTTGTCGGTGCGGATGCCGATGGCGGCAGGCATCAGTGCGTTGCGCTGTGTGCGGAGGGTCTCGATGTAGGCTTCGCTCTGTGCGGGCGTGTAGTCGCCTGCTTCGTCGTAGGCCTTGGCTGTGGCCACGGTGGCTTTCAGCGTGTTGGCCACGTCGGCGCTGGCCCAGAAGCCGGGCTGCGTGCCGGGCACGATGCCTTCGGTTGCCACGAGGGCCGAGTCAATCTGGGCGCGCAGGTCTGCCGGGTTCACATACTTGGCAATGAAGTCGTCGTAGGCTTGCTTCAGCTCCATGTAGTTCTCGGGGCTCAGGTCGGCCTCCTCGATGCCCTCCTGTGCCTTGATCACCTGCTCCAGGTTAGTGGCCAGGGTGCCCATTACATTGTATTGGCTGGTGGCCGGGTTAATCACCTCGCCGGGGTAGAGCTGGAACTCGCTGATGTGCCAGTAGCCACGGTTGTTGGTGGTGGCGTCGGCATAGAAGCGCAGGTACTGCTTGCCCTGGATGTCGAACAGGTTGCTGGTCAGCGTTTCGGTGTTGTTGGTGTAGGGCGTGCTGATGCTGGTCAGCTCGGTCCATTCCTCGTCGGCTGCTTCGGGGTTGTCGCTGCCGAATACGCCCCAGCGCGTGATGTGGTCGCTGGCCACGGGACGGCGTGTGAAGCGCATGGCCACCAGCTGGTGTGTGGCATCGTTCAGAGCCACCTGTAGGTAGTGCTTGTGCTGTTCCACTGTGCCGTCGCTCCAGTTGCTGTGCCAGAAGGTGGTGGCGTCGCCGTCCAGCAGGGCCTCGATGCTGCCCTCAGAGGGCTCGGTCCATGGCGAGCTGAGCTGTGCCGCGTCGGTGATGAGCGGCTGGTCGTCGTAGGTGTTCACGCTGATGTCCTTGGCCACTTCGAGCTTGGCCAGGGCGTCAGCCTTCATGGTCTTGTAGTTGTCCACCATAAGGTCGTGGTCCTTGATGGGTGCATAGCCCTCGATGATGGTGGCTGCATCCTCATCGCTCACAGGCTCGAACACCCACTCGCTGGCGCCTGGGCTGCCGTTGGCAAAGGTGTTCTCCCAGCCCACGATGTTGCCCTGCACGCCGTTGCCGCCGTTGTGCCCGTCTTGGTGCAGGTAGAAGCGGCGGTTGGCTTCCTGCGTAGCCACGCGGATGTGCACGTAGCTTTCCTCGTCAACATTGGCCACGTGTTCCAGTGCCATGAGGTTCTCGCTGTCAGTGCTCATCTCCACGGCGGTGCTTGTGACCACGTTCTTGAAGCGTGCGTCGGTAGCGCAGCTCACGATGTCATAGTTGTCGCCGCTCTTCGTGATTTTCCACAGCGAGGGGCAATCGGTGTCCAGGTCGTCGGGTGTGTTCCATCGAGCCACAATCTTGCCGCCCGAAATGGTGCTGTACATGTACTTGTACAGGTTGGCAGCTTCGGTGATGGGGTTGCCGTCCTCGTCGTTCTCGCCGGTGGGCACGTCGTTGGTATAGAGCATTGCGCTGCGGATGCGGTAGTAGCCGTCGGCCAGGAAGTAGGGCACTTTCGATGCCTGCAGTGCTTCAAAGCTGTCGATGATGGCTTGTTTCAGGCGTGCCAGTTCCTCGATGGGCAGTTCTTCACCCGGGGTGTCGGCTGCGCGGGCGGCCTCAATGGCTGCCATGAAAGCCTTCAGCTTCTCTTCGTTGTATTCGCCGATGCCGTCGCCGCAGGGCCATTCCTGAGCGTCCAGGCGGGTCTCATACTCGTCGGCAGTGGCCGAGAGGTCGCTCATGGCAATCTCATACTCGTCGCCTTCGCCCCAAACAACCTCGTGCACACTCCAGATGCTGTTGGTGGTCTCGATGGCCTCGTGCTTGCCGCTGCCCCATACCACCACGTTGTGGTCGGTGCCGTTGTTGTCGATGCGGCCGGCATACTCATACACGTTGAAGCCCATGCAGCCGGGGTCTTCGGGGTCGATGTTGTAAATGTTGAACTCGCCGGCATCGTAGATGCTCTCGGCGGTGGTGAAGGTGCTGCCGTTGTTGGTGCCGGTGGGCGGTGTCATGTAGCGTCCGGTGCCGAACTGGATGTTGTAGGCGCCTTCCTTGCCGTCCACGGGCAGGAACTTCACAACGTAGGCTGCATAGTCGGCGGCCGGCTGCGGATCGATCACGTTGTTCACGTTCATCTTGAATATTTGCTGGCCAATGCCGCGGTCCGTCAGCACGCCGCCTTGGCCGCTTTCGGGCAGACTGCCTGCACGGACGAATTCATAGGTGCCGGCATTCTGGTCCACGTTGCGGCCCTGGTACATGAAGTACCATGTGTCGGGCTCGACCTCGGCCACGGCTTCGCCAATCTGGATGGTCTTCAGCTTGGTGAATTCCTCCTGAGCCGAAAGGGTGCTGCTGGCCGTGAGGCCCAGCAACAGTGCAAAGAAAAGGTACAATTTCTTCATCGTTAGCCTCCTTTTTTAGAATGGGTTAGAAATAGTGTGTAGTAAACGCTCGTATTAGGCTGTGGGGTAGGGCCGGCTTCCTGCCCGGCAGTGGCGGTGGCTGCACCTCCCTTCACACCTGTCTGGGGCGCATGCAGAGCACCCCTCGGCTGGTTTGGGGCGCAAGTTAGTCAATTTATATATATGTTCGCGCACGCGGGCGTGTAATTTAACAGCCTTTAACAAAATGGTGTGCCTGAGACGAGCGCGCGATGAATTGAGACGGGCGGGGCAGAAAAAGCCAAAGGCCGCGGCCGTGCCGAACGCCGTTTTTGCCTATCTTTGCGCTGTCAAACCTAATCACATTTCGACCATGACTCCTAACCCCTCCATCAAAGCCCTCGTGCTGGCCGCCTGTTGCGCGCTGCACGCAACGGGCGCGTGGGCGCAGAATCCCGTCATCTGCGACCGCTATACCCCCGACCCTGCACCCTACGTGCACGGCGATACGCTATACCTCTTCGTGGACCACGACGAGGATCAGACACTCAACGGCTACTTTACCATGAAGGATTGGCTGCTGTACAGCACCACCGACATGGTCAACTGGACCTACCGCGGCACGCCCCTCACCTCGGCCACCTTTGCCGCCTGGGCCAAGCAGGACAACGACTGCTGGGCCAGCCAGTGCATCGAGCGCAACGGTAAATGGTACTGGTATGTTACCGCCACCATCAAGGGCCAGGCCTACCCAGGCATCGGCGTGGCCGTGGCCGACCACCCCGCCGGGCCTTATCACGACCCCATCCGCAAGCCCCTTGTGCAGGGCTGGTTCAAGATAGACCCCACCGTGTTTATCGACGACAACGGCCAGGCCTACCTCTTCTACGGCAACAACAATCTGTGGTATGCCCGCCTCAACAGGAACATGACTGCCATCGTCGGCGGCGAAACCGAGGTCAACGTGAAGGACGAGGCCGCCTTCGGCCCCTATAAGGGCTACGACGACAACGGCAATCCCAAGACCAACTTCGAGGAGGCCTCGTGGCTATACAAGCGCGATGGCAAGTACTATCTTGAATACGCGGCCGGCGGTGTGCCCGAATTCTGGGCCTACAGCACCGCCGAGAAGATTAGCGGCCCCTGGACCTATCAAGGCAAAGTGATGGGGCAGGCCGATAACAGCTTCACCATCCACGGCGGAAGCGTAGAGTTCCGCGGGCACCATTACATGTTCTACCACAACGGGCGCTTGCCCGGCGGCGGTGGCTTCAAGCGCGCCACTTGCATCGAGGAATTCACACGCGGTGACGATGGCTCCATCCCCTTCATCCCCTTCACCACCGATGGCGTGCAGCCGCTGCAGCCGCTCAACCCCTACCAACTGCAACAGGCCGAGACCATTGCTCAGAGCCAGGGTGTGCTGTGCGTGGGCGACTATCGCCGCTGCTACGTGACCAACATCAGCAGTGCCGGCCACATACAGGTGCGCAACGTCGATTTCGGCACCGCGGGTGCCAAGGCCTTCACGGCTACCATTGCCGCCCGGCAGAAGGGCAACCTCATCATTCGGCGCGACAGCAAGGCCGGGCGCGTCATAGGCCGCATCACCGTCACGGACACGGGTGGCGAGTGGGCTCAGTTTGAGGCCGAATTGGTGCAGAAACTCACAGGCGTACACGACATCTACTTCACCTTCGCCGGTTCTGGGCAACAGTTGTTCGACTTCGATGACTGGCAGTTTCACGAGGACCAGACTCACGATGGCGTGAACGCTGCCCCCGCCGCCGCCACCGACGGCCACCACGGACCGGCATACGACCTGAGCGGACGGCGGATAGACCAACGGCAACCCGCACGGCACGCGGTCGTGGTTCAGGGCGGCAGGAAACACCTCAGCCGCTGAGACAGCGGTACGGCCGGAAGGGCACCACGAATTGCTGCGGCATGCTGCGCCAATGCGTTCCAATTACCCTTCGGCCACGAGTGTCATTCGCATTCGTGGTTCCTCACCGTCATTCTTTCGTCCGTCGTATTCCCCATCCCATGGCCGCCACAATCACGCTGGCCACGGGCGATAGCAGGTTGAAGAAGCAGTAGGGCAGATAGGTCAGCGTGGCCACTCCCAGCACCGTGCTCTGCACCAGGCCGCACGTGTTCCAGGGCACCAGCACCGATGTCACCGTGGCGCCGTCCTCGCAGGTGCGGCTCAGCAGTCGCGACTCATAGCCCCGCTCGCGGTAGGCATCCTTGAACAGCGAGCTGGTCAGAATGATGGACAGGTACTGGTCGGCCATGGCCACGTTGCAGAACAGGCCCGACAGCACCGTGCTGCCCACCAACGAGGCCGTGCCGCGCACCGCCTTGAGCACCAGGCCCATCAGGTCGCGCAGCGCCCCCGTGGCTGTGACCGCCCCGCCGAACACTTGCGCGCAGATAATCAGCCACACCGTGGGCATCATGCCCGCCATGCCGCCCGTGTGCACCAGCTGGTCCAGCATCGGCGTGCCCGTTTGCAGCTGTGTGGGTGCATAGATCACCTTCATCACCCCCTCATACGAAGCCATCAGCCCCGCTTCCTGCCGGCCACCGATCTGTGCCACCAGCGTGGGTTGCCACACCGCAGCCACCACCGCCGCCATCAGTGCCGCCATGAAAAGCACCACCATGGCCGGCCAGCGGCGCGCAATCATCAGCCCCGTCAGCACCGGCACCAGCAGCAGCCACGGCGATATGCAGAAGGTGTCCTTCAGTTCGTGCATGAAGGCCACGCTGCTGTGCTCGGGCACCTCCATCAGCAGGCCCGCCACGGCGAAGATGAGCAGCGACAGGCCGAACGTGGGCATGGTGGTTTGCATCATGTAGCGTATGTGGGCGAACAGCGGCGTGCCCGACACGCTCGAGGCCAGCACCGTGGTGTCCGACAGCGGCGAGAGCTTGTCGCCGAAGTAGGCGCCGGTGATGATGCTGCCGGCCACCCACCCGTCGGCAAAGCCATGTGCACGTCCGATGCCCATCAGCGCCACGCCTATGGTGGCCACGGTGGTCCATGACGAGCCCACCATCACGCTCACCAGCGCGCAGAACAGGCTGCTGCTCACCAGGAACCACTCCGGCTGCAACACCTGCACGCCATAGTAGATCATGGTGGGCACGATGCCCGACACCATCCACGTGCCGCCGATGGCGCCGATGAGCAGCAGGATAATGATGCTGGGCATGCAGCTGGCCACCTTGTCGGTCATTTCCTGCTCCAGCCTTTCCCATTCCACCCGCCGCATCAGGTAGCCCACCAGCACGCAGATGGCCGATGCGATGAGGAGCGACACCTGTGTGGCGCCATCCAGCGCGTCGGTGCCGAACGTGTCTATGCACACGGCTATCAGGCCGATCAGTGCCAGGAAAGGAATCAGGGAGACGTACTTTGTCATGGTGTGTTGTGTGTTGGGTGGTTTGTGCCGAAGCCTTAGCTGCGGGCAAAAGTAGCAAGACTTTTCCATCCGGCCAAGGCTTCCCGCCAATTAGTGGTGGATAAAGCGGCTGAGGACCATAAGATATGCTTTTTTTGAGGCGAAAGTTTGCCGGTGCACGGAAAAAAGCCTTCCTTTGTCACCGCAAAAAGCAAGATAACGCCATGTCTGTACGAATTCTTTTCCGGCCGAAGCCGATGCGCTGTGGGCGCTGGCTGTGCGCCATCGGGCTCGTGCTGAGCCTCTTCCCCGCCTCTCTGGTCCATGCCCAGCGCCCCAAGGTGGGCCTTGTCCTGGGCGGTGGCGGTGCCAAGGGCGCTGCCGAAGTAGGTGTGCTGAAGGTGATTGAGCGGGCCGGCATCCCCATCGACTATATCGCCGGCACCAGCATCGGCTCTATCGTGGGCGGGCTGTATGCCACGGGCTACAGCGCCGCCGAGCTGGATTCCATCTTCCGCGCCCAGCGTTGGCTCTCGCTCCTTATGGACCGGCGCGAGGACCTCTCAGCCGAGCCCTATAAGGTGCTGAACGACGTTACCTACGTGTTCGGCTTCCCTGTGCGGCAGCGGGGCGACGGCCAGCCGGGAGGCATGGGCGCCCTGCGCGGCAGGCGTATTGAGCAGATGCTCGACTCGCTCATGGGCTACCGCGGTTTCAACGAGTTCGGACTGCTGAAGATACCCTTCCGCTGTGTGGCGTGCGATTTCAACAGCGTGCGCGAAGTGGTGCTGTCCGACGGCTTTCCCGCCCATGCCATGCGTGCATCCATGGCCATTCCCGGCGTGTTCAAGCCCGTGCCGTGGGGCGACATGACTTTGGTCGATGGCGGCATGGTGAACAACCTGCCCGTGGATGTGGTGCGCGCCATGGGCGCCGACATCGTCATTGCCATCGACCTGCAGCAGGACGAACCCCGCGAGCGGACCAAGAAGTGGCAGTTTGCCAACACCTTGGGCGGCTGGCTGGGCGTGGGCGACCTGGTGCGATGGGCCACACAGCGGCCGGACATCAGCCGCTACTTCAAGAACCGCAAGGATGCCGACATCTACCTGCATCCCATTATGCCCGACTACGATGCTTCCAGCTTCAAGCGTGCCAGCGTGGAGGAGATGCTCCGGATAGGCGAGCAGGAAGGCCGACAACACTGGAACGAGCTGGTGGAGCTGAAGCAGAAACTCTCGCCCGGCCGCACCATCGTCACCCGCATGGTGCCCAAGGCCGAGGCCGACAGACGTCAGCGTCGGTAGCGCCTCAGGGCACATCCTTGCACACCCCGCGGTGCGTGCCGTTGCCATACTCCCGCCTTCCGTCTGGCCGGCAGGGGCGCGGCGCGTTGCGTGGTTAAAGAAGGTACATTCCCGGCGGTCAGGGCCAGGAGCGCAAGCCGCCGTCGTGCTGCCGCCAGTCGGAGTGGGGTGGGGGCTGCCTGGCTTATTCTCCTTCTTGCTGTTCCATAATCTCCTTCATCTCCTTCTCTGCCTTTCTGATGCCCTTTTTGCGCTGGGTGGCCGGGAGGGTGCGCTCAAAGGAGGCCTCTTTCAGCATGGCTCTCAGTTTCATGCTGGTGCGAAAGTGGCAGGTTACTCGCTCAATGGTGCTTTCGTCGCACTCCTCCTTCGTTTTCACGCAGTGTGCTTTCAACCTGGGGAACAGTTGCCCCAGGTCGCCCAGGTTGAGCCGGTAGCCGGACACCAGGTGCTCCAGGCTGAATTCCACGAGCGCCGTCAGCACGGCGGCGATGTCGGCCTTGGTCACGGTGGTCGATTTGGCTATCTCCCGGGCAATCTGTTCCAGATCCAGCGTTCCGCGCTCCACAATTGTGGCACAGGCCAGTTTGCGATTCTTGATAGTGTCTTTCATCACCCCCACCGAGTAGGGTATGGGGTCGTGTTGTTGTTTCGTTTGCTTTGCCATTGCTGTATATGTTTTTTTTGTTCTGTTGTCTAATCCGTTCAGCGTTTTGGTTTGCCCCTTTCGGCTCTGTTTTCTGCTGCAAAGATTATCATTTATGCTGACACTGCCAAACAATAGCAGTCAAATATCGGCTTACACCCTACCTCAAAATGAATTGTACGTACGTATAACCTATAATTGTACGTACGTATAACATGTAGTTGTACGTACGTATAACATATAGTTGTACGTACGTATAACATATAGTTGTACGTACGTATAACATATAGTTGTACGTACGTATCAATTCTCTTGAAGTTAACCCTGTCTGTCATCGTGGCCGCCATGCCTCTGCAATATCCTGGGCGCACACCTCCGATGCCTCCGCTTCTGGTTCCTCTTTTGCCTTGCCTTGGATCTTTTCTGTATCCAACGCAAAGGGCCGTGCCGGTAGCGGCACAGCCCTCTTGCTGTCAGACAGGTGTTGTCCGGCTCTTGTGTCAAAGATAATTCCTAGAGAATTTATTAATTAATAGAACACACCTTAAAGCAAAACTGCTTTCGCGATGGAATACGGGACTCATAAGGCTGCCTAAAAAAAAGTCCCCCCCGATGTTGGCATCGAGGGGGGGGAGGAATATACGCTTCCTGCTTACTCCTTGCCGAGCAGCAGTTTCATCATTTCGCAGGCGGCCTTTGCCACGCTGGTGCCGGGTCCGAACACGGCGGCTACGCCAGCCTTGTAAAGGAAGTCGTAGTCCTGTGCGGGGATGACACCGCCGGCGATGACCATGATGTCCTCGCGGCCCAGCTTCTTGAGTTCCTCGATCAGCTGGGGGATGAGGGTCTTGTGGCCTGCGGCGAGCGAGCTGGCACCGACGATGTTCACGTCGTTCTCCACAGCCTCGCGTGCAGCCTCGGCGGGTGTCTGGAACAGCGGGCCCATGTCCACGTCGAAGCCGCAGTCGGCATAGCCGGTGGCTACCACTTTGGCGCCACGGTCGTGGCCGTCCTGGCCCATCTTGGCCACCATGATACGGGGCCGACGGCCCTCCTGCTTAGCAAACTCTTCGGTCAGCCGGCAGGCTTCCTCGAAGTCGGCATCGGCCTTGCTTTCTGAACTATACACGCCTGAAATGGTTCTGATTACTGCTTTGTAACGGCCCACGACGGCTTCGCAGGCATCGCTGATTTCGCCCAGCGTGGCGCGGTGTCCGGCGGCGGTCACGGCCAGGTCGAGCAGGTTGTGCTCGGAGCGCTTGCCATCGGCAAACTCCTGCACGCAGGCGGTGATGGCGGCGAGGTCCTTCTTGACCTGCTCGTTGTCGCGCTTGGCACGGAGCTCCTTCAGGCTCTCTTCCTGCTGCAGACGAACGGCGGTGTTGTCGATCTCGAGGATGTCGATGGGATCCTCGTGTTCCAGGCGGTACTTGTTCACGCCCACGATGGTCTGCACGCCGCTGTCGATGCGTGCCTGAGTGCGTGCGGCAGCCTCCTCGATGCGCATCTTGGGCAGGCCAGTCTCGATGGCCTTGGCCATGCCGCCCAGCTTCTCGATTTCCTGGATGTGCTCCCAGGCCTTGAGGTAGAGCTCCTGCGTGAGTTTCTCTACGTAGTAGGAGCCAGCCCATGGGTCGATGTGCTTGCACACCTGGGTCTCGTTCTGGATGTAGATCTGGGTGTTACGGGCGATACGTGCGCTGAAGTCGGTGGGCAGGGCAATGGCCTCGTCCAGGGCATTGGTGTGCAGGGACTGGGTGTGACCCAGCACGGCAGCCATAGCCTCGATGCAGGTGCGGCCCACGTTGTTGAAGGGGTCCTGCTCGGTGAGGCTCCAGCCCGAGGTCTGCGAGTGTGTACGCAGTGCCATCGACTTGGGGTTCTTGGCGCCGAAACTCTTCACGAT
>JAFXQT010000059.1 GCA_017526905.1 Bacteroidaceae bacterium | reverse complement strand
TCGAAGTGCAGGCCGCTGGCGTTGTTGCCCGCGTTGACGTAGTCCGACAGCAGGGCCAGCGCCTCGGGGCTGCCGATGGCGTAGGGGTTCGCTTCGCTGCCGTCGCGCCCGTCGCTGCGGCCCCACGGGTCGGTCTTCGTGTCGCTGTAGGCCGTGCCGTTGAACGTCGCGCTGGCCGTGATGCTGCCGCCCGCAGCCGTCACCGTGGCCGTCACCGTGGCCGTCAGCGTCGCGTCCTCGGCGCAGGTGAACGTCGCCGTGCACGCCGAGCGGTCAGCCGACCACGCCCACGTCGGCGCGTTGGCCGACAGGCAGGTGACGGTGCAGACTTTCTTGAAAGTTTGTGGATATGTTGTGCTCTGGGCTCCCGTCGCAAGGTTACCGAAATTTGTATATCCGTCGGAACTCTGCCCCGGCGTGAGGCCCGTTATATGCGATGTCTTCCAAATGTCCGTTGTTGATTCACTCGCTTCCAGGTCTATGTCGCTTGACGTACTGCCGTTTCTTTGTGCTCTCAAAGAACCGTAGGAATTGTAGCTAAGTAGCACGGACGTTGTCTGGGATGTGTTAATCCCCGACCAGTCCACTCTGTAGAAATGGTCGCTGTAGGCGAACCTGGCCGTGGCCGTGCCCTGCGAGGACACCGTCAGAAAGTCGGTAAGGTCAGTCGCCGCCGCCGTCTGTGCGGTGAGCAGGGCGAGGAGCAGCACGGTGGCTGTCCTCGCGGTGTGTTGGATGATGTGAATGATGTTGTTCATTGCTGTTTGATGTTTTATTGTTATACCTTATTTTTATAAATAGCGAGGTGGGGCAGGGTGAAGCATTACCACTTGCCACGCAGCGCCTGCACCAGGAGCACAAGGCACCATATACTCATCGCAGCAAAGACGGTGAGGAAGATGATGGTGAGCCACAGGGGTGTCTCGGCGATGAAACGGGTCAGTTCGTTCATGAGGCCTTTTTTACGGTGAAACTTTGAGGCAAAGATACATCGATTGAAGCAAAAAAGGGTGTGACTATTTTGCGATAGGTGTTGCAGATTTGCCTGTTTGGGGCATTTAGGTGTGACGATTTTCAAAATTGCAACACCTTTTTCGCCGATATTTGCTAAATAATGTCTAAATTTGCCACCGATATGGTTACACTCCAGATGATGCAATTCACGGCCGTGGTGCTGATGCTGCTGCTCACGGTGAAGCTGCTCTTGCTGCCCGGATGGCGCACTGTGAGCCGCGAGGCTCAGCAGGCCCGTTGGCTGATGGCTGGTGGCACGGCGCTGCTGGTCCTGCACTTCGCCCTACAGTTGACGCTGGGACTGAGACAGCTGGGCGTCACGCAGTCGGTGATGCTCAATCTGGCGATGCTCATCCCCGCCTCCTACTTCTTCGCGCGTGCCGTATTGCTGTTGCAGCGGCGCGGCAGGCTGAGCCTGGCCGACCGGTGGATGGGGCCGGCGGTGTGGATGGTGACGATGGCGATGCTCGCCGTGGCGGCCCTGACCGACGGTCAGCCCCTGCTGAGCGACACGCAGGAGCTGCGACTGGCCGAGAAAGCGGGAGCCGTGCTCTACATGCTGATGCAGGGCTACTACACGTGGCGGCAATCCGTGAGCCTCGTTGCGATGCGCCATGCCCTGAGCAACTACTACGACCGCGACACCGATGGGATGTTGCGCTGGATGCAGTACAGCATCATCGGCCTGATGTTGCTGGCACTGATGGTGCCCGTGGCCATCTTCGGCTCGGGAGCGTGGATGCTCATCATCGCCTTTGCCATCTATTTCTTCTTGTTCTATCTGGTGGACAGCTTTTGTTTCTACCTCACCAGCCCCGCCCCTGGACGCATGGAGGCTGCCGAGCAGAATGCTGCCGAGGTGGAAGAGGAAGAGAAATTGGAAAATTCAAAAAATAAAACACTGAAGGACACCGCCGTGCTCTCGCACGAAGTGATGAGCGAGGTCGAGGCGGCTGTGGAGGCGTGGCTGGCCCGTGGCGGTTACCGTCAGACAGGACTGCTGCAGCCTATGGCCGCGCAGGAAATAGGCATCAGCCGTTACCGCTTGACGGCCTGGCTGCACCAGCGTGGGGTGAAATACACGGAGTGGATAGCCCAGCTGCGTGTCGAAGAGGCCAAGCGCGTCATGGCCGAGCACCCCGAATGGAGTAACGATGCCGTGGCCCAGCACTGCGGCTTCGCCGACCGAACGGTGTTGCAGCGCACCTTCAAAAATGTCGAGGGCATCACGCCACAGAAGTATCTGGAAAATCAGAGCAAATAAAGAGGAAAAGAGGAAAGGGCAAATAGGCTCTGAGGAAAATCCCACCCGCTGCAATAGCCGTTAGCTCTGCTGCAACACTGTTGCAGCGAAGGAGACGGTGGCTACCCCTGGCAGATAGCGGCGGTCATGGCATTCAGGGCCAGACACATGTTGCGGGTGAGTGGCATACGCTGGTTCTCGTGAGGCCAGGGCGCAAGGATGAGGAAACGGCCCTCGGCACATGCCTCATAGTACTGATGCCCGGGACGGGAGAATTCGTTGAATCCCCATGGGGTAAGAAAGATGAGCGGCAGCCGGGCATCGAGCGCTGCCCGCATCACCGCCTGTTCGCCCTTGGAGATGGCGGGCGAGACGAGCACTGCCCCGCTGCGTGCCTTCGCCAGCATCTGCTCCACCATGGCGGCAATCTGCTCGTCGGTAAGACTGCGTGAGCACTGCACCTGCACCTTCGTGGGGTGCTGCAACAGGAAGCGGTTGCCGATGGCGGCATAGTCCTGAGTGCCTATGGTGATGCCAAAGCGAACACGGAAATAGTCCGGGTGGCTGCGGCGAACCGCCAGTCGGCGGGGATTGTCGCGAAGATAGGCGAACCAGCGGTCGAGTTCGCCTGCCCCCTCCAGTATATGGTCATTGAAGCCCCGCGACCACAGAAAACCATGGCTGCGGTCTGCCTTGCTTTGCTGCGACGGTTCCCTTTGCTGCAACGGTTCCCTTTGCTGCAACGGTTCCCTTTGCTGCAACAGTGTTGCAGCATAGCCTAACCTGCGGTAGGCTTTGTTGCAGCCTGCCTTGAAGCCCTTGATGGCCATGCTCAGGTGCTGCTCCATGTGCGTGGTAACGAAGAGGATGCCGTGCAGATGGTCGGGCATGAGCTGGAGGGCGAGCACCTCCACCTCCGGGTAGTACTGATGGATGGAGAGCCAGCACCGTTGTACCTCCAAGCCCAAGGGCGACGGCTCCACCCTGGGAGCCTCGGGGCTGTCGTCGGGTGCATCGGCATTGCCTACGAGGGTGCCCAGCAGCGGGCGTCGGCCATCCACGGTCATGGTGATGAGATACACCCGCCGCGACTGGTAGTCATGCCCCACCCGTCGCCGGAGCATGGAGGGCTTCTTCTCGCCTGCGAAGGGCTTGTGCTGCTCGAAGGCTTCTTTATCCATTGTCTTTTTCTTGGTTTTCTTTGCTGCAACAGTGTTGCAGCATAGGTCAACGATGGAGGCGGGTTGTTCCCTACATCGTCTTGGCCAGTCCGCCTTGGCTCGTTTCTTTGTAGAGCGAGGGCAGGTCGTGGCCGGTTTGTTTCATCACTCGGACCACGCGGTCGAACGACACACGGTGCTGGCCATCGGACAGCGAGGCATAGAAGTTGGCATCGAGGGCACGGGCGGCTGCAAAGGCATTGCGCTCGATGCACGGGATCTGGACAAGGCCGCACACGGGGTCGCATGTCATGCCCAGGTGATGCTCCAGGCCCATCTCGGCAGCATACTCAATCTGTGCCACCGAACCGCCAAACAGCTGACAGGCAGCAGCCGACGCCATGGCGCTGGCCACGCCCACTTCGCCCTGACAGCCCACATCGGCACCGGATATGCTGGCATTGTGCTTGACCAGGTTGCCGATGAGTCCGGCCGTGGCCAGCGCATGCAGGATGCGTTCTTCCGAGAAGGAGTGGTTGTGGCCGAGGTGGTAGAGCACCGCAGGCAGCACGCCGCATGAGCCACAGGTGGGTGCCGTCACGATGGTGCCGCCCGAAGCATTCTCCTCGCTCACGGCAAGGGCGTAGGCATATACCAGTCCGGAACTTTGCAGGTTGGCCTTATAGCCTTTGGCCTTGGTGTAATAGATGGGGGCCTTGCGCTGCAGGCCGAGCGGTCCGGGCAGGATGCCTTCGTGGTCGATGCCACGTTCCACCGCCTGCTGCATCACCACCCATACCTCGTGCAGGAAGTCCCAGATCTCCTTCCCCTCGCACTGCTCCACATATTCCCAGAAGGCATGTCCGGTTTCCTGGCACCATGCCATGATTTCGTCCATGGTGTTGAGAGGGTAGAGGTCTGCCTCTTCGCCTTCCTGGGCAGGGGCGTCTGTAGCGTTCTGCTCCTCGTTCGGGAGAGTTCCTTTGCCCGGGTTACCGTCGGACTTGTCTCCTTCCGACAGGGCACCGCCACCAATGCTGTAAACGGTCCACGCATCGGTGAGTGTGCCATCCGGCTGCTTCACACAGAACTGCATGCCGTTGGGGTGGAAGGGGAGGAACGTCTGCGGTTCCCACAGTATTTCTACGGGTGCATGTGGCTCCAGCACGCGGCTGATGGCCACATCGGTCATGTGCCCTTTGCCAGTGGCTGCCAAAGAGCCGTATAATGTTACGACAAAGCCAGGCGCATCCGGGTGACGTTGCAGATAGATGCGCGCTGCCGATTGCGGCCCCATAGTATGACTGCTGGAAGGGCCGGTTCCTATGCGATAGAGTTCGCGAAGTGAGTGCATGGTGAAGGCGTCAAATCAAGTACTGGCTGCTGATGCTTTCATTGCTTTCCACGCGGCGGATGGCTTCGGCAATGAGGTCGGCAATGCTGATTTGCTTCACTTTGGGGCATTTGGATGAGTCGAAGGGAATGCTGTCCGTGAAGACGATTTCCTCCAGTGCGCTGTTGGCCACGCGCACAGCAGCCGGTCCGCTCATCACACAGTGGCTGGCCGCGGCCCGCACGCTCTTTGCGCCATTTTCCATCATGATGTTGGCGGCCATGGTGATGGTGCCGGCCGTATCGACCATGTCATCAACAATCACCACGTTGGCGTCCTTCACATCGCCAATCACCTGCATGTGCGACACCTCGTTGGCCCGCTCGCGTGTCTTGTTGCAGAGCACCAAGGGGCATCCAAAGTATTTGCTGTAGGTGCTGGCACGCTTGGACGAGCCCATGTCGGGGGCTGCGATGACCGTGTCGGGCAAGTTGAGCGACTTGAGGTAGGGCAGCAGCACGCTCGAAGCGTAGAGGTGGTCCACGGGACAGTCAAAGAAGCCCTGCTCCTGATCGGCATGCAGGTCCATGGTGATGATGCGGTGGATGCCTGCCACCGTGAGCATATCGGCCACCAACTTGGCACCGATAGCCACACGCGGACGGTCCTTGCGGTCCTGTCGCGCCCAGCCGAAGTAGGGGATCACGGCATTGATGGTGCGCGCAGAAGCACGCTTGGCAGCGTCGATCATCAGGAGCAGCTCCATCAGATTGTCGGCATTGGGGAATGTGGATTGCACCAGGAACACATCGCGTCCGCGGATGCTCTCTTCGTAGCTCACGCCGAACTCGCCGTCAGAGAAGCGTGAGAGATTGATCTTGCCTTGCGCCACGCCCAGGCTGGCACAGATTTTCTCTGTCAGGTAGTTGGTGGCAGAGCCGGAAAAAACCAAGAAGTTGTTCATCAGTATGGAGGCGGCCGTTGGCCGCAGATTAATGTGGAGGCGGCTGACGCCGCAGATTAAAGTTTAAAGTTTAATGTTTAAGGAGGCGGCTTCGCCGCAGTTTAATGTGGAGGCGGCCTGTGGGCCGCAGTTGAATGTTTAAAGTTTAATGTTTAAGGAGGCGGCTTGCGCCGCAGATTGATGTTTAGAGTTTAATGCTGAATGGCTTATTTGTTGTGCAGTGTAGCTCTCAGTCTCAGTCCGTAGGCCTTCCAACCTTCAACTTTCAACCTTAAACCTTCAACCTTCAGCCTTCAACTCCGCACGCAGTGCGGCTCCTCTTTCAACTTTCAACTTTCAACTTTCAACTCCGCACGCAGTGCGGCTCTCTTCCATCTCCGCACGCAGTGCGGCTCTCTTTCATCTCCGCACGCAGTGCGGCTCCTCACCCCGCCGCTTTGCGCAGTTTGCGGAAGTGGGCGATTACCTCTTTGTAGTCGAGTCCGGAATGGATGTTGAAGCGTGTCCAGAGGTCGCCCAGTATCACGGCTCCGCCGAAGCCGTAGTCGGCCAGGAGCGGAAGGGTTTGTGCGTTGATGCCACCGGCAGCCATCACCTTGCGGTCGATGAGTCCTTGGCGGGCGGCATTGTACAGGTCCTGTTCTGTATAGCCGGCCTTGCGGTCGGGGTTGGATATGCTGTCGAACACAGGCGAGAGGAACACATAGTCCATGCCCTGGCGTTCGGTGCGCAGCTCGTCTATCGTGTGGCACGACCGCGATATGTGGCCGTGGTAGTTGACGGGTGGCTGTTCGTTGCCGGGGTTCAGGTGTATGCCTTTCAGCTGGAATTCGTCCTTCAGGTAGAAATGTTCGTGCACCACTACACGCGAATGCCACTGGTCGGGCAGTAGTGTGAGCAAGCGCTCGCTGTAGATGGGTTCGGAATGAGGCTTCCGCATGTGGAAACCGTCCAATCCTTCCTCGAAGAGCGCGTTGATGATCGTGTCTTCTTCGACGAAGAAATCTGGCGTAGATAGGAGTAGAAGTTTCATGCCTTCCTGATTTTGCTGCAAAGGTAGAGAAAGGCCGCGAGAATTGCAAGAATTCCCGCGGCCTTTTATATAAAAAGATTACTTCAGCATCTCCTGCACGGCACGTTCCAGCTGTGCATCACGTCCGCGCAGCATGTCGGCCGGGTCGTTGTACAGCAGGATGTCGGGCTCCAACTGGGTGTTTTCCAGTTCGCCGCCCTGAGCATCCACACGCACCACCATCGGAATGCCGAAGGTGAAGTCGTCGATGGTCTCCCACCACACCGATGTCATCGTTCCGGGCACGGGGGCACCGATGAGCTTGCCCACCTTGTTCTCGCGGTACACCCAGGGCGTGCCGTGAGCGTTGGAGTAGTTGTCCTCGCCGATGAGCATGCACGAAGGCTTGGTCCAGCGGTTGTAGGGGTCGGTGCCCACATATTGTCCGCGCGGCATCTCCTTGAAGTTCTCGTGGCCGGACAGCAGCACCAGCACGTCGTTGTGCAGCGAGCCGCCGCCGTTGTGACGGGTGTCGATGATGGCAGCCTCGCGGTTGCGGTTGCGGTCGTTGAGCAGGTTCTTGTACAGGTGGCGGAAGCTGGGCGAGTTCATGGCCTCGATGTGTACATAGGCCAGGCGACCTTTGGAGAGGCTGTCCACGTAGTGCTCCATGTGGCGCCACCAGCGCTCGTACATCAGTGCGGCGGTGTTGCCTGCCGGACGGATAGTCACGTCGAACTTGCCCTTCTCGCCCTTCTTAGGCTTGGCGCTGTTGATGGTCAGGCGTGTGTAGCGTCCCTGCTTGCCTTCCAGCAGCGGGTAGTAGTCGGCACCGGCTTTGATGGCCTCGCCGTCGATGTGGGTGATGATATCGCCGGCGTGTACGCGGCCCTTGATGTCCAGCGGACTGCCCTTGATCACCTCCACGATGCGCAGGCCGTCGCCTTCGTAGTCATCGTCGATGAGGATGCCCAGGTCGGCCGTGCGCAGGGCGCCGCTGGCCGGACGGTAGCGGCAGCCGGTGTGGCTCACGTTCACTTCGCCCAGCATCTCCGATGCCAGTTCGCCGAAGTCATAGCCGTTGTTGATGTGTGGCAGGAATCGGGCATAGCGGTCGTGAATGGCCTCCCAGTCGGCGCCGTTCATCTTCGGGTCGAACACCTTCTCCTTCATCTGGCGCCACATGTGTTCCAGCAGGTAGGCACGGTAGTCGGCCGGGCGCCGTGTGGCGTAAGTCTCGAAGTCGATGCCGGTGAGCTTGCCGCTCTCCAGTTCCAGTTTCTTGATCTGTCCGCCCTGCAGCAGGTAGGCCGTCTTGGCGTCGGCGGTCAGGTCGAATCCGCTGCTGATGCCGCTGGCCTTCATGGTGGTGCTGTGCTTGTCCAGGTCCAGTTCCCACAGTGCCACGCCGGCCGAGTAGGCAGCCACGTAGTACAGTTTGGTACCTTCCTTGTTCAGCACGGCATCGCCCATGCGGCTGCTCGAGGTGGTCAGGCGCACGGTGCGCTGGTCCAGTCCGGTCAGTTCGAACGTCATCTTCGCAGCCTCGATGCTGTCCTTGCGTGCCTGTTCGGTGCTGTCCTTGCGTGCCTGTTCGGCGGCTTTCTTGCTGTCCTTGGCCGGTTTCTTCTTCTCGTCAGCCTTCTTCTTCTCGTCGGCCTCGCGTTTCTTCTGTTCGTCCTTGCGCGCCTTGTCCAGTTCGCGTTCCTCCTTGTTCAGGCTGAACTTCTCGTAGGCTTCGGGGTCGAGGAAGCAGATATACTCGTCGCCCTCGGCACCCCACGAGCCATGACTGCGGTAGCCAGCGCGGTCGCTCTGGAAGATGAAGGCCTTGCCGCCCAGCACCCAGCGCGGATTGCCCTCGCTGTAACCGCTGTTGGTCAGGTTCACGATCTCGCCCTTGCCGTTGGCGGGCACCAGGGCGATGTCCTTGTGGTTCCAGCCGCCGGTGCCGATATAGCCCGAGAGCAGCCATTTCGAGTCGGGGCTCCACGTGAAGTCCTGGTCGCCGTCGCTGTAGGAGTATTCCCACTTGCCGGGCATCACGGTGGTGATGTTCTTGCTCTTCAGGTCCATCACGCACAGCTCGGTGCGGTTGCGCAGGAAAGCCACCTTCTTGCCGTCAGGGCTCACCTGCGGCTGGAAACTGGTGGTCTTGCCGTCGGTCAGACGCTCTTCCTTCAGCTCGGTGCTATACACAAACTGCTTCTCGTCCTTGTCCACGATGGTGGTCTGATACACGCTCCATGTGCCCTCGCGCTCGCTGTCGTAAACCAGCGTGCGGCCGTCGGCGCCGAAGCTCACCACGCGCTCGCGTTCGGGGGTGTTGGTAATCTGGCGTGTGGTCTTGTAGTCGAGCGATGTCACATACACGTCGCCGTTCATGATGAAGGCGATTTCCTTGCCTTTGGGCGAGTGGCTGATGGTCTGTGCGCCCGATGTGGCCAGCCACTTCTGCAGCTGGCGTTCGTCGGTGTCGGCCACCACCTCGATTTTCACTTTGGCAGGTTTGCCGCCTGCCTTCATGGTGTAGAGTTCGCCGTTCTGCGAGAAACAGAGGGTGCCGTTCTGCGCGGCGCTGAGGTAGCGCACGGGGTCGTTCTTGAAGGTGGTCAGCTGGGTGGGTGTGCCGCCGGTGGCAGGCACGCTCCACACGTTGAAGGTGCCGTCCTGCTGGCACAGCCAGTACAGGGTGCCGCCCACGCACACGGGGTTGCGGTCGTCGGCCTTCGAGTTGGTGATCTGGCGGAAGGAGCCCACGCGGTCGCCTTTCGCGCCGGGAGTCCACTGCCAGATGTCGCGTGCCACGCTGCTGGTCATGTGCTTGCGCCAGGTGTCCTCGTAGCCCTTGATCATGTCAAAGTACAGGGTGCCTTGTGCGCCCACGCTGAGCTGTCCGGCAGCCAGGTCGGCCACGCGCTGGGGGCGCTTGCCTGCTTGCGCGCGTACCTTATATAATTGTGTGAAGGGGCTGTCGGGGAACTGCACGCTCTGCGGCAGTGGCCAACCGGTAAAGGCGAAGAGCACCTCATCGTTGTTCAGCCACCCCATGGGCGTCTCGATGCCCGAGTGGGTGGTCAGACGTGTCATCTGCTGCCCGTCGGCCGTCATGCACCACACGTCGCGACTGCCTTCGCGGTCGCTCATGAAGGCGATGTGCTGGCCGTCGGGGCTCCAGAAGGGCATGCCGTCGAAGGCGGCGTTGGAGGTGAGCCTACGTGCCTGTCCGCCTGTAGCGGGCACGGTGTAGATGTCGCCCTTGTAGGCGAAGGCAATGGTGCTGCCGTCGGGCGAGATGGAGTTTTGGCGGAGCCAGAGGGGCGATTCCGCCGCGGCACTCCCTGCCACTGCGGGGGCCGTCAGCAGCAACGCAAAAAAGAGTTTCTTGATAGTCATGTGTTTGTTATAGGTTGTTGTAGTTTACGATGTCAAGTGTGCCCGCGTGGTGGGGCGGGGCAGGGGGCGCTTACACTATCTGCGCAGCACCTTCCTCCCGTTCACGATGTAAATGCCACGGGCCGTTGCGGGCTGATGCAGCATCCGGCCATTCAGATCGTAGATGGGTCCGTCCGTGGTCGTGGTGCTGCCGATGCCTTTCACGTCAGAGAAGAAGGCCTCGTCCATCTCCAAGATGTTCTGGAAGAGCTTCCAGCCTGCGGCTTTCTCATACCGCTCTTTAGAACCGACGGGGACATAGAGGGTTGCGGGCACTTCTCTGTACTTATTAGTCTCCTTATCCCTGGTGGAAAACACACTTTCGTTTATGTCCTTAGGATTTTCTGCATGACTGCATACTGTTTCCAGACTTGTGCATCCGACAAAGGCCGAGCTTCCTAAAAACTGTATGTCTGCATGTAGGTCGATTCTCTTCAGATTGCGACAATTAAGATATGCCTCGGGTTCAATTTCTGTGACGTGCAATGGAACGACCAGTTCCGTAATGCCGTCCTGACCCTCAAAAGCATTATTGCCAATGGCGGTCACACTTTCAGGGACAATGGTGCTTGTGCAGCCAGTCACAAGCACATTATCCTTAGTCCGAATGATTCCGTTGCATTGCTCTCTTGAGTCATAGATTGTATTTTCAGGCTCCACGACGATGCTCTTCAAACCGATACAACCGGCAAAAGCGCCATCGCCGATAGCCGTCACGCCTGCAGGTATGATGACTGATTCCAAACCGCTACGTCCTACAAAAGCACGTGCAGCAATGCTCGTCACGCTTTTGGGGATGACTGTCGTGCTACTGCCATATAGAAGAACGTTATCCGACGTTCGAATCAGAGCATTGCAGTTGTCACGCGAGTCATAAGCCGTGTTTCCTTCCTCAACCATAATGGTTCTTAAACCGGAACAATCAGCAAAGGCATAATTACCGATGGCCTTCACAGATGCAGGAATGGTCAGGCTCATTAGGCTGGTGCAACCTTGGAAAGTATCAAAGTCTATCTCCTCCAGGCTGTCCGGCAGCGTCACGTCCGTCAGCGCTGTGCATCCTTGAAACACCATGTATTCAATTGTCGTAACGCTTTGCGGAATTTCCATGTGCTTCAGGCTGGTGCAGTCCTTGAAAGCACTGAACCTGATGGTCTCAACGCCCGATGGGATAGCCACCTCAGTCAGGCTGCTGCAACCCAAGAAGGTATCAAAGTCTATCTCCTTCAGGCCCTCGGGCAGCGTCACGTCCGTCAGCGCTGTGCATCCTTGAAACACCATGTATTCAATTGTCGTCACGCTTTGCGGAATTTCCATGTGCTTCAGGCTGGTGCAGTCCTTGAAAGCTCTGAATCGAATGGTCTCAATGCCCGATGGGATAGCCACCTCAGTCAGGCTGCTGCAGCCTTCGAACGTGTCAAAGTCTATCTGTTTCAGGCCCTCGGGCAGCGTCACGTCCGTCAGGGCAGTGCATCCTTGGAATGCTTGAAAGTTGATTGACTTCACAGAACTGGGTATCGTCACGCCTGTCAGGGTGGCGCAGTCTTGAAATGCTTGTCCCCCAACGGCCGTCACCTCGTACATTTTACCGTCAACAGTGATTTTTTCAGGAATTACCACATTACCTGAATAGCGGTAACTTGTGTCCTTGGGACATTTCACCACCATTACATCGTTTTCCCCTTCGGAATAGTCTATGCCATAGTAAATCAGAACGCCATCGTCGTTTACAACGCTGAATCTCTGCCCCATGACATTGTTCGTCATCAGTAACAGGGTTGCTACTAAAGAAAAAAGTAGTTTCTTCATGATGCGTGTGATGCTATGTATGAAATAATTAGGCGGGGGAGTTTAGTACCCGAACACCTCTTCCAGGCTGACGCGCTTCACGGGTCCCACCTGCTGCAGCTCGGCCATGTTCAGTTCCTGTTCGTTGCCCAGGATCACGTAGCGGCGCGGCTTGCGAGCCATGCGCTCGTTGGCAAAGCGTACGATGTCCTCCAGCTTCAGGGCGGGCAGTGCCTTGTACACCTTCTCGTTGATGTCATAGTCCACGCCACGTTCCTGAGCGGCCATCCAGGCGTTCAGCACGCCGAAGCGGGTGGTGCGCTGTGCGGCCAGTTGCTTCAGCAGACTCTGCTTGGCTATGTCGAAGGCACTCTGGCTCTGCGGTATGCTGTCCAGGATTTCGTTGAAGGTGCGTATGCAGTCCATCATCTTGTCGTTCTGCGAGATGATATACGTGTAGCTCGTCTCGGGATGCCCCTTGCGGTCGGGTGCCTGGTCGTAGTAGGCGCGTGCGCTGTAGGCCAGGCCACGGCTCTCGCGCAGCTCCTGGAACACGATGCCGTTCATGCCGGCACCGAAGTATTCGTTGAAGAGGGCTGCCACCGGCATGCGCTCCTCGTCCCACGGGTGCTCGTCGTTGTTCAGCGCCATCATGTAGATATTCTTTGCGTCGTAGGGTGCCAGCAGGATCTCCGTCTGCGGCGTTGGCTGTTCCATGTATTCCTCAAAGGCTAAGGGCGCTTTCAGCTCGGCCAGCACCTGGTGTGCCTGTTCCAGCAGGGCGGTCAGGTCCGACTGGCTGCGAGGACCGTAGTACAGCACCGTGTGCGAATAGCCCAGCAGGCCGTGCAGTATATCCACCAGCTCCTGCGGTTTGGTCTGTGCCAGCAGGGCGGCGGTCATGATGTCGCGCTGGCTGTTGCGCGGGCCGAAGGTGCCGTAGGCGCGCAGCGCCGAGAAGCACTGCTGCTGTTCCAGCTTGGCGTCGGCCTGTGCCTTGGCCACGTTGGTCACATAGGCCTTGTAGGCGGTGCTGTCCACCTGCACGTTCTGCAGCACGTTCTCCAGCAGGGCCAGAGCCTCGGGCATATTCTCGTCCAGGCCGGACAGTGTCACCGTGGTCTGGTAGGGGCCCACACCCACGCCAAACGAACAGGCCAGGCCGTAGAACCGCTGCTGAATCTGTTCGGCCGTGAGCGAGTCGGTGCCCAGCAGGTCCAGGTAGTCGCTGGCGGCATCGATGCGCTTGTCGGCAGCCGAGCCGAAAGGCAGACGGAACACCAGGTAGAAGATGCCGTTCTCCGTGTTCTGCTTGTAGGCCAGCGGCAGGTCATGGGCGGTGGTGCCCACAGTCAGGTCGTTCTGGAAATCAACAAACCGTGGCTGTATGGGCTCCACCTCCGTGTCCTGTATCTCCTTGACGAAAGCGCTCATCTGGTCGCGGTTGGCGGGAATGGCGGTGATCTCGGGCTTGTCTATCTTCTTGATGTTGGGGTCGTCGCCCTGGCGCTTGAACACCGTCACGAAGTTGTCGGTGAGGTGGCGCTGTGCAAAGCCCACGATGTCCTCCTTGGTCAGGGCGGCAATGCGGTCGATGCGGCCCACGCAGTCGGCCCAGTCGATGCCGTTGATGAACGACTGCTCGAACATGCTGGTGCGGGCGCGGTTGTTCTCCAAGGCGCGCATCTCGCGCAGCTTCATGTTGTTGACGATGGCGGGCAGCAGGTCGTCGGGGAAGTTGCCGCTCTTCAGTTTGTTCAGCTCGGCCACGAGCAGTTCGCGGCACTGTTCCAGGCTCTGCCCTTCGCGCGGGCTGGCGGCCATGTAGAAGATGCTGTAGTCGGTCAGCGGGAAGTGGCCGGCCTGGGCGCCCAGCATCTGTTGCTGCTGGTTGATGTCCAGGTCGATCAGACCGGCGCGGCCGTTGCTCATCACCTCGCTGATCAGGGCCAGCGTGTCGCAGGCGCGGTCCTTGGCACCGGGCAGGCTCCAGCCCATATACAGCTGTTCGGCCTCCAGGCCCATCACGGTGGTATCGACGGGCGCCGTCAGTGCGGGCTGTGGCTCGTACTCGGGCCGGGCGCAGTCGGGGTTGGGCTGCCACGAGCCGAAGTATTTCTCCAGCGTGGCGATGGTCTGCTCGGGGTCCAGGTCGCCCGCCATGAATATGGCCACGTTGTTGGGGCAGTAGTAGTTCTTGAAGTAGTTCTTGATGTTGGTGATCGAGGGGTTCTTCAGGTGCTCCTGTGTGCCGATGGTGGTCTGCGTGCCGTAGGGGTGTCCGGGGAACAGCTTGTACAGCAGGGCGTTCAGCATCTTCTCGCCGTCGTCGCTCAGGTACAGGTTGTACTCCTCATACACGGCCTCCAGCTCGGTGTGGAAGCCGCGAATCACCATGTTCTGGAAGCGGTCGGCCTGGATGCGGGCCCAGTTCTCAATTTCGTTCGAGGGTATGTTCTCCACATACACCGTCTGATCGAAGCTGGTGTAGGCGTTGGTGCCGTCCGAGCCGATCAGGGCCATCAGCTTGTCATATTCGTTGGGTATGTTGAATTTTGCGGCCAACTGGCTCACGCTGTCTATCTCGTGGTAGGCCTGTTTGCGTGCGGCGGGGTCGGTCAGCTGTCGGTAGGCTTCGAAGCGCTGCTCTATCTCGTCCAGCAGCGGTGCCTCGGCCGTGCTGTCGCTGGTGCCGAACTGCTTGGTGCCTTTGAACATCAGGTGCTCCAGGTAGTGTGCCAGACCGGTAGTCTCGGCGGGGTCGTTGCGCGATCCGGTGCGCACGGCGATATTGGCCTGTATGCGTGGCTCGTCCTTGTTCACGCTGAGGTAAACCTTCAGCCCGTTCTTCAGGGTGTAGATGCGCGTCTGCATGGGGTCGCCATCGACGCTTTCGTAGTCACGCTTGCAAGCGGTGAAACACACCACGGCAGCAGCTACAATAAGTAATGAAGTGATTCTTCTCATAATCGTTATTGTGTGTTTAAGGGGGAGTTAAAAGGGAAGTTAAAGGGGAAGTTAAATTGGAAGTTAAAGGGGGAGTTAAAGGGGGAAGTTAAAGGGGAAGTTGTTTATAGTCGATGCCGTAGGCATCAAATATTGGTAGCCAGCCATTCTTATGGCTGGTATGCTATGTCGTTTACATTAACACCGATGCCTTTAGGTATCGGATATTGGTTCTTCGATTACATACTGATACACAGTCGCTTCAGAGACCCTTCTGTGAATTTTCTCAAAGCTGCGGCTGCATTTCTTCTTGGTATTTGGCACAAAGGTAGATATTTATCCGTATAACGCCAAGCGAAATGGCAAAAACTTGGGCACCGCTTCCCCACGTGGGGGTGTCCGATGCTAATATTTCCCCTTTTCCTTGGCCAAACCAAATATAAAACGTACCTTTGCCGCCAATAAACATAATTCATAATCAAGCATATCACTGAAAAGCTCATGAATTTGTTGAAGACCTTAGCCCAATGGTACTTTACCAAGAAGGCAATGCCCTATTGGATGGTGCTAATCTTTGACTGTGTGGTTGTTCTGTTTTCAAACCTCTTAGTCTATGCCTTGTATCACGGTGTCACAGCCACAGCCGTCAGCTTCTGGCTGCTCATGGGCACCTTGGTTGTATATCTCATTCCCTATCTCATCGGCTTCCGCCTCATGCGCACCTACTCCGGTGTGATGCGCTATTCGTCGTTTGTCGACCTCTACCGTGTGGCCGGTGCCAACGTCATCGCCATCATGCTGGTGGAACTGATCCGTGTCGTCGGCAATTCCGACCGCTGGCTCGTCCCGTTGGAGTTGACCGACCTGATGTTCTCCTGCCTGCTCTCCACCATGCTTATGTTTGCGGCGCGCATCATCATCAAGTACCTCTTCGACCTCATCCGCGAGGAGCGTGCCCAGCGCCGCGTGTTCATCTATGGCACCAAAGAGGGCGGCATGGCGCTGGCCAAGAGCATCCGCATGGAGACCCCGCCCCGCTTCCACCTGAGCGGTTTCCTCAGCGACTCGGAGGACATGCCCGGCCACATGCTGCAAGGAGTGCAGGTGTTTCCCAACGACGAGCACATCGTCGAGAAGATGAAGCGCCAGCACGCCACCGTGCTGCTCGTGTCACCGCTCAAGGCCGAGCGCTTCATGGCTAACTCGGCCATGTCCGAACGGCTGCTGGATGCGGGCATCAGCATCTACACCGTGCAGCAGGCACAGCTGTGGGACGGCAAGAGCGACATCAGCACGTCGCAGCTGCGCGAGGTGGAGATCGAGGACCTCCTGCCACGCGAGGAAATCCAGGTGGACCTCGAGGCTGTGGAGAAACTCCTGCGCGGCCGCCGCATCCTCATCACCGGCTCGGCCGGCAGCATCGGCTCGGAGATGGTGCGCCAGATTGCCAAATGGGAACCCTCACAGCTCATCCTCGTGGACCAGGCCGAAACGCCACAGCACGACATTCGACTGATGATGGCGCGCGACTTCGCCGGCATCAAGGTCGAGGCCGTGGTCACGAGCATCGCCAACCAGAAGAGTATGGAACGCCTCTTTGCCCAGTACCGCCCCGAATATGTGTTCCATGCCGCCGCCTACAAGCACGTGCCTATGATGGAGGACAACCCCAGCGAGGCCGTGCAGAACAATGTGGCTGGCACGCGCATACTGGCCGACCTGGCCGTGAAGTACGGCGTGTGTAAGTTCGTCATGATCAGCACCGACAAGGCCGTGAACCCCACCAATGTCATGGGCTGCTCCAAGCGCATCTGCGAGATTTATGTGCAGAGCCTGGACAAGGCCATCAAGGACGGTAAGATCACGGGCACCACGCAGTTCGTCACCACCCGCTTCGGCAATGTGCTTGGTTCTAACGGCAGCGTCATCCCCCTCTTCCGCGAGCAGATTCGCAACGGCGGTCCCGTCACGGTGACACACCCCGACATCATCCGTTTCTTCATGCTCATCCCCGAGGCATGTAAGTTGGTGTTGGAGGCCGGCACCATGGGCAACGGCGGCGAGATCTTCGTGTTCGACATGGGCAAGCCGGTCAAGATTGCCGACCTGGCACGCCGTATGATTCAGCTCTCCGGGGCCAAGAACGTGCAAATCAAGTTCACCGGCCTGCGCGACGGCGAGAAGCTCTACGAAGAGGTGCTGGGCGACGAGGAATTGACCAAGCCCACCTTCAACCGTAAGATAAAGATCGCGCAGGTGCGCGAGTACGATTACGCAGAGGTGAAGCAGTGGCTGGACCAGCTCATCGCCATCAGCTACGATTTCGACAACATGCGCACGGTGAAGAAGATGAAGGAGATCGTGCCCGAATACCGCAGCCAGAACTCCATCTATCAGCAACTGGACCAGTAACCACCCCCTTCCTTCCCCCACACACCTCCGAATGAAAGATGCCGTAGGCGTCGGTGTTAATATAAACAACGTACCATACCAGCCATAAGAATGGCTGGCTACCAATATCCGATACCTACGGCATCGGACGCGAATATAAATGACATACCATACCAGCCATAGGAATGGCTGGCTACCAATATCCGATACCTAAGGCATCGGCGCGAATATAAATGACATACCATACCATACCAGCCATAAGAATGGCTGGCTACCAATATCTGATGCCTAACGGCATCGGTGGCAATGTAAATAGCATAACATACCAGCCATAGGTGTGGAATAGACAAGCGAAAGATGCCGTAGGCATCAAATATTGGTAGCCAACCATTCCTATGGCTGGAACAATGGCAAACAACAATCCCCATGCCGTAGGTATGGGATAAAAATTTCACAGGTGGGAGAGCAGGGGGCTGTTCAGCCGCTAAGAGCAATCTGCCCAGCAGCAAGCAACGCGCTAACCTACCGCAAGGCGGGGGCCAGCCTACCGCAAGGCGAGCGCCCACCTTCCGCAGGGCGGGCGGTGTGCGAGCGGCAGGGTTACGACACCTAAAATAATTTTTGTGCAAAAAATGGCCATTTGCCCACTTTTGTGGTCTAACCAACTTTCTATCACCATGTTGCACAAGTTGGCATTTTCGTGGCATTGTGTTTTTTAAGTGGGCATTTTCTCAGAAAAGCCCCTTTCGCTCACATCCCCTCTGCATTTTTCAAGGGAATGGAGGGGCCGACCACACCAAGGAGGGTAGGCGGGTAAGTCCATGGAGTTCGGCGGGTAAGACCATGGAGTTATCGCCCACACACGTACGTCTTACAGGCCATAAGCGTACGTCTTACAGGCGATAAGCGTACGTCTTACAGGCGATCCCCTAACAACAGCCCACCCCTAACCCCTCCCTGGGGAGGGGAACTCAATCTTGCTTGCGTTGCTCGAAAGAACTCCCCTCCCAAGCGAGGGGCAGGGGGTGGCTTTTCCCCTCTACTTACCGATGTTCACATACGTGTTGCCCGTCACCTCAGCTGCGTTACCGCCGCCGAACACATCGCCCACGATGCTGGCCCCACCACCGGAATGGGGGAGTGGTCGTTGCCCGAGGCGTAGGTGATGGTGGTCAGCGTGCCTATGTTCACGTGCGTGTCGCCATACACCTTGGCTGCGTTGCCGCCGCCGAACACAGTGCCGATGGCGCCAATCTTACCCGGTGCATGGTTGGGCAGCGTCACCGAGCCGCCATCGGGCAGTGCAATAGTCGTGCCGGCATAGGTCGAAGGCATGTCGGCATTCGCCCCGACCACCTGGTTGATATTCACCGTGGGGTTGCCCGTCACGGTGGCCGTAGCACCCAGACCGCCGCCGAAGATGCGGCCGATGCTGGTGAACGACTTCACGTTGATGGTCGGATCCATCTTCCCTGTTGGTGTCGCGTACGCTGCGGCATTGCAGCAGCCATACAGCTCGCCTAAGGTGTTGGAACCGCCGAACACATGGTGCAAGGTGCCGCCGAAGGCATTCACTACCGCCTGGCCCCTGCCATATTCCCGGCCATACAGGTAGCCCACTTCGGCGCCGGGGTTCGGGTCGCCGTTGGGCAGCGCGTCCTTGCCACCCACTTCGCCGCCCAAGATGTAGAGGTTGGCTGTGGCCCCACGGGTGCAACAGGGGGGTGTCGTGCCTGCCGGAAAGAGCAAAAAAAGGCGCCCGACGGGTGAATCCCGCCGGGCGCTGTCGATAATACAAAGATTATCGCAGGGTGTGGAATAAGTGCTTATTTTTGTGCAGTGTTGGCTTATGGCAGTTTCTTCTCGCCGATGGTCACGTTCGTGTTGCCCGTCACCTCGGCTGCGTTGCCGCCGCCGAACACGTTGCCGATGATGTCGGCACCAACCACTGTCTTGGGCTCGTGGTCGCTGCCCGACACGTAGGTGATGGTGGGCAGGGTGCCGATGTTCACGTTCGTGTTACCGGCCACCTTGGCTGCGTTGCCGCCGCCGAACACCGTGCCGATGACACCGATCTTGCCGGAGGTGTGTGCAGGCAGC
>JAFXQT010000058.1 GCA_017526905.1 Bacteroidaceae bacterium | reverse complement strand
CTATTTCCGAACAGATTTTGTTTCAAGGCCGCTGGGGCGTAGCGGGCTACGTCCCAAGGACTTGGAGCAAAAGATGCCGGAAAGAGGCAAGAGCAAACAAAGATAATTCATAGAGAATTTATTAATTAATAGAACACACCTTTAAGTTTTTATAACACCAGCGGCTTGGCGCAATCCGCCAAAAAAGCCTACCTTTGCCACACCTATGAAACCGAATCTTGCCATATCCGTGTTCCTGCTTATCCTGACAGCCTCTGTCTGGACAGGCATCGACAGCCTGTGCCACACCCGCCTCGACGTGCGCCGCGATGTAGCCCAGGCACTGGCGCAGACACTGCGCAGCTGTCCCGCCGACGAAATCACCCCCGACACCATTCGCGTGTTCCGCAACCACATTGCACAGGCCCAACTGCGCGACACGGCCTACCTGGCCATGGAGTGGCAGCGACAATCCCACCGCCGGGCCGTGCTCACCGCCCATTCGGGCCTGTCGCTGTGGGATTTGTGGCAACTGTCCGACCAGCGTGCCTCGGGCATCCTGGCCGCGCTGGCCGCCCTGTGGCTGCTGCTGAACATAGGCGCCGCCCGCCTCGGTCCCGCCCAGGCCATGCAGGCTGCCCAGCTCGCACAGGCCATGCCCTCGGCACAATCCATGCCACCCGTGCCAAGCGCCCAGCTCGCACAGGCCATGCCCCCGGCACCCGCTGCACAAATAGCTCAGCCGGAACAAATGCAGGCCGGCATCGCCGCCATCGGCCCCATGCTGTTCGACCCCGCACAGAACCGTTTCTATGTGCATGGCTCCGAGCTGCACTTCACCCCCATGCAGCACCAGCTCATGCAACTCTTCTTCTGTGCGCCGGACCACCGGCTGGAAAAGAGCGACATCTGCGAGCACCTGTGGCCGCGCAAACCCGACGCATCGGCCACCCTTTACACCCTCATACGCCGCATCAAGCCCATCATCGAGCAGCAGTCTGGCCTGCGGATCGAGTGCGAGCGCGGCCGCTCCTACACGCTGATTCCCAGTTAGATGGGCCATTGTCAGACAAATGTCAGACAGTTGTCAGACACCATTCCTGCCACCACGTTTCCTTTTTGCATACCTTTGTCGCCGAAGTTCGTATGAGAGCTTCCGCGTAACCTCTATTCTATCCATTACAGTCATGCAAAAAGAAACGAACAAGCACTCCCCGACGGCAACGCCGAAAAGCGCCCGCCTCACAACGCAGCACGCCCCCCAGCCAGCTCGGCCCTGGCACTGGCATGTGGGCTGGCCCAACGTAGCGCTTACACTCGTGGCCGTGGCACTGATCGTGGTCGGCTTCGTGCTCATGCTGCCTCCCATCGACATCAAGAACACCCCCGGCGGCCGCTACGCCCCGGCACCCGGCCCCGGCGCCTTCGATGCCATCCGCATCCGAACGGCCCCCGTGCCCTGTGTAATCGGCTTTGTGCTCATGGTGCCCGCCATACTCTATGTGGGCCGCAGCAAGGACACGAAGGTTTCGGCAGAGGCCGGTGCGGAACGGCATAAAGCCTCTTTTTAACCCAAAATGCCCCTTCGGGGGCAGAATCTTCCACTTTTTTTCGTCTTTTACAGCTACTTTACCTAACTTTGCGGCGCTTTATGCGCAGTAACAAATTAACATCATAAACACCTATGAAGCATTTCAGACTTGTTGACAACCTACTGGGTTGGCTGGCCTTTGCCATCGCTGCCTTCGTGTATTGCAGCACGGTGGAACCCACGGCCTCGTTCTGGGATTGCCCGGAATTCATCACCACGGCCTACAAGCTGGAGGTGGGTCACCCGCCCGGGGCACCCTTCTTCATGCTGACAGGCAACCTGTTCACCCAACTGACCAACGACCCCACCAAGGTGGCGCTGATGGTCAACATCATGAGCGCCCTGATGAGCGCCCTGTGCATCATGTTCCTGTACTGGAGCATCTCGCACCTGGCGCGCAAGCTCATCTGCAAGGATGGGTGGGTGCAGACGGCAGGGCAGCTCATCACCATCGAGGCAGCCGCCATGACCGGCGCACTGGCCTATACCTTCTCGGACACGTTCTGGTTCTCGGCTGTCGAGGGCGAGGTGTATGCCTACTCCAGCCTCTTCACCGCCCTGGTGTTCTGGCTGATGCTGAAATGGGAGGACAACGCCGACAAGCCGCACAGCGACCGTTGGCTCATCCTCATTGCCTACCTGACGGGCCTGAGCATCGGCGTGCACCTGCTCAACCTGCTGTGCCTGCCCGCACTCGTGCTCATCTACTACTACAAGCGCTATCCGCAAGCCAACCTGAAAGGCTCGCTCATTGCCCTGCTGGGCTCGTTCGTGCTGGTGGCTGCCGTGCTGTACGGCATCGTGCCGGGCATCGTGAAAGTGGGCGGCTGGTTTGAACTGCTGTTTGTGAACACCTTCAGCTGCCCCTTCAACACAGGCCTCATCGTGTATATCTTCTGCCTGATTGCCGTGGTGGTCTGGGCCATCTGGGAAACAGTGACCGAGCGCAACCGCCTGCGCATGAACCTGTCCTTCCTGGCCAGCGTGGCCATGCTGGGCATCCCCTTCTACAGCTACGGCTGGAAGAGCATCGTCATCGGTGTCATCGTGCTGGGCATCCTCTATTTCTGCCTCAGCTGGAAGCGGGAGCAGAAGCACCTGATTACCGCCCGCCTCATGAACACATCGCTGCTATGCATGCTGATGATCATGATCGGCTACTCCTCCTATGCTCTCATCGTGATACGCTCCACCGCCAACACCCCCATGGACCAGAACTCGCCCGAGGACATCTTCACCCTGGGGCAGTACCTGAGCCGCGAGCAGTATGGCGACCGCCCGCTCTTCTACGGACAGGCCTACACCTCGCAGGTCAAGCTCAAGGCCGAAGACGGCTACTGCGTGCCCGTGTCGGAAGAGGGTGCACCCGTGTACCAGCGTAAGGAGAAAGCCACGCCCGACGAGCCCGACCGCTACGAAGTGCAGCGCCACAACATCACCTACATCTACGCCCAGAACATGCTCTTCCCCCGCATGTACTCCGACCGTCACGCCAGTGCCTACGAGGCCTGGATGGGTGGCGTGAAGGGCACCGAAGTGCCCTACGACCGCTGCGGCGAGCCCATGATGGTGAAGGTGCCCACACAGCTGGAGAACATACGCTTCTTCCTCAGCTACCAGGTCAACTTCATGTACTGGCGCTATTTTATGTGGAACTTTGCCGGACGCCAAAACGACATCCAGGGCAACGGCGAGCTGGAACACGGCAACTGGATCAGCGGCATACCCTTCCTCGACAACATACGCCTGGGCGACCAAAGCAAGTTGCCCACCGAGCTGCGCGAGAACAAAGGTCGCAACGTGTTCTACTGCCTGCCCCTGCTGCTGGGTCTGCTGGGCCTGTTCTGGCAGGTATATAAGAAGCCCGAGGACGAGCGCGGCGAAGGCCTCGGCGTGAAGCAGTTCTGGGTGGTGTTCTTCCTGTTCTTCATGACGGGCCTTGCCATCGTCATCTACCTGAACCAGACACCCATGCAGCCACGCGAGCGCGACTATGCCTACGCCGGCAGCTTCTACGCCTATGCCATCTGGATCGGCTTGGGAGCCGCTGCCATCAGCGACCTCGTGCAGCGCTACTCCAAGCGGGAGATGCTGGGCGCCGTGTTGAGCCTGCTGGCACTGTTGGTGCCCGTGCAGATGGCCTCGCAGACATGGGACGACCACGACCGCAGTGGACGCTACGCCTGCCGCGACTTCGGCCAGAACTACCTGCAGAGCCTGCCCGAAGAGGGCAACCCCGTCATCTTCACCAACGGCGACAACGACACCTTCCCCCTCTGGTACGCCCAGGAAACCGAAGGCTTCCGCACCGATGCCCGCGTGTGCAACCTCTCCTACCTGCAAACCGACTGGTACATCGACCAGATGCGCCGACCGACCTACGACTCGCCATCGGTGCCCATCAAGTGGACACGCTACCAGTATGTGGCAGGCAAGCGCGAAGGCATCCGGGTGGTGCCCGGCACACTGGAACAGGCCATCGAGTACTACAAGGACGACCCCGCCACCATGCGCGAACTGCTGGGCGACAACCCCTACGAGCTGAGCAACATCATTGACAAGTGGATACTGAACGACGAACCCGACATGCAGATATTCCCCACCGACTCCGTGGTCATCACCATCGACAAGGAGGCTGTGCGCCGGAGCGGCATGATGATGGCTGCCGACAGCATCCCCGACGTGATGCACATCAGCCTCAAGGGCAAGCGCGCCGTGTACAAGAACGAGATGATGATGTATGAGATGCTGGCCCGCTGCAACTGGGAACGACCGCTCTACGTGGCCATCACCGTGGGCGCCGACAACTACGGCAACCTGGGCGACAACTTCGTGCGCGAAGGTCTGGCCGACCGCATCACGCCCTTCAACACCAAGCAGAGCGGCAAGCGCATCGACACCCAGCGCATGTACGACAACCTCATGACCAAGTTCAAGTTCGGCGGCATCGACAACCCCGACATCTACCTGGACGAGACCGTGATGCGCATGTGCTACACCCACCGCCGCATGTTCTCCATGCTGGCCACACAACTCATGAAGGAGGGCCAGAAGGACAAAGCCCTGAAGGTGGTGGAGAAAGCGCTCAAGGAAATACCAGCCACAACCGTGCCCCACAACTACCAGAGCGGCTCGCTCGACCTGGCACGCGTGCTGGCCTCGCTGGGCAAAACCAAGCCGGCCACCGAGATAGCCACCACACTGGCCAAGAACGCTGCCGAGTACTGCGCCTGGTACACCAGCCTGTCCGACGCACACCTGCAGCAGAACTCGGAGGAGGTGGTATATCAGTTGTACCAGCTGAACGACGCCATCAAGATTCTGGAAACCTGCGCTCCGAAGGACAAGACAGCCAGCACCAAGATGGCCATGTTCGACAAGCTCCTGGAACAGTATTCCAACGAGTTGCAAAGCCGCGTCAGCCTGTAATGTTCATTGAGCAACCCGCACCCTATCTGCGCTGGCTCTATCCCCACGCACTTTGGAGAATGGACCGTCACGAGAAGGCCGTATATCTGACCTTCGACGACGGCCCAATCCCCGAAGCGACACCATTCATCCTTGACACCCTGGCCCACTACGGTATCAAGGCCACCTTCTTCGTGGTGGGCGACAACGTGCGCAAGCACCCCGATCTCTTCCGCCGAGTCGTGGCCGAGGGGCACCGCATCGGCAACCACACCTTCAACCACATCGGCGGCTTCAAGTACCTCAGCAAGAACTACCTGAAGAATGCCGAGAAAGCACAGGCAATCATAGAGAAAGTGATCAGTGAAGGAGTGAACTGTGAAGAATGCACATCGCTCGAAGCTCATCATGCGCAGGCAGGAGCCGACAGTAACACTCACTCATCACCGTTCACCCCTTCGCTGACCACTTCCTCCTCCCGCCCCCTCTTCCGCCCCCCACACGGGTGGATGCGACACGATCAGTACCAGACACTGAAGAAACACTACCGGGTGGTGATGTGGGACCTCGTCACCCGCGACTATTCCTACCGCCTCACAGCAGCCGACATTGTGGCCAACGTGAAGCGCTACGCCCGCAACGGCTCCATCATCACCTTTCACGACTCGCTGCGCAGCATCGAAAAGCTACACACGGCCTTGCCCGAAAGCTTGGAATGGCTCATCGCCCAAGGCTATGCCTTCCGCACCATCGACTGACGCAGTTCAGTCCCCCTTCGGCCCATCAAGCCTGCCTGAAGGAAACCGCTCGCCTTGCGGCAGGCCGGCGCTCGCCTTGCGGCAGCACAGCGCCAGCCTTGCGGAGGTCTGGCATGCTGCGGCAAGGACGGTATGTTTTGGGCACAAAACCACTGGCTTATACCGACAAATAGCGTTGCGGGCCGATTCTTTATGGCCATGTGGGCGATTTTTTCCGAAAAAAGTTCGTGCGTTGCAACTTTTGCACTACCTTTGCCGTCAATATTGAAAGCAACTCACCAAACTAATCACTAACATTATGAATTTGAAACACATTCTTTCTGCTGTGCTTCTGGGCGCCATGACCTGCGGCGCCAACGCCCAGACGCCGGAGCAGATGGCAGAGATGCAGCGCCAGATGATGATGAGTCCGCTGCCTGTGGATCCTGCCGTGCGTGTGGGCCGCCTGGACAACGGGCTGACCTACTACATCCGCCACAACGAGTACCCTGCCGGCCAGGCCGACTTCTACATTGCCCAGAAGGTGGGCTCCATCCAGGAGCAGGACAGCCAGCGCGGTCTGGCACACTTCCTGGAGCACATGTGCTTTAACGGCACCACACACTATCCCGGCAACTCGCTCATCGAGTACCTGGAGAGCATCGGCGTGAAGTTCGGCGCACAGCTCAATGCCTACACCAGCGTGGAGGAGACGGTGTATAACATCAACTCCGTGCCCGTGGGCCGCGAGGCCACCGTGGACAGCGTGCTGCTGATCCTGCACGACTGGAGCCACGACCTGCTGCTCACCACCGAGGAGATCGACAAGGAGCGCCCCGTGATCCAGGAGGAGTGGCGCATGCGCAGCAGCGGACAGATGCGCATACTGGAGCGCCAGCTGCCCAAGCTGATGAGCGAGAGCCGCTTCGGCTACCGCCTGCCCATCGGCACCATGGACGTGGTGCTGAACTTCCCGCCCGACACGCTGCGTGCCTACTACCACAAGTGGTATCACCCCGACCTGCAGGGCATTATCGTGGTGGGCGACATCAATGTGGACAAGGTGGAACAGAAGATCAAGGAGCTGTTCGGCCCCATCCAGCTGCCCAGCCCCCTGCCCACGCGTGAGTACTACGGGGTGCCCGACAACGATCAGGCCATCGTGGTGTCCGACAAGGACGTGGAGCTGACGGCACAGAACATCAGCCTGATGTGGAAGCATCCCGCCACCCCCGACAGCCTGAACAACACCATGGGCGTGTATATTGAGAAACTGGTGAAGAACCTTGCCCTTTCCATGCTGAACCAGCGCCTGGGCGAGCTGGCTCTGAAGCCCGACTGCCCCTTCCAGGGCGCACAGGTGGGCGACGGCGCCTTCCTCGTGTCCAGCAAGGTTACCGAGGCCTTCAGCGTTGACATCGCGCCCAAGCAGGGCCAGGCCACCGAGGCCATGAAAGCAGCGCTGGCCGAGGTGTACCGCGCCGACCAATACGGTTTCACGAAGGGCGAGTTCGACCGTGCCGTGCTGGAAACCGTGAGCAACATGGAGAAGATGTACAACGACCGCGCCAAGCAGAAGAGCAACCCCTACTGCCGCGAGTACGTGCGCGCCTTCCTGGACAACGAGGCCATTCCCGGCATCGAGGTGGAGTACCAGCTCGTGAAGCAGCTGCTGCCCAACCTGCCCGTGGAGGCTGCCAACCAAGTGTTCCAGCAACTGGTGAGCCGCACCGACAGCAACCTGGTGGTGCTGGCCCTGACGCCCGACAAGGAGGGCTTCCAGATGCCCACCGAGGAGCAGCTGCTGCAAACCATCCATGAGGCTCAGCAGCAACAGCTGGAGGCTTGGGTGGACAACGTGAAGACCGGCCCGCTGGTGGAGAACCTGCCCGCTGCCGGCTACGTGAAGAAGGAAGCTGCCGGACCCTTCGGCTCGAAGATCCTGACGCTGAGCAACGGCGTGCGCGTGATTATGAAGAAGACCGACTTCAAGGACGACGAGATCCGCATGAACGCCTGGAGCGAGGGCGGCACCGCACGCTACGGCAAGGCCGACCGCGTGAACCTGGCCATGCTGGGCGACGTGATTGGCGCCTCGAAACTGGGCGGCTTCACCCGCATTGAACTGGGCAAGGCCCTGGCAGGCAAGCAGGCCAGCTGCGGCCCGAGCCTCAGCGGCCGTGGCGAAGGCCTGGGTGGCAGCTCCAGCGTGAAGGACGTGCAGACGCTCTTCGAGCTCATCTACATGCACTTCCTGCCCCTGCAGCGCGACGACGAGGCTGTGGAGAGCATCAAGTCTGCCCTGCGCGAGAACCTGCGCAACAAGGACGCCAACCCCATGTCCAGCCTGAACGACAGCATCCAGATGACGCTGTTCGACCACAACTGGCAAGTGTGGCCCATGAAGGAGTCCGACGTGGATGCCATGGACTACGACCGCATTCTCCAGATCTATGCCGACCGCTTTGCCGATGCCTCCGACTTCACCTTCCAGTTCGTGGGCAATATCGACGAGGCACAGGTGCGCGACCTGGCCTGCAAGTACCTGGCCACCCTGCCCACCGTGAAGCGCAAGGACAAGGCTGTGGACAGCGGCCTGCGCATGCACCGCGGCGACCTGACCAACCGCTACCAGAAGAAGATGGAGAACCCCATGACCTACCTGATCTGCACCTGGAACGGCCCCGCCAAGATGAGCGTGGAGAACGACGTGCACATGGACATCCTGGGTCAGTGCCTCAGCACCGTCTATCTGAAGAAGATCCGCGAGGACCTCGGCGCCGCCTACAGCACACAGGCCAGCGCCAGCCTCAGCCGCAACGCCGCCGACAAGCCCTTCTACACCATCATGGCCGTGATGCCACTGAAGCCTGCCCTGACCGACACCACCGCACTCATCGTGCAGCAGGTGATGGAGGAAGTGGCCGCCAAGGGCTTCAGCACCGAGGACATCCAGAAGGCCAAGGAGTACATGCTGAAGACCTACACGCAGAACCAGCGTGAGAACGGCTTCTGGATGGGACGCATCCAGACCATGGACCGCCGCAAGTACGACCCCTACAAGAACTATGAGGCTATTGTGCAAGGCACCACCAACGCCGACCTGCAGAAACTGGCCCGCCAGGCCCTGAAGGACGGCAACCGCGTGCGCATCATCATGACCTCGACCGAGCAATAACAACTGCTACGCCCCAAAAGCCACGGCCGCCGCACACGCGCGGCTGGCCGTGGCACACAACGGCACACAACTACAGCGAGGGCTGGCCCGGACACTCACACCGGACCGGCCCTCGCTGCTTACCGGACATGGGGCGGCCTGACGCCGCGCCGCCGGCAAAAACAATCAGGGTTAACCCCTCCAGCTGTTGTGGTTGGGGTTAACCCTGATTTCCTATGCACGGCGCGCCCCGCAGGCGTCGGCCCACGGGGTGCCGTCAGGCACTCGGCTTAGTAGGTAACCTTGGGCTCCAGTTCCTTGGCCTGGTCGATCATCTTCTGCACCTCGCTCACGGCAGGCACGCGGCCGCAGATGTGGAACTCGGCATTGACCTCCTCGAGCTTGGGCTGCAGATTCTCGGCCACGCGGTGGCGGAACTCCTTCACGGTGTCCACGCCGGCCTTCTCAAGCAGTTCGGCAAACTGGGGGCCTACGCCGTTGATGCGGAACAGGTCGGCATGGTTGGTCCAGCGCAGGATCAGCTTGTCGCTGATGCCAGTAGCCTCGGCCAGTTCCTTGCGGCCCTTGGGTGCAGCGCAGCGTTCCAGCAGTTCTTCCACTTTGTTGATGCCAGCGGCAATCAGTTTCTCGGCATAGACCTCGCCTACGCCTTCGATGTCGATGATTTTGTAGCTCATAGTCTTGTTTATTAAGGTTATTGATGTTGTTTGTGCCCGTTGTGGAACACATGGTCGAATATCTTGTCGGTGGCCCCTGCATTGCTGTGTATGTAGTGTGCAGCGGCCTGTCCGGCACGCTTCAGCGCCTCGGCATCGGTCAGCAGGGATTGCACGGTGCTGAGGAAATCGGGCTCGGCCGTGACCTCGAAGGTGCCTCCGGCCTCGAGCAGGTAGCGTGCCTCGCGGAAGTTGGCGTTGTTGGGCCCGATGATGGTTGGAATGCCATACACGGCCGCCTCGGCAATGTTGTGTATGCCCGCGCCGAAGCCGCCGCCAATCATGGCCACGGTGGCGTAGCGGTAGATGGAGGAGAGCAGGCCGAAGCCATCGATAATGAGCACGTCGGCCTGGGCCACATTCTGCTTTGTGGCCTGCGACAGGCGCAGGAAGGGCCTGCTGAGGCGGCTCTCGATGTCGGCCAGGTGGCTCTCGGAAATGATGTGCGGGGCTATGATGAGCTTGGAGGCGCCCTTGGCCTGCCTGTTGAACCAGGGTATGAACAGGGCCTCGTCGGGCGGCCATGACGAGCCCGCCACGAACACCTGCGGCACGCCGGCCACGAAGTGCTCAACCACCGGCAGCGGGCGGGCGGCGTTGCGGATGTCGATGACGCGGTCGAAGCGTGTGTCGCCCACGATGCTCACGTTGGTGTGGCCCAGCGTGGCCAGCAGCTGGCGGCTCTGCTCGTTCTGCACGAAGAACCACGTCACCTTGTCCAGCACCTTGGCATAGCCGTGGCGGCCGTACCAGCGGAAAAAGATCTGGTTGGGGCGGAAGATGCTGCTGACGCTGTACACGGGTATGCCGCGCTTCTTACACCCTTTCATGAAGTTCTGCCAGAACTCGTACTTAATGAAGAAGGCCATCTCGGGCTTGACGTAGTGGAAGAACAGGCGCACATTGGTGGGCGTGTCCAGCGGCAGGTAGCAAATCACATCGGCCCCCTGGTAGTTCTTGCGCACTTCATAGCCCGAAGGCGAGAAGAAGGTGAGCAGAATCTTGTACTGAGGGCATTCGCGGCGCAGCCGCTCCATGAGGGGGCGTCCCTGCTCAAACTCGCCCAGCGAGGCGGCATGGAACCACACGTAGCGCTGCCCCGGCTGCACCTGCCGCTTCAGCATGACGAATGCCTTGCGGTGGCCAATGGCCAGCATGCGGGCCCGCTTGTTGAAGATGGCCGCAATGCCGATGGCACACATATAAAGGTAGATTGCGAATGAATACATGAACGCCGAGCGCTGAGGTTTGGGGTTAGGTGTGTCCTTGTTTAGAGGCCGCCCTGATGCTTCTTGCGGGGGCGGGCGTTATTGGGGTGAAGCGGGGGTGGGTCAGCCGAGCGTCTGGATGGCGAACTCCATGCGGCGCAGCGTCTCGTCCTTGCCCAGGAACACGGCCAACTCGTTCATGTCGGGGCCTTGCCCCTCGCCCACCAGGCACACGCGCCAGGCGTTCCAGGGTTTCTTGCCTGTGGCCTCCACCCAGGGGTCCACGGCATCCTTGAGGCCCTGTATGCTCCAGTCGGTCACGCCGCCGAGCAGCTGCGCCATCTCGCGCATGTCGGCTGCCGTCTCGGGCTTCCAGTTCTTCTTCACGAACTTGTCCTCCCGGTCAAACTGTGCGGGCGCCACGAAGAAGAAGCGGCACAGCGGCCAGAGGTCGGATATGAAGGATATGTTGCGTTTCTTCTTGCCCTCCTTGGTGTCATACTCGATCACCTTCATCTTCATCATCCGCACCACCTCGGCAGCCTGCTGCTGAGTGGCCTCGATGCCCTGCTGGCCGAGCAGGTGGACCAGTGCGGGTGCCCACTCCTCATCGGGTTTCTGCAGCAGGTACTCGCGGTTGAACCACTGCCCCTTCACGTAGTCGAAGCGTGCGCCGCTCTTTGAGCATTTGGTCAGGTCGAACTTCTCGATGAGGTCCTGCATGCTGAGTATCTCCTGGTCGCCGCCCGGGTTCCATCCCAGCAGCGCCAGGAAATTGATCACGGCCTCGGGCAGGTAGCCGTCCTCACGGTAGCCGTGGCTCACCTCGCCCGTCTTGGGGTCGTGCCACTCCAGCGGGAACACGGGGAAGCCCAGGCGGTCGCCGTCGCGCTTGGACAGTTTGCCCTTGCCGTCGGGCTTGAGCAGCAGCGGCAGGTGTGCAAAGCGCGGCATGGTGTCCTCCCAGCCAAAGGCACGGTACAGCAGCACGTGCAGCGGTGCGCTGGGCAGCCACTCCTCGCCGCGTATAACATGTGTCACCTCCATAAGGTGGTCGTCCACGATGTTGGCCAGGTGGTAGGTGGGCAGCTGGTCGGCACTCTTCCACAGCACCTTGTCGTCCAGGATGCTGGAGTTGATGCACACGTCGCCGCGAATAATGTCGGCCACGTGAACGTCCTGCCCGGGCTCGATGAGGAAGCGCACCACATAGGGTTGCCCCTCGGCCACGCGGCGCTGGGTCTCGTCGGGGCCCAGTGTGAGCGAGTTGCACATCTGCATGCGCGTGGAGGCATCGTACTGGAAGTTGGGCACCTGCTCGCGCTTGGCGTTGAGCTGCTCGGGGGTGTCGAAGGCGATATAGGCGCGCCCGGCGTCGAGCAGCTGCTGCACATAAACCTTATATATGTCGCGGCGCTCGCTCTGGCGGTAGGGCCCATGGTCGCCGCCGAAGCTCACACCCTCGTCAAACTGGATGCCCAGCCAGCGGAAGGCCTCCAGGATATACTCCTCGGCTCCAGGCACGAATCGGGCCGAGTCGGTGTCCTCTATGCGGAAGATGAGCTGTCCGCCATGCTGGCGGGCAAACAGGTAGTTATACAGGGCGGTGCGCACGCCGCCTATGTGCAGTGCCCCGGTGGGTGAGGGGGCGAAACGGACTCTTACTTTTTGCATGTGTTCAGGATTTTTGCGCAAAAATACAACAAATTTGATACACGGCCGCAAAAAAAGCATTATTTTTGCGCCATGAGCCGATATAATCATCCCGTGCGCAAGAGTTGGCCGGTCCTGCTCTTCGAGGTGGCCGTCATCTTGGCCACCACAGCCATCATCGTTTGGTTCCTGCCTCGCGGCGGGCGCCTCTCCTTCCATTTCGACAAGGGAAAGCCCTGGCCCTATGGGCAGTTCATAGCCCCCTACGACTTCCCCATCTACAAGAGCGACGCCCAGCTGAAGGCCGAGCGCGACAGCCTGAAGCAGCTGTACGAGCCCTACTTCGACTGGCAGGGCGCCACCGAGACGGAGCAGATGGAGCAGTTCAAGGCCAACACCTCCAAGCTGGACCTGGCGCTGCTGCGCCCCGCCAAGGAGCCGGCCCGCACGCGCAAGGGTGTGCGGCAGGTGCCGGTGATGCAGTGGCCGGCGCTGCGCAGCGTCATCCAGACGCAGCTGCACCACATCTACCAGCAGGGCGTGGTCTCCTCGGCCGACTTCAATCGGCTGGTGGCCGACAGCACCCAGTCGGTGCGCATCATCGACGGCATCACCGTGGTCTCGCGCGAGGTGACCGAACTCTACACGCCCAAGAGCGGCTACGAGCGGCTTATGGTCAAGCTGGACAGCATCGGCCTGGGGCACTCGGCCATGCAGCGGCTCAACCTGAGCCAGTACATAGCCCCCAACATGTCCTACAACTGGCAGCGCAGCGAGGAGTACCGCGAGGAGCTGGCCAACTCGCTCTCGCCCAGCCGCGGCATGGTGGTGGCGGGGCAGAACATCATCGACCGGGGCGACATCGTGAGCGAGACCACCTACAACATCCTGCGCAGCTACGAAAAGGAAGTGGCGCTGCGCAGCAACTCGGACAAGCAGGAACTGTACCTGATCCTGCTGGGCCAGTTCCTGTATGTGGGGCTCATCATCTGCGCCCTGTACGGCTACTTCAGCCTGTTCCGCAACGACTACCTGAGCAACCTGCGCTCCATGCTGCTGGTGCTGCTGCTGTGTGCCAGCTTCCCACTGATGACATCATTCATGGTCACCCATAGCCTGCTCTCGGTGTATCTCATCCCCTATGCCATGCTGCCTGTGTTCGTGCGTGTGTTCATGGACTCGCGCACCGCCTTCATCACCCACATGGCCACCATCCTGCTGTGTGCCGTGGCGCTGAAGTATCCGTTCGAGTTCATCACCACCCAGTGCCTGTCGGGCCTGGTGGCCATCTACTGCCTGCGCGAGCTGTCCGAGCGCTCGCAGATTATCCGCGCGGCCTTCCTGGTCACACTCACGGCCGTGGCCGTTTACTTCAGCATCGAACTGCTTCACGGCAAGACGCCGGTGGGCGGCGACAGCGTCAGCTCGCTGGACTTCACCATCTATGAGCACCTGGTCATCAGCGGCGGCCTGCTTATGTTTGCCTATCCGCTCATGTACGGGCTGGAGCGGCTGTTCGGCTTCACATCGAACGTGACGCTGGTGGAGCTGTCCAACATCAACCGCGACGTGCTGCGCCGCCTGTCCGAGGTGGCGCCCGGCACCTTCCAGCACTCCATGCAGGTGAGCAACCTGGCCGCCGAGGTGGCCCTGCGCATCGGGGCCAAGAGCCAGCTGGTGCGAACGGGGGCCCTGTACCACGACATCGGCAAGATGAGCAACCCGCCCTTCTTCACCGAGAACCAGGCCACGGGCGTGAACCCGCACGACCAGCTCAGCGAGGAGGAGAGCGCACGCATCATCATACGCCACGTGACCGAGGGCCTGCAGATGGCCGAGAAATACCGCCTGCCCACGCCCATACGCGACTTCATTGCCACGCACCACGGCCGCGGCCTGGTCAAGTACTTCTACATCCAGGCCAAGAACCGGCATCCGGAAGCCGAGGTGGACGAGTCGCTCTACCGCTATCCCGGGCCTAACCCGCACACGGCCGAACAGGCCATCCTGATGATGGCCGATGCGGTGGAGGCTTCGTCGCGCTCGCTCAAGGAATACACCGAGGCCAGCATCGGCCAGCTGGTGGAACGCATCATCGACGGCCAGCAGGCCGACGGCTTCTTCCGCGAGTGCCCCCTCACCTTCCAGGACATCCAGACGGCCAAGGAGGTGTTCAAGGAGAAACTGAAAACCATCTACCACACACGCATCCAGTACCCCACGCTGAAGGGCTGACACAGGCACCCCCGCCGCCCCCCCCCCGCAACACGTGGCGGCGGCACCAGTGGCACACCCCCAAAATTTCCCCATGAGGAAATTTTTTTGAGGTTAACCCTGATGGCAATCTGGGTTAACCCAAATGGCAAACAGGGTTAACCCAAACGAGTGTTGAGGTTAACCCTGTTTTTCATGCACCTTGTGTGTATGGATTATCTGCTTGACTGACACACGCCCCCGCCCAGCGGACACCCCTCGCTTTAACTTAGAGGGGGTGCCCGAAGGGCGGGGGCGTGTGTCGCTCAATCCGTCATAGCGCCCTAAGCCTCAGCTGATTCCCCCCGTGTTCACTTCACGATGGCGAAGTCCAGCTGGCGCTTTTCCAGGTTGGCACGTTCCACCTGAATGTTGATGGGGTCGCCCAGGTTGTAGCGGTGGTGGTGGCGGCGCCCCCACAGGCAGTAGTTGCGCTCGTCAAACTCGTAGTAGTCGTCGTCCAGGTCGCGCAGGGGCACGAAACCCTCGCAGTGGTTCTCATTGATCTCCACATACAGGCCGTACTCCGTGACGCCGCTGATGGTGCCTTCGAACTGCTGCCCCAGCTTGTCCTGCATAAACTCCACCTGCTTGTACTTGATGCTGGTGCGCTCGGCCTGTGCCGCCACCTGCTCCATCTCGCTGCACTGGTCGCACAGGGCCTCAAACTTTTCCTGGTTGGCCGAACGGCCGCCTTCGGCATAGCGTGTGAGCAGGCGGTGCACCATCAGGTCGGGATAGCGGCGAATGGGCGATGTGAAGTGGGTGTAGAAGCGGAAGGCCAGGCCGTAGTGGCCTATGTTGTGTGTGCTGTAGCGGGCCTTCATCATGGCGCGCAGGGTGACGGTCTCCACCAGTTTCTGCTCGCGCCGGCCCTGCACCTCGCTGAGCAGGTGGTTCAGGTTGCGGCTGATTTCGGTCTGCGTGCCGGTGGTTTTCAGTTTGTGGCCGAACTTGGTCACGAACTGTGCCAGGTTCATCAGCTTGTCGGGGTCGGGCGTGTCGTGGATGCGGTAGGGCAGCACCTTCGCTTTCTTGTCCTTGGGCACGCGGCCTATGCTCTCGGCCACCGTGCGGTTGGCCAGCAGCATGAACTCCTCGATGAGCTTGTTGGCATCCTTCGACACCTTATAATATACGCCCGTGGGCTTGCCGTCCTTGTCTATGTCGAAGCGCATCTCCTCCCGCTCGAAGTCCACGGCGCCGGCGGCATAGCGGCGGGCGCGCAGCTGCTTGGCCATGCGGTTCAGCGTGACGAGCGCCTCGGCAAAGTCCTCCACAGGCCGAAGGCCATGGGCCTTGTCGCCCTCAAACTCGGCCCCGGGCAGCGGCGTGGTGTGGTCGCCCGGCGCGCTGTAGTCCTCGGGGCTGGCCTCGTGTCGTTGCTCCAGCAGGGCCTGCACCTCCTCGTAGGTGAAGCGGCGGTCGCTGCGAATCACGGTGTGTGCCAGGTGCCATTTCTTCACTTCGGCCTTTTGGTTCAGCTGGAAGATGACGCTATAGGTGAGCTTGTCCTCGTCGGGCCGCAGCGAGCATATCTGGTTGCACAGGCGCTCGGGCAGCATGGGTATGGTGCGGTCCACCAGATAGACGGATGTGCCGCGGCGCAGGGCCTCCTTGTCGATGACGGAGCCCTCGGTCACATAGTGCGACACGTCGGCTATGTGCACGCCCACCTCCCACAGTCCGGGCTTCAGCTGGCGGAAGGAGAGGGCATCGTCGAAGTCCTTGGCATCGCGCGGGTCGATGGTGAAGGTCTGCACGCCGCGGTAGTCCTCGCGCCCAACCAGGTCGGCCGGGCTGATGGTGTCGTCCAGCCGCTGGGCCGCCTCCTCCACCGCCTTGGGGTAGGTGTAGGGCAGTCCGAACTGGGCCAGTATGGCGTGCATCTCCACGTTGTTGTCGCCGCTCTGCCCCAGCACATCCACCACCTTGCCAATGGGGTTCTTCGAGCCGTCGGGCCACTGCACGATCCTAACCACCACCTTGTCGCCGTTCTTGCCGCCCTTGAGCTGGTTCTTCGGAATGAAGATGTCGTTGGCCAGCGTGCGGTCCTCGGTGAGCAGGAAGGCAAAGTCCTTGCGCACGTCCAGCCGTCCCACGAAGGTCTTGTCGGCCCGCTTGAGGATATCGGTCACCGTGGCCTCGCGCACGTGGTTGCGGCGCCGTGCCAGCAGCTGCACGCGCACGCGGTCGCCGTCCATGGCGTGCATGGAGTTGCGCTCGGCCACCAGTATGGGCTCGCCGCCGCTGTCGGGGCGGAAGGTGTTCTTGCCGTTATTCTTTCGCACGAAGGTGCCCTCCATCACTTGCGTGGCGGCGGCCAGGCGGTAGCGCATGGGGCGCACCTCGACCACGTAGTCGTCCATGGCCAGCATGTCCATCACGTCCAGACAGAGCATCTTGGCGGGGTGTGTGTTCAGCCCCAGCTCGCGGAAGAGGGTCTTGGCCTCGATCTCCCGTCCCGGCTGGCGCTCGAAATATGCAATTACCTGGTCGGCCAGCTCTGCCTTGCGCAGATGCCGTCTGCCGTTCTTTTTGCTGTCTTTTGCCATAATCATGTTCGCTTTTAACGCCTCAAAGATAGCATCTTTTTCGCAAATGCAACCAAACAGGCACGCTTTTTTTAACGAAAGGGCGCCGACGGGTGCGTATTTTCATTTTTTAGGGCTAAAGCACACGGGGTTCAACGAATAATGCGTACATTTGCACCGACAAACAGAACAACACAGGGCTTTATGGCACAACGCAAGGTATTAGTCACCGGAGCTTCGGGCTTCATCGGCAGTTTCATCGTGGCCGAAGGGCTGCAGCGCGGCTATCAAGTATGGGCCGGCATGAGGGGCTCCAGCAGCCGCCAGTATCTCACCGACCCGCGCATTCAGTTTGCCCAGCTGGACATGGGCAACCCCGAACGGCTGCGCCAGCAGCTCGGCGCGCTCAAGGCCGAGATGGGCGGCTGGGACTATGTGGTGCACGCCGCCGGCGCCACAAAAGCCCTGCACCGCGAGGACTTCTTCCGCACCAACACCGACGGCACGCGGCATCTCATCGAGGCCCTGCAGGCGCTGGACATGGTGCCGCGCCGCTTCGTGTTCGTCAGCTCGCTCAGCATCTTCGGCGCCATACGCGAGCAGCCATACCCCTACCAGCCCATACGCCTCACCGACACCCCCGTGCCCAACACCGCCTATGGCGAGAGCAAGCTGGCCGCCGAGCAGTTCGTGTGCCGGCAGGAGTGGCTGCCGTGGGTGATTCTGCGCCCCACCGGGGTGTATGGCCCGCGCGAACGCGACTACTTCCTCATGGCCAAAAGCATCCGGCAACACGTTGACTTCGCCGTGGGCTACCGCCCGCAGGACATCACCTTCGTCTATGTGGCCGATGTGGTGCAGGCCGTGTTCCTGGCATTGGAGCGCGAGGGCGTTGAGCACCAAGCCTTCTTCCTGAGCGACGGGCAGGTGTACGACAGCCGCCGCTTCTCCGACCTGCTGCAACAGCACATGGGCACACGCCTGGTGCTGCACATCAAGGCCCCGCTATGGTTCCTGCGAGCCGTGTGCACAGTGAGCGGAACAGTGAACCGCTGGATGGGAAAACTCACCACCCTCAACATGGACAAGTACCACATTCTGAGCCAGCGCAACTGGCAGTGCGACATCGAACCCACACGCCAACTGCTGGGCTACGACCCCCAATGGCCGCTGGAACGCGGCGTGAAGGAAACCGTAAGCTGGTACAAACAGAACGGATGGCTGTGAAGAGTGAAAAGTGAAGAGTGAAAAGTGAAGAGTGAAAAGTGAAAAATAAAAGTTACCGTCCATGCAACGCAACAACAGCCAAGGCCACCGTGCCGAGCGGTTCCCCGCTCGGTAACCACCGGGCGGTAAAGAAGCCCACCCCGCTAAGAAACAACAACAAACCATGTCACCCATACTGAAAATAGAAAAAGCAGCCGCCATCTACTGCGCACTGACCACGGTGGCCATGTTCTGCCTGTGGGGGCAGCTGGCCCAACCCCTGTCCATGCTGGCCTGGCGGGCATGCTGGCTGGCGGGCACCGTGTCCGTGGCAGCCCTGCACCACCGCTACCCCACCCGGCCCATGTTGTTCCTGCGCATTGCCTTTCAGCTGGTCTGCCTGCAACAGTGGTACCCCGACATCTACCAGTTCAACTGCCTAATGCCCAACCTGGACCACCTGTTTGCCGGTGCCGACCAGGCGCTCTTCGGCTGCCAGCCCGCGCTGCAGTTCAGCCAGTGGCTCAGCAACCACTACTGGTGCGAGGCCTTCAACCTGGGCTATGTGAGCTACTACCCCATGATCCTGGTGCTCATGCTCGTGGCCTACCGCCACGGCGACGACATGCTGCGCGAGTACTCCTTCGTGGTGCTCGCCTCCTTCTTCATCTATTACCTCGTCTTCCTCTGCCTGCCGGTGGCCGGCCCCCAGTTCTATTTCGCCGCCGTGGGCGTGGACCAAATCAGCCAGGGCGTATTCCCGCAGCTGGGCACCTACTTCGCCCACCACACCGAAATGTTGCCCAACCCGGGCACCGACGGCCTGTTCCGCACCCTCGTGGACATGGCCCAGCAGTCGGGCGAGCGCCCGCAGGCCGCCTTCCCCTCCAGCCACATCGGCATCAGCACCATCGTTATGCTGCTGTGTGCCCGCCACCGGCTGCAGCTGGGCCTCTGGCTGCTGCCCCTGTGGCTGCTGCTGTGCTGTGCCACCGTTTACATCCAAGCCCACTACGCGGTTGATGCCATAGCCGGCCTGCTCACCGCACCGCTGGTCTGCGCACTTTCCTTCCGCTGCTACAAGCGCTTGTAGCATCGTTCTGTGCCCAGACACACAAAAGCCATGCAAAATAACGGGGGTGCGATGTAATATCGGCACCCCCGCGCGTGTATATATAATAAAAAGGTAACAGCAGAAGTGTGAGAGCATCGGAACAAACAGCACGCCTCATCGAAGGGCTGCGTAAAGAGGACCCGGCGGCACAGGAGGAGTTCCTGCGGCACTATGCCCCCATGGTGTTCGGGTGGATAGCCCGCCTTACGCGCAACGAGATGGATGCCGAGGAACTGACGCAGGACACGCTGCTCCGCGCCATGCGCTATGCCCACAGCTTCGACCCCAGCAAGGCATCGCTCGAAACATGGCTCAGCCGGATAGCCTACCGCCTTACGCTGAACCGTCTGCGCATAGCGCCCACCGACACCATATCCATCGACGATGCCCCAGCGGCCATGACCAAAGTCGATGCCCGCCTCGTGGCCAGCGCCTTCCAGGACACCGACGCGCAGGCCATCGACCTGCTGGAACAGGCCATCGACCACCTTACGCCTCTCGAGCAGACACTCATCACCCTCTTCTACTACGACGAGCTCCCGATCAAAGAGATAGCCTACGTGGTCGATGCACCGCCAGGAACCATCGCCACCCGTCTGCACCGCATCCGCAAGAAACTCTATCTGCTCATCCAGAAACTACGACAACTATGAAGCCTTCCACCCACAACGACCCTGAGAGCTGGCGCCGCACCGACGCCGCCCTCCGCCGTGCCTTGCAGCAACGCTGCTCCAACGCGCCACAGCTGCCCGAAGGCTTCTATGAACGCTTGCAACAACGCATGGCGCAGGAAGCCGGGCAACAGGAGGCCGCCGCACAGCAGGAGGCCGCCATGCTTCAGGTAGCGTCTGCGCAGCAGGAGGCACCCGCGCAGCAGGAAACACCCGTGCTGGCACAGCGCAGCCCTCGCCGCAAGCCCGCCCCCGCCCGTTGGTGGCGCACGGCTGCCGCCGCCGCTGCAGTGCTGGCCATAGCTGCGGGCCTCGGCACATGGTATCGCCGGCCGATATCGCCCAGCGCACCCAACACTCCCGACGCACCCACCATGGCCACCGCAGCCATCGTGGCCAGCACACCCAGCACACCCAGCGTGCCAGCCGTGGCCACCACAACTGCCCACATCACCGCAACCGCTGCCACAGCCAGGCCTACCACCGCCACAGCAGCCGCCACCACCACCGCACCCACTTTGGCGGCCGCAGGCACAACCACCGCCGCCACGCCCACCACCGCCCCTGCCACAGCCGCCGAAACGCCCCCGCTGCCCACCCCGCCCACACACAAGGAGCGCCTGGACAAGCAGGTAGCACAGCAGCCACCCTCCACGCCAGCCGTCACGGCCACCAGCACCGGCAAGGCTGGCCCAGAGCACACATCAGCCCACCAGTTGCTGGCCATGGCCGTGCATATAGGCACCGACGGCGGAGGGCTCGGCATGCCCGCATCGGAGCAGGACTATGCCCACATGCCACAGGCCGATGCCGACACCAAGCCCATCAACTACTACTTCCCTGCCGCCAACGGCTACACCTACGACCTGAACAGCTACAGCGCCACCGCTTCCGATGCCGACGGCAGCCAACCGACGGCCCATGCCGCGCCTACCCGCAATGCAGTCCCGATAGCCAACCAGTCGCACCGGCTGCCCGTAACCATCGGCGCAACGCTGCAAGTGCCGCTGAGCGGACGGCTGGCCATAGAGACGGGCCTAACCTACACCCGCCTCGCCTCCACCTTCGACAGCGGCACCAGCACCGACTTCCTGCACCAGCACCAGCGCATCCACTATCTGGGCATCCCCCTGCGCTTGCAAGCACAGCTGCTTCGCGCCAAAGGGTGGCGAGGCTACGTGGCCGGCGGCGGCAGCATCGAGTTGCCGGTGCGGTCGACACTCTCCACCCAGCGCATCAGCCTGACCCACCACGGCACGGTGCAGCACAGCCACCCGTCGGCCCCGGTGCAGTTCGCCCTCGGTGCCGGCATCGGCATCCAGTACGACGTACTGCCCTCGGTGGGCATCTATGCCGAGCCTTCCGTGCAGTGGTTCGTGCCCACAGGCAGCACTGTGCGCACCTACCGCACCGAGCACCCCCTGCGCTTCGTGCCCACCGTGGGGCTGCGATGGCACATGAACAAATGAACCCCAAAACACTCTAACCGATATGAAACACACCTTTAGAAACCTGCTGCTGTCGGCCCTGGCACTGGGCCTGACGGTTTCCTCCTGCAGCTCCGACGAAGACAGTGCCACCAACTCCCAGATCTGGGACATCGCACCGGTGGTTGTCAGCGTGAAAGTGCTCAGCCCTGAAGGCTACAGCGTGCTGAACGGCTATAACACACGCAGCATCTCCGCCACCTACCGCGGCAACACCTATTACTGCCAACGCGCCACGACGCGCTACTATGCCCCCACCTTCTACGGCCTGGCCTATGCCAACGACTACCTGCTCTTTGGCGAGCTGGATGCCGAACAGACCTATATGGGCGAACCCATCATCATCAACTGGGGCGACGACAGCAAGGCCGACACCATCACCTTCAGCCACCGCCTGGAGTGGCAGGACAACACCCCCCACTTCCAGCAGAAGTTCTGGCTGAACGGGCACGAGGTGACAGGACAGATCACCATCCACAAGGACCTGCAGCGCGCGCCGGAGTACACGCCGCGCCAGGACATGCCTGTCACGGCCGAGCAGAAGCGGATGCTGACTCCCATCAACGACTTCGGCTTCGACCTGTTCCGCCAGCTCAAAGCCGCTGCCGACGAGCCCCACTCCAGCCTGGTGGCATCGCCCCTCAGCGTGGCCTATGTGCTAGGTATGCTGGCCACGGCAGCCAGTGCCGACGAGGGTCCCGAAGGCACGCGGGGCGAGATCCTGAAAGCCTTGCACATGGAGCAGCAGGGCGTCGATGCCATGAACGCGCTCTTCAAGATCCTGGCCGACAATGCCTCGCTGGTCGATACCCAAACGGACATCCAGCTGGCCTGCGCCCTCTTCGTCCGTCAGGGCTACCCCATCTACGGCGGCTACCCCTCCTTCCTGGCCGACTACTACCACGCCGACTATGAGCAGCTGGACTTCGCCTCGCCCACGGCCCTGGAGCGTATCAACGCCTGGTGCAACCAGAAGACGAAGGGCCTCATCCCCAGCATCCTCGATGAGATCCCGCCGCTGGCCATGGCCTATCTGCTCAACGCCATCTACTTCCGCGGCGGCTGGAGCACCCCCTTCTATCCGGACATGACCCGGGAGGCCGACTTCACTCGGACCGACGGCACCGTCAGCAAGCTCCCGCTCATGCACGAAAACATCGCCACCTTCTATGCCCATACCGATGCCTTCGATGCCATGCGCCTGCCCTTCGGCCAGGGTTCCTACCAGATGACATTCCTCCTGCCCACAGGCACCAACACCACCGACCAGCTGGTGCAGCAGCTCAGCAGCGCCGTGCTGGAAGGCCTGACGTGGCAGTATGCCGATGTCAACATCACCCTGCCTCGCTTCAGCGTGGTGTCGGACTACAAGGAGTTGCCCCAGCAGCTGGAAGCGCTGGGCGTGCACCGCGCCTTCATCCCCAGGCAAGCCCTCTTCACCAACATGACGCCCGACGAGGATCTCTACGTGTCCAACATGCGGCAGAAGGCACGCCTGGCGGTGGACGAGAAAGGGTGCGAGGCAGCAGCCGTCACCATTGCCGGAATGGAAACAACGGCCATGCCCGACGAGCACGAACAGGTCACCTTCTGCGCCAACCGCCCGTTCGTCTATCTCATCACCGAGGTCTCGTCCGGCACCGTGTTCTTCATCGGCACCTATGAGGGCGAACCGGCCAGCGCCCAGTAGAAGGGCCATCTTGCCATAGCTCAACTTTTTACACGGTGCCGATGCGAAAAAAGAGGGGCCGATGGCTGTTGTGTCGCGAAAAAGCACTACTTTTGCAGCGCATACACAACAACCACCGGCCCTAACTGGCCACAAACGACTACCGTTATGAAGCAACTGGAGAAGATTTTTGCAGCCAAGCTGCTCAAAGTGAAAGCCATCAAGCTGCAACCCACCAACCCGTTCACCTGGGCCAGCGGGTGGAAGAGCCCGTTCTACTGCGACAACCGCAAGACACTCTCCTACCCCGACCTGCGCAGCTTCGTCAAGCTGGAAATAGCACGCATCATCATGGAGCAATTCCCCGAGGTGGAGGCTGTGGCCGGCGTGGCTACAGGAGCCATCCCACAGGGAGCCTTGGTGGCCGACACACTGGCACTGCCCTTCGTCTATGTGCGCTCCAAACCCAAGGATCACGGCCTGGAGAACCTCATCGAGGGCGAACTGCGCCCCGGCATGAAAGTGGTGGTGGTAGAGGACCTTATCAGCACTGGCGGCAGCAGCCTGAAGGCCGTGGAGGCCATCCGCGCCAACGGCTGCGAAGTCATCGGCATGGTGGCCGCCTACACCTACGGCTTCGACGTGGCCGTGAAGGCCTTCAAGGAGGCCGGCGTAAAACTCATCACACTGACCAACTACGAGGCGGTGGTCGAAGAGGCGCTGCGCATCGGCTACATCCGCGAGACGGACATCGAACTGCTCAACAACTGGCGTCAGGACCCCGCACACTGGAACTCATGACAACCTACGAATCAAGCATCAAGCAGGTATATGCACCGCAAGGAGCGGTCTATGCCAAACTGTCCGACCTGACCCACCTCTCTGTGATCAAGGAGCGGATGGACGACCCGGCATTTGCCAGCGCCGTGGCCGCACAAGTACCGGCCGACAAACTGGAACAGCTGCGCACCGCCGTCGAGGGACTGGACTTCAGCCCCGACACCGTCACCGTGACCAACTCGCCCATCGGGCCCGTTACGCTGGCCATCGTGGAGCGCGACGAGCCCAAATGCGTGAAGTTCGAACTGCAGAACGCCCCCATCAAGGGCAACCTCTGGATACAAATGCTGCCCACCTCCGACACCACCTCCAAGATGCGCTGCACGGTGGGCGTGGACATGAATTTCTTCATGCGTAAGATGATCGAGAAGCAACTGAAGGAGGGCGTGGAGAAACTGGCCGAAATGCTTTCAAGAATCCCCTATGGCTACTAAACTCTGGGAGAAGAACTTCTCCATGACCGAAGAGATCGAGCGCTTCACCGTGGGGCGCGACCGCGAACTGGACCTCCTCCTGGCCGAGTCCGACGTGCTGGGCTCCATGGCCCATATCACCATGCTCGAGAGCATCGGCCTGCTCACGGCCGACGAGCTGCAGGCACTGCTGGCCGAGCTGCGCCAGATACTGGCCACCGCGCGGGCCGGACAGTTCGTCATCGAGGAGGGCGTGGAGGACGTGCACTCGCAGGTGGAACTGATGCTCACCCGCCGCCTGGGCGACATGGGCAAGAAGATCCACAGCGGGCGCTCGCGCAACGACCAGGTGCTCCTGGACCTGAAGCTGTGGACGCGCCGCCAGCTGCGCCAGGTGGTACAGATGGTGCAGACGCTCTTCACCGAGCTCGTCCGCCAGAGCGAGCGCTACCGTGAAGTGCTCATGCCCGGCTACACCCACCTACAGGTGGCCATGCCCAGCTCGTTCGGCCTGTGGTTCGGCGCCCATGCCGAGAGCCTCTGCGACGACATGCTCTTCCTCCAGGCCGCCTACCGCATGGTGAACCGTAACCCCCTGGGCTCGGCCGCCGGCTACGGCTCCAGCTTCCCCCTGGACCGCACCATGACCACCCGCCTGCTGGGCTTCGACTCCATGGACTACAACGTGGTGTATGCCCAGATGGGGCGCGGCAAGATGGAGCGCAACGTGGCCTTCGCACTGGCCAGCGTGGCCGCCACCATCAGCAAGCTGGCCTTCGATGCCTGCATGTTCAGCTCGCAGAACTTCGGCTTCGTCCGTCTGCCCAACGAGTGCACCACCGGCTCCAGCATCATGCCCCACAAGAAGAACCCCGACGTGTTCGAGCTTACCCGCGCCAAGTGCAACAAGCTGCAGGCCCTGCCACAGCAGGTCACACTCATCATGAACAACCTGCCCACCGGCTACTTCCGCGACCTGCAAATCATCAAGGAGGTGTTCCTGCCGGCCTTTGCCGAACTGACGGACTGCCTGCAGATGTCCACCTACATTATAGGTCGCATCGAGGTGAACGAGCACATCCTGGACGATCCGCGCTACGACCTGATGTTCTCCGTGGAGGAGGTGAACCGCCTCACCGCCGCCGGCATGCCCTTCCGCGATGCCTACCGTAAGGTGGGCCTGGACATCGAGGCCGGCCGCTTCCAGCCCGTGAAGCAGGTGCACCACACCCACGAGGGCAGCATCGGCAACCTGTGCAACGACCGCATCACCGCCCTCATGGATAGCCTTCTGGAACAGTTCCACTTCGAACAGGTGGAAGAGGCTGAACGGCAGCTGGCAGAAGGGGCGGGTTAGGGAAAAACACGAAAGACACGAAAAAAAACGAAAAACACGAAAACCCTGCCACCATGGGACTACAGAACCACCCTCAGACTCACCCCCTAACCCCCTCCCTTTCAAGGAGGGGGAAAGACTCACCCCCCAACCCCCTCCCTTTCAAGGAGGGGGAGCTGGCAGACGCCATTGCGTACACTCAAACTTCGGAAGTAACTGCCCCCTCCTTGAAAGGGAGGGGGATGCCCGGCAGGGCAGGGGGTGAGTCCGTCGGGTCCATTGGGTCTGCTGGGGCCGTTGAGTCCATTTGGCCTGTTGAGTCTGCTGAGTCCGCTGGGTCTGCTGGTTTTCGTGTTTTTCGTGTTTTTTCGTGTTTTTCGTGTTTTACCTGTGCCCTCATTTTGCTCCTGTCGAGTTGCCAAAAGGCCGAGCATCTGTACAGCAGCTACCCCGCCCAGTTCGTGTTCTGGCCCGTTACGCAGGCCCCCCAGCTGAACACCGCTCTGAACAACATGGGCGAGTTCTGCACCATCACCCCCAGCGGCGACTACTATGTGTTTTCCAACACCAAGGGCAGCACCCGCGTGGCGCTCACGGCCATAGACCAGAGCGTGTCAGCCCGCCTCGGGCTGGACGGCTTCATCGTGGGCCTGCCCAACATGCCGGAGATGGGCTACGACACTCCGCGCGTGGTATGCTTCGACCTGTGCTGCCCCAACTGCTATCGCGACCTCGGCATCACCCGCCGTCTCGCCCTCGGTGTGGGCGGAACGGCACGCTGCACACGCTGCACACGCACCTACGACCTGAACAACCTGGGCATGGTCAGCTCCGACACCACCGGCGTGTCGCTGCTGCGCTACCGCGTCTATTATGAGCAGATGAACAACAGACTAACTATAAGTAATAGGTGAAATAAACAATGAACATCATCGATTTCTCACAGCAATCCACCATCATCAACCAGTACGTGGCCGAGTTGCGCGATGTGCAGATCCAGCAGGACCGCCAGCGCTTCCGCCGTAATCTGGAGCGTATAGGCGAGCTGATGGCCTTCGAGGTGAGCAAGACACTCACCTACAGCCGCAAACAGGTGCAGACCCCCCTGGGCACCGCCACCGTCAACACGCCCGACGACCGCTTGGTCATCGGCACCGTGTTCCGTGCCGGCCTGCCGCTGCACACGGGCTTCCTCAACGTGTTCGACCGCGCCGACAACGCCTTCGTCTCGGCCTACCGCTACTACAAGGACAAGGAGTGCCGGCAGGTGGACGTGCAGATAGAGTACATTGCCACGCCCGACCTCAACGGCCGCACCCTGCTGCTGGTGGACCCCATGCTGGCCACCGGCGAGAGCATGGAACTGGCCTTCCAGGCCTTCTGCACCCGCGGCATCCCCGCCCACACCCACCTGGTGTGCGTCATCGCCTCGCAGCAGGGCGTACAGCACCTCACCGACGTGTTCGGCCAGCGCGACGACATCACCCTCTGGTGCGCCGCCATCGACCCCGAACTGAACCAGCGCTCCTACATCGTGCCCGGCCTGGGCGATGCCGGCGACCTGGCCTTCGGCGAGAAATTGTAAACAAGCAGGTAATCAAACCGACGACAAGGACTCACCCCCAACCCCCTCCCTTTCAAGGAGGGGAGCTGGCAGACGCCATTGCGTACACTCAAGCTTCGGAAGTAACTGCCCCCTCCTTGAAAGGGAGGGGGATGCCCGGCAGGGCAGGGGGTGAGTCCGAGGAGTCCGTGTCCGGGGACTGTTGGGCCAATTTCAGCAGCCAGCCAGCCCACCGCTTTGGCAGTTCCCGGTGCGAACGCCTCTCTTCGTCAAACAGCAGCCGTGCCTCCTGCAGCGCCAGCTGTGCATGTGCATGCGCTGTGTCCGTGCATGTCAGCCACAGCCGCTCCATGTCTGTTGTAGTCAGTTTGCAAATCATCATCCTGAAAGTGTTTTCGTGAAACGTAACATAGGTAAATCATCTGCAAAGGTACGCACTTTTTCCTGAGCCATGCAAATTTTGCTGCTTCCTGTTTCACCCAACCCCCCTTTTTTCCATGAATCCCCCCCCCTCACACCGTAAAACAGCCAGCCCGTGTCTTCATTTAGAAGGCACGGGCTGGCAGGTTGATAGGGACATGTGTCAGGGACTGCACCGAGCTCCCGCCCCCTGCAGGGCATGCTGCTCCCTCCCCTTACACCACCTCGCGGCCGAAGGGCGTCAGGGCGATGGCGGCCAGCTTGAAGTGCTGCTTGCCGAAGGGGATGCCGATGATGGTGATGAAGAAGATAATGCCGATGAAGGCATGCTCCAAGGCAATGAGCCAGCCGCCCAGGATAATCCACAGCAGGTTCATGCCCGTGCTGAGGCAACCGGTGCCCTGCTCCTTTGTGCGCACCTCTTTGCCGAAGGGCCACAGGGCCAGGCCGGCCAGCTTCATGGTTTGCACGCCGAAGGGGATGCCGATGATGGTGATCATCAGCAGCAGGCTGCTGATGAAGTACTGGATGGCCAAGAACAGGCCGCCGAACACTACCCAGATGATGTTTCCAAGGATTTTCATAATACAAAATGGTTTAGGGTTAATAAATAATAAAAATAAAAAAAGACTCACCCCCCGACCTCTCAGACTCACCCCCCGACCCCCTCCCTTTCAAGGAGGGGGAGTGGGCAGACGCCATTGCGTGCACTCACGCTTCGGGAGTAACTGCCCCCTCCTTGAAAGGGGGAGAGAGGAGGGGCCCCCTGTGGTCCCCCGGTGGGGGGACGCTCGTTCGAGCTGGAGAGAGGCAGGCCCCCTGTAGTCCCCCGGTGGGGGACACTCGTTCGAGCTGGAGGCAAGTTTCATATTTCATCTCCCTCATCCCCCTTGGGGGATCATAGGGGGCCTCCTTTCTTTTTTCCTTATGCTCGCCGGGGCAAAGATAGGGAAAAAAGTGGACGCGCAACATTTTGGGGGCAGAAAATTTGGGCATGACAGGGAAATCTGTTACCTTTGCCGCCGATTTGGTAACGGGCCGCGCCCTGAGCGTGTGCCTGTGCAAGGGAATCAGGTGCAAAACCTGAGCTGTTCCTGCAGCTGTAATCCACGTTATTTGTGGGCTGGTAATCAAGTCACTGCGCAAGCGGGAAGACACCAGTCCGGAGTGGAAAGCCAGAAGACCTGCCACATCTGACTACAACAACCCTCAAATGCTCCCAGGATAGGGGCGGCTGAAATCAAGATGACTGCCAAACAGACTGTTCTGTGCGCCTGCATGGCGCTCTGTGTGCTTTGTGCATACGGCCAGGAGGTCGGCGACACGCTGACGGAAGTGGTCGTGACGGCCACCGGCACGCACTACCGGCTGAAGGATGTGCCGGTGCAGACGGAGGTGATCTCGCGCCGCGACCTGGAGGCCTACGGCGGCCGCAGCCTGGAGGAGATCCTGGGCGGACTGGCGGCCAGCTTCGCCTTCAACGAGGATGACATGGGCAGCCAGATGCAGATGAACGGGCTGGGCAACGCCTATATCCTCATCCTGGTGGACGGCAAGCGGCTGCACGGCGACAACGGGGGCCAGAACGACCTGGGCCTCATCGACCCCGCACGCATAGAACGCATCGAGATTGTCAAGGGCGCCGCCTCGGCGCTGTATGGCTCGGATGCCATTGCGGGCGTGATCAATATCATCACCCGCAAGTACGACCGCGAAGGCACGCTGCTGGAGAACACCACCCGCGGCGGCAGCTACGGCGACCTGCGCCAGCACAATGCCGTGGGCCTGGCCTGGGGCAAGTTCTCCTCGCTGACCAACTTCCAGCTGCAGCACTCGGACGGCTGGCAGAATACGGGCACCGAGGATCCGCGGCAGACGGAGTTCCTCATCACCGACTCGCGCAACAAGACCGTGAACCGCCACACCAACTGGCAGCTGGCCGAACGCCTCACCTACACCCCTCAGCCCGGGCTGGAGCTGTATGCCGAAGGCAGCATCTACCGCAAGCGTATCTACCGCCCCTCGGGCCGCTATGCCGCGGTGGACGTCAAGACGTACGACCTGCAATACCGCAACCAGGCGGCAGCGGTGGGCGCCAAGTGGACACCTTCGGACCAGGCCGTGCTGACGCTGGACATAGACTGGAACCGCCACGCCTACTACTACGTGTTCACGGACACGACGCTGGTGGATGGCTACGACCCCTACGGGCACTTCACACACTACTTCCCCTACTTCCCCAGACAGACCAACCTGCAGAGCGACCAGCGCCGCACCATGGGCCACCTGAAGGGGGTGTTCGGACTGCCGGCCGGCAACCGCCTGAGCGCCGGCATGGAGGTGCGCCACGACTGGCTGCACGCCCCGATGCGGGTGGACCACGACGGCACGGTGACGGACCATACTGAAGCCCTGTATGTGCAGGACGAATACGCGCCCTGCCGGCTGTTGCAGCTGACCGGAGGCCTGCGTCTGGATCATAACGGGCAGTTCGGACTGCACCTCACACCCAAACTCTCGGCCATGCTCAGCCCCACCCAGTGGCTGCGGCTGCGCGCGGCATGGTCGCAAGGCTTCAAGACACCCACGCCCAAGGAGCAGCACTACCGCTACGTGCGCGAGATGAACGGCACCTACCTCTATCTGGGCAATGCCGACCTGCGGCCGCAGACCAGCAACTACGGCTCCCTGAGCGCCGAGGTGAGCGTGGGAGGACTGTCGGTGTCCGTCTCGGGATACATAAACAAGGTGACGGACATGATCAACCTGGTGACCATACCCAACTACCGCGCCCCCGAGGAGTACCAGCTGCAGTACGAGCTGCACAAGACTCGCCAGTACCAGAACCTGGAGAACGCACGCACGCTGGGCGTGGATTTAAACATTCGCTACAACAGGCGGGACTGGAGCGTGGGCGGCAGCTACAGCTACTTGGACACCGATGCCAACGCCTACGACAGCGAGCACGAGCGGATGCAGCACGTGGTCATAGACGGCATGGCCCACCACAAGGCCAACTGCTTTGCCACCTGGACCCACCGCTTCCGCCGCCCCTACCGCCTGGGCCTGGGCCTGTATGGCCGCGCATCGTCCAAGCGCTACTACCAGCTGGACGGCAACGGACGGGCCTACCACATCTGGCGCCTCAGCAGCACCCACGACGTGCAGTGCCGCGCCATCAGCCGGCGTGGACTCAGCCTACGCCTGGAAGCCGGCATGGACAACCTGCTGAACTATGTGGACCGCACGCCGCACGGACGCCACCTGGGCACCACCACGCCCGGACGCACCGTCTATGCCGCCGCCACCCTCCGCTTCAGCCAAGGAAAAGCAACATTCAAAAACATATCTAACCCTTCTAAACAAACCAACAATGAAGAAGATTAAAATGCTGATGATGGCTCTCGCAGCCATCGCTCTCTCCGCAGGCTTCGTAGCTTGCTCGGACGACGACGACGCACCCGCCAACAACTGGTCGAAGTACCAGGATGCCGTGACGGAGAATGTCAAAGCCAACAAGAAACAGAACAAGGCCATCCTGCTGGTGGCTTTCGGCAGCACCTGGCAGCAGGCTTTCGATGCCTTCGATGCCACCGTGGCCGCCTACAAGCAGCAGTTCCCGCAGTACGACGTGTTCCTCTCCTTCTCATCGGCCATCTGCATCAACCGTGCCGCTGCCGGCGAGAACGTAGATCCCCGCAACTTCTACGCCCCCAACTTCTGGCTGAATGCCTTCGCAGCCGAGGGCGTGCGCTACAGCGAGATCGTGGTGCAGTCGCTCCAGGTGATTCCCGGCGAGGAATACACACGCGTGATCAACTACATCAAGGACTTCGCCAACAACAGCAACGGCGACCTGGACGATGAATATCTCGCCGGCGTGACACTGAAGCTGGGTGTGCCCCTGCTCCAGGATGCCGAGACCGACGTGCCCGAGGTGGCCAAGCAGCTGAACACACTGTACAGCAAGCAGGCTGCCGAAGGAGTGGTGGCTTTCATGGGCCACGGCAACCCCGACAGCTACGACACCTACAAGGCCAACGTGCGCTACACACAGCTGGAAGAGGCGCTGCAGAAGTACAACAAGAACTACTTCGTGGGCACCGTCGATATGATGGACAACTTCAAGACCGACGTGCTGGAGCGCATGCAGGCTGCTGGCATCACCAGCGGTAAGGTATATTGCCACCCGCTCATGAGCATCGACGGCGACCACGGTCACAACGACATGGCCGGCGATGACGATGCCTGGGAAGAGGGCAAGGGATTCGAGGCCAACGACGAAGGCGAGGTGGAAGACACCAGCTGGAAGATGTACTTCAGCCACATGGGCTACACATGCAACGATGAGACCATGATTGCCAAGGGCCTGCTGGAACTGCCCACCGTGCGCAACGTGTGGATGCAGCACACCAAGGACGCCATCAACGGCGAAGCACTGGACTTCTACCATTCCAAGAACCCCGAGGAGTGAGCCGTCCGAACCACTACACTACACACTGAGAAATAACGTCTCCGTGAGGAGATTACTATCTGCTAATCATATTGTATAAGGAGGAATGGGACCGCCTGTGCACGTGTGCGCGGGGCGCGTCCCGTTCCGTTGTTCAAACAAGACTCATGAACCGAACCTATCTGCTGCTGGCCGCAGCCCTCACGCTCGGCGCCTGCGGAAGCCGCCAGGAGGCCACACGCCACACCGCCGACCAGCTGTTTGCCGAGGCCGACTCCGTGCTGCTGCACACCGACCGCTACACCGACACCATCAGCATCCGCTACGCCCGCGGCCTGCAGGTGAGCTACCAGCCCGACGGCATCCACGTGCGCATCAGCAACCCCGACCCCACCGTGAGCCATGCCGCCGTGCAGGAACTGGTGGTGAGCCAACCGGCCCACCGCTTCGTCTGCACCACGGCGCTGCAGCTGGGCAACTTCGAGGTGCTGGGGCTGGAGGACCGCATCGTAGGGATGAACTCGCTGCGCAACCTGTTCTCGCCGCAGATGAAGGCCCAGATGGCCGACGGCCGCACCGTGCGCATAGGCAAGGAGGGCAACTTCGACCTGGAAACGGTCATTGCCGCACAGCCCGACTACATCTTCGTGTCGGCCTCCAAGCACGGCGGCTTCGAAGCCCTGCGCGAGTGCGGCATCCCCCTCATTCCGCACCACGGCTATAAGGAGACCCACCCGCTGGCACAGGCCGAGTGGATCAAGCTGATCGGCCTGCTCACCGGCCAGCCACGACGCGCCAACGCGGTGTTTGCCGACATTGAGCACAAATACCTGACCCTGCGCGATGAAGTGGCACGGGCCGACACACTGAGGCGGCGCCCCACCATCGTGAGCGGGCGCCAACTGCGCGACGGCTGGTATGTAGTGGGCGGGCGCAGCTACCTGGCGCAGCTGTTCAGCGATGCCGGGGCCGACTACGTGATGAGCGACAACCAGGACTCTGGCGGCACCACACTCGACTTCGAGACGGTGTATGCCCGCGGGCTGCATGCCGACTACTGGCAGACGGACGGCAGCTTCGACGGCGACTACACCCTGCAGACACTGGCCGCCGAGGACCCACGCTATGCCACCATGGATGCCTTCCGAGCCGGGCGGGTGCTGTTCTGCAACTTTGCACGCACACCCTACCGCGAACTGGCAGGCGTGCAGCCGCACCTGCTGCTGGCCGACTTTGTCAAGGCCCTGCACCCCGAGTGCCTGCCACACTACCAACCGCACTACTACAAACTACTGAAGCAACAATGAAAAAAAACTTCGGCCTGCTTATGCTGGCAACCCTCATAGCCACGGCACCAGCCGCGGCACAGAAAACACCTACAAAGAACAACACCGACTCACTGCGGGCCAGCATGCTCAACCCCGTGGTGGTGACGGGCACCGGAACCTACCACCGCGCCGACAACTCGCCCGTGGCCGTGAAGGTAATCACTGCCAAGGAACTGCAGGATGCACACGCCACCACGCTGCAGGACGCGCTGACACGCCTCACCACACACGTGACCACCCACACCAACGGCATGGGCACCTTCGTCAACTTCAACGGCGTGAGCGACGACTACATCGTGATTCTTGAAAACGGCAAACGCGTGAGTGGCGACGACCGCTGGGACCGCATCAGCATGGCCGGCGTGCGGCGCATAGAGATATTCAGCGGTGCCGCCAGCGCCCTGTACGGAAGCGACGCCATCGCCGGCGTCATCAATATCATTACCGACGAGCGGAAGGATGCCCTTTCGGCACAGTCGGCCACCAAAGTGATGAACCACGGACGCCTGGACCAGGACATCAGCGTGAGTGCCAACGCAGGCCCCTTCACATCGCACACCACCTATACGCACCGACAGGCCGACAACTGGCAGGTGAACCACTACCAGGCCTTCGACGAGGACGGCACCGAGGTGCTCAAACTGACGGGGCGCCCCATGTCGGCCGGCTTCGGCAGCAACAACGTGACCGAACGGCTGGAGTGGCAGTTCGACTCGCACTGGTCGGCCTATCTGCGCGGCTCCTACTACGACAACCAGACCCAACGGCCGGCCGATGCCACCTACTTCAGCCAGAAGAAGAGCACCGACAAGGCCACCGGCCAGACCACCTACACCTACAACCAGCGGCGTGCCTACACTTACGACCTGCACCACAAGTCGTACACCTACGGCGGCGGCGCACGCTGGTCGCCCAACAGCCGCACTTACGTCTATCTGGACGTGTTCAGCGACAACTTCGCCTCGAAATACAACTACTGGCAAACCGCCGAGCAGGAGGGCTACGAGGGGACACGCAAGCGCACGCACTACGTGAGCGAGACACTGCGCGGCATCTTCCGCCTGGCATCCTGGAACAAGCTCTCGGCCGGCGTCGAGATGGTGCAGGAGAGCCTCAGCAGCCAAAGCGATAACATCGACTTCGAAACCACCAACACCTACAACCTGTTCGCACAGGACGAGGTACGCATCCTGAAGGGCCTGGAAGGCGTGGTGGGGCTGCGCTACACACAGAACGACAACTTCGGCGCCGCACTCACACCCAACGCGGGGCTGTTCTTCCGCACCGGCGGGCTGCGCCTGCGTGCCAGCTATGCCGGCGGCTACCGCACCCCCACCCTCTCGCAGCTGTATGCCACCGACCAGGCTAAGACTGCCGCACGCTACACACTGTTCAACACCAGCCTGAAGCCGGAGAAGAACCACTTCATCAATGCCAACATCGAGTACAGCAACCAATGGCTCAGCGCCTCGGTGAGCGCCTTCATGAACAAGATTCGCGACATGATCAACTACCGCACGCTGCCGCAGGCCGAGATCGATGCCGACGCCGCGCTCACGGCACTGCAGGACGAGGGCTGGACCACCATACGCCAGCGCGACAACATCGACCGTGCCACCCTCAAGGGCATCAGCGCTTCGCTCAAGCTGCTGTTGCCCGGAGGGCTCACCCTGAGCGGGGGCTACACCTTCACCGACTCGGAGGCCAAGACACAGAGCCTGGACAAGAAAACACAGCAGTACGTGCTGACCACGTCGCCCGTGGACAAGAGCGTGCGGCATGTGGGCAGCGTGCAGCTGGCATGGGACCACGACTGGGGCAACTACCACCTGAACGTGAACCTGAACGGACACCTGCAAGGCCGTCGCTACAGCAGCACCTACGGCTATGCCGATGCCTACAGCCAGTGGGACCTCACCACACGCCACACCTTCACGCTGCGCCAGTTTGTGCTGGAGCCGGGCGTGGGCATAGACAACCTGCTGAACCAACGCGACCGCTCGCCTTGGAACTCGAACTTCGCCACCACCAGCCCCGGACGCTCGTTTATCGTGAGCCTGCGCATGAAATACTAAATCTTTTATTACCTTTGCACGCACAAAGAAAACCAGCCAACCTCTGTTTTGCATGAAGAAGATTATCATTACCGGCATCGGACCCGGAAGCCCCGACGACATCACCCAGGCCGTGACGGAGGCCCTGCATCAGGCCACCGCCGTGGTGGGCTACAAGTACTACTTCCAGTTTGTACGGCCCTGGCTGACCCCTGGCTGCACCTGCATCGACACCGGCATGAAACACGAACGCGAACGTGCCGAGCAGGCCTTCCAGCTGGCCGAGCAGGGGCACACAGTGGTGGTCATCTCAAGCGGCGATGGAGGCATCTACGGCATGGCACCGCTGGTGTTTGAGATGAAGCACCAGCGTGGCAGCGACGTCGAGGTGTCCGTCCTGCCCGGCATCTCGGCCTTCCAGAAAGCCGCATCGCTGCTGGGAGCACCCATCGGCCACGACCTGTGCCTTATATCACTGTCCGACTTGATGACACCATGGGCCCTGATCGAGAAACGCATCCGCGCAGCTGCCATGGCCGACTTCGTGACCGCCGTCTATAACCCCAAGTCCAACGGCCGCTACTGGCAGCTGTACCGCCTCAAAGAACTGTTCCTGCAAGAAGGACGCTCGCCCCACACCCCCGTGGGCTATGTGCGCCAGGCGGGCCGCCCCGAGCAGGAGGTGACAATGACCACCCTCGCCGACCTCGACCCCGAACAGATAGACATGTTCACGGTGCTGATCATCGGCAACTCGCAGAGCTATGTGTGGCAACCGGCACCTGGCACCACACAGCCCAACCAGGCAGCCATGATTACCCCGCGCGGCTACTACCGCGACGAGCTGGCCGAAAACACCAAGCCCGGCCAACAAATAATGATGCAAAGCTTCCGCACCATCCTGCACGAACTGAAAGGGCCACAAGGAAACACCTACGGCTGCAGCGCCAACCTCAGCACCTGTGGCAGTGGCAGCACCAGCAGCAGCACCAACATCAACACCTGTGGCAGAGTGATCGGCGGTTTCCCCGCCGATCCCCCCTACCCCCTCGGCCACCTCTGGGCCCTTCTGCATGCCATACACACCACAGCCGACTTTGACATGGAGCACCTCCTCCACACCGACCCCGGTGCCGTGGAGGCCCTCTATCAGCGGGTGAAGGAGGGCACACTGAACACCATCGTCACCGATGTGACCATGGTCACTGCCGGCATCCGCAAGGGTGCCCTTCAGCGCTTGGGCATCGAGGCCAAATGCTACCTCTCCGACCCACGCGTGGCCCAGATGGCTGCCACAGACGGCATCACCCGCACACAGGCCGGCATCCGCCTGGCCGTGGCCGAGCACCCCGATGCCCTCTTCGCCTTCGGCAACGCCCCCACGGCACTCATGGAACTGTGCGACTTGATGCGCAAGGGCAAGGCCCGGCCCGCAGGCATCATCGCCGCCCCTGTGGGATTCGTACACGTGTGCGAATCCAAGCACATGGTAAAGACCTTCGTCAACATACCGAAACTCATTGTGCAGGGGCGCAAGGGGGGCAGCAACCTGGCCGCCACCCTCTGCAACGCCATCCTCACCTTTGACGATGCCCAACAACTGAAACCCGGACGCGACTTATGAAGTTCTATGTGATTGGCATCAGCGATGCACCGAACCCGCAGCTCAGCCCCGAGGCGCTCGCTGTGGTGGGGCACGGACGCGTGTTTTCGGGCGGCAGGCGCCACCATGCACTGGTAGCACACCTGTTGCCCACCGAGGCGGTGTGGATAGACATCACGGCTCCGCTCGAAGCCGTGTTTGCACAGTACGAACGCATGGACACCGATGTGGTGGTCTTTGCCTCGGGCGACCCGCTCTTCTTTGGCTTTGCCAACACCATTCGCCGACTCATGCCCGCTGCCGCAGTCCAGCTCTTTCCCACCTTCAATTCCCTGCAGCTGCTGGCCCACAGGCTGGTACTGCCCTACCACGACATGCGCATCGTCTCGCTCACGGGCCGTCCGTGGCCGGAATTGGACCGGGCTCTGATTGAGCGTGCCCCCAAGATAGGTGTGCTGACCGACGGCGAACACACGCCCGCCGCCATAGCCCGTCGGATGCTGGACTACGGCTACACCACCTACCGCATGCATGTGGGCGAGCATCTGGGACACCCTGCACAGGAGCATGTATCCACACTGTCCCTGCAGGAAGCCGCCTTGCAGGACTTCGCCATGCCCAACTGCCTTATCCTGGAGGCCACACAAGCGCTCTCGCCACGCCCCTTCGGCATCCCCGACACCGCATTCTCCCTGCTCGACGGGCGTGAAAAGATGATCACGAAAATGCCTATCCGGCTGCTCTCGCTGCAAATGCTCGACTTGCCCTCCCGCCATGTGCTTTGGGACATCGGGGCCTGCACCGGCAGCATCAGCATCGAGGCGCGCCTGCGTTTCCCGCACCTGCAAGTGGAGGCCTTTGAGATCAGGCCTGAGTGCGAAGCCATTATCCGCGACAATGCCCGCCGCTTCGGTGCGCCCGGCATTGGTGTGCACATAGGTGATTTCCTGGAGAGCGGGGGTGAGGAAGGGAGTGCCGAGATCGGCATTCCACAGGCCCCAGCCCCCACCTCCCATTCGTCATCAGTCATTCGTCATTCGTCATTCCCCATTAGTCATTCGTCATTCGTCATTAGTCATTCCCCATCCCTTCCTCCCGATGCCATCTTCATTGGCGGGCATGGGGGCCGCCTGAAGGAGATGATGGCCAAAGCCGTAAGCAGCCTCCAGCCAGGCGGTATCATTGTGATGAACAGCGTTACTTCTGCCGTGGTGACACAGGCCACCGGCCACCGGCCAAGCAGCAGGCAGCTCTGGGACGAGACTTGCCATGAGCTGGGCCTGCAGCAGGAAGCACCCTTGCACATACAACTCAACGACTACAACCCTATTGAAATACTGAAATGCAGAAAATAGCCCTTATACCCATCAGCGAGGCGGGCGCGCCCATAGCCCAAAAGCTGCAAACGCTCCGTGCCGACACGCACACCGATGTGATCGGGCGCACAGAAGTGGGCACGCTGTGGGCACACTACGATGCCTTCGTGTTTATTGGCGCCATGGGCATCTGCGTGCGCACCATCGCACCCTTCGCGCAGGACAAGCACACCGACCCTGCCGTGGTGTGCATAGACAGTCTGGGCAAGTATGTCATACCAGTGCTTTCAGGCCATGTGGGCGGTGCCAACGAACTGGCCACCGGCATTGCCACAGCACTGGGTGCCACGCCCGTCATCACCACACAGAGCGACAATGCCGGTCTGTGGGCCCTGGACACGCTGGCACAGCGATTCGGGTGGGCCGTGGCCCATGGCCGCGAGCAAACAGGCATGAACGATATCGTCACTGCATTTGTCCGGCAGGAGCCCACGGCCCTGCTGATGGATGTCCACGACGAAGGCACCGAGTACCTGGAGCGCACGCTGCCCCAGCATGTGACACGCATTGCCGACATAGCCGAAGCGCGTGACTTCCGCCTGCTCATCATCGTGTCGCCCTTTGTCCACGACCTGCCACGCGACATTCCCACCATACAATACATACCCCGCGTGCTGACCGTCGGTATCGGCCTGGCCCACCAGGCCCCGGCAGACACGGTGCTGCCAAGCGTGGACCAATGCCTGCTGCAACACCGCATCTGCCGTGAAGGGGCACAATTTGCCACCATCGATATCAAGGCCGACGAGCCCGTCATCCGGCAGTTGCAGGCCGAAGGGCACGCAGTGCGCACCTTCGCCGCCCACGAACTGGCGCAAGTAACGGTGCCCACCCCCAGCCCCACCGTGGCCAAGCATGTTGGCACGCCCAGTGTGTGCGAAGCCGCTGCGCTCCTGGCCACCAACCACGGCCGACTGCTGGTGCCGAAGGTCAAAGGCAAGGACTTCACCCTGGCAGTGGCCATTGGCTGGCACCACTTACAAGCCGCGCCTGCGCCCGGCACAACCGCACAAAGCGCCCCCACCATCACTGTGCCCGACAATGCCAGCGCCGCCCCTGGGGGCCACATCGAGATAGTAGGTGCGGGCCCCGGCGACCCTGACCTGGTGAGCGTGCGCGGCCGCCGGATGCTGGAACGTGCCGATCTGATTCTCTATGCCGGCAGCCTCGTGCCCAAGGAACTGACACGCTGCCACAAGCCGGGCGCCATGGTGCAGAGCAGCGCTTCCATGGCGCTGGAAGAGCAGTGCCGGCTTATGAAGCAGTTTTACGACCGCGGGCTGTTCGTAGTGCGCCTGCACACGGGCGACCCCTGCATCTTCGGTGCCATTCAGGAGCAGATGGCCTTCTTCGACGCCCACCACATGTCCTACCACATCACGCCGGGCATCTCGTCGTTCTTGGCAGCCGCTGCCGAACTGCGCTCACAGTTCACCATACCCGAACGGACACAAACCATCATCCTGACCCGTGGCGAAGGGCGCACGGCCATGCCCGAGCGCGAGAGACTGCGCCTGCTGGCCGCCCACCAAAGCACCATGTGTATCTTCCTCTCGGCCACCCTGGCCGCCGAGGTGCAGGCCGAACTGCTGGCCGGTGGCTATGCGCCGGACACCCCTGTGGCCGTGTGCTACAAGCTGACGTGGCCGGAGCAGCGCATCTTCCGTGGGCAGCTGAAGGACCTGGCCAGACTCATAGACGACAACCACCTAACGCTCACCACGATGATTGTGGTGGGCGATGCCATTGACAACCGCGAGGGCCTGAGTCGCCTGTACGACAGCACCTTCAGCCACCTGTTCCGCAGTGGCAAAGACTAAAACCGCATAACTCACCGGTGCCCTGGCACCCTCATCACAGCACCACACCCCATGATTCTGATATTCGGAGGCACCACAGAAGGACGCCTGGCAGCAGAAGTGTGCGAACAGGCAGGCAGCCCGTTCTATTACTCCACGCTGGGCGAGCACCAGCAAGTGCCGTTGGTGCATGGCACACGCCTGAGCGGCAACCTCACCGCCGACGGCATGCGCCGCTTCTGCCACGAGCACCACATCCGCCTCGTTGTGGATGCCTCGCACCCCTTTGCCGAAGGGCTGCACCGCCACATCGCACAAACCGGGCTGCCCGTGGTGCGTGTGCAAAGGGACCGCATCGGCACCGGCCCAACGGCAGCCACACCGGCACACGGAGTGGTGCGCTGCACCGACTTTGACGATGCCCTGCACCGCCTCGAGGCCGCTGCACCCCGGTGCTTGCTGGCGCTGACCGGCGTGAACACCATAGCCCGGCTGAAGCCTTACTGGCAGCGGCACGACACCCGTTTCCGCATCCTGCACCGGGCCGAGAGCATCGCCCGCGCCACAGCCTGCGGCTTCCCTGCGCAGCAGCTGCTTTTCTATGCCGATGGGGCTGCACTGCCAACCGCCCAGCAGGAACAACAACTGATGCAGGAGGTGGGCTGCGATGCCGTGATCACCAAGGAGAGCGGCACCAGCGGAGGGCTCCAAGCCAAGGTGGAGGCGGCACTGGCACTGGGGCTGGACATCTATGTGGTGGCAGCACCCGACTATGCATGGCTATTCCCGCCATCGGCCACTCTGCGTTTCGTCACCGGCCGCCACACCCTGCGCCGCGCCATCGAACAGCTCCTGCCCGGCTTCTTCCCGCTGCGCACCGGCCTCACCACCGGCACCTGCGCCACGGCAGCAGTGAAGGCGGCGCTCTTAGGTCTGATGGGCCATGACGAGAAGGCCGTGGACGTGGCATTGCCTGATGGCGAGACGGTGCAGGTGGGCATCGATGCCGTTCGTGTGCAGCGCGACGGGGCATGGGCCGAAGCAGATGTGACGAAAGACTTCAGCGACGACCCCGATGTGACCCGTGGCTGCCGCATCACGGCACGGGTGGCGCTGGGCAGCAAGCACACAGGCAGCGTGCGCTTCCTGCAGGGCGAAGGCGTGGGACGTGTTACACTGCCGGGGCTGGGCATCGCCGTGGGCGAACCGGCCATCAACCCCGTGCCACGGCGCATGATTACGGCCGAGCTACACGCCCTGACCCGTGCCGATGCCGACATCACCCTCGCTGTCGAGGGCGGCAAGGCACTGGCCGAACGCACCTTCAACAACCGCGTGGGCGTGGTGGACGGCATCAGCATCATCGGCTCGTCGGGTATCGTATCGCCCCTGTCCAACGAGGCCTTCATCCAGAGCATAAGCCGCGAGTTGGAAGTGGCTAAGGCCATCGGCTGCACAAGCATCGGCTTTGCATCGGGCAAACAGGGCGAGACCGCACTGCTGGCCGCCGAGCCATTGCTGCATGTGGTGCACTATGGCAATTTCATAGGCCAGGCACTGAGCAGCGCCCACGCGCTGGGCTTTGAACGGGCCGTACTGGGCATTATGGTGGGCAAAGCCGTGAAGCTGGCCGAAGGGCACCTGGACACGCACTCGCACAAAGTGCAGATGAACAAGGATTTCCTGGCCTCTGTGGCCCGCTCGGCAGGCGTGGCCGATGCCGATGCCAAGCTGGCCGGCGTGGTCATGGCGCGCGAGCTTTGGGGCGTGATGCCGAAGGCGTTCTTCCAAGCCCTGCAGGCCCGCTGCTACGAACACTGCCGGACGGTGTTCCCCACTGGCCAACTGGAAGTAAGGATTATAGAAACATAAGCCAAGATGAAAGAGAACAGACATAACAAACCAAGGCAACACGTGGGCATGCTGTTGCTGCTGCTGAGCATCGGCGTGCTGGCACTGCTCAACCTGATGGTGGGTTCGGTGCCCATCCCCCTGGCCGACGTGAGCAACATCCTGCTGGGGCGGGGTTGCGACAACGAGGTGTTCACGAACATCGTGCTGCAGACACGTGTGCCGCAGACCCTCACTGCCATGGCCTGCGGTGCGGGCCTGTCGGTGGCCGGCCTGCAAATGCAAACGGTGTTTCACAACCCGCTGGCGGGCCCGTCGGTGCTGGGCATCAGCAGTGCAGCCAGCCTTGGCGTGGCCTTCATGGTGCTGCTGGGCGGCTCGTTGGGCGGCGGGGTGCTGAACCGCTTCGGCGTGGTGGGCAACAGCGCGCTCACGGTAGCCGCCATCGGCGGTGCCTTGGCAGCGATGATGCTGATAGTGTGGCTGTCGAAGAAAGTGGAGGGGCGCGCCACGCTGCTCATCGCGGGTGTGCTGATAGGCTACATAGCCAGCGCCATCATCGGCGTGCTGAAGTATTTCTCCAGCGAGGAGGATATCCGCGCCTATGTGATTTGGGGGCTGGGTTCGTTTGCACGCGTCACGGGCGGACAGGTGTATGTATTCGTGAGCCTGATGGCCGTGTTCTGCCCCCTGTCCATGCTGCTGGCCAAGCCCCTGAACACCCTGCTGCTGGGCGAGCGCTATGCCGCCAACCTGGGCCTGAATGTGCGGGGGGCACGCATGTGCATCATCGCCTCGGCCGGCATCCTCACAGCCATCACCACTGCCTACTGCGGCCCGGTCATGTTCCTGGGCCTGGCCGTGCCACACATCAGCCGCGGCCTCTTTGCCACTGCCGACCACCGCATCCTGCTGCCTGCCACACTCATGGCCGGAGCCACCCTGGCCCTGGCCTGCAACCTCATTGCCCGCCTGCCTGGCATGGAGGGGGCACTGCCCATCAACTCGGTAACCTCGCTCATCGGTGCCCCCGTGGCACTGACCATCCTGCTGAAGCGGCGGCAATGACAAGAAAAGCGTAACCACAATGAAACAGGAAACAACAACCAAGTGTGCCTTCATGGTCTGTGCCACCGCGTCGGGCAGCGGCAAGACCACCGTCACGATGGGCCTCTTGCGTGCCCTTCGCAACCGCGGATTGACCGTACAGCCATTCAAGTGCGGCCCAGACTACATCGACACGAAGTTCCACGAGCGCGTGTGTGGCCGTCCGAGCATCAATTTGGACACCTTCATGGCCACGCCCGAGCATGTGCAAGCCCTGTTCTGCCGCTATGGGCAGGGGGCCGATGTGTGCGTGGCCGAGGGCATGATGGGCCTGTTCGACGGCTACGAGCGCGACCGCGGCTCGTCGGCCGAGATAGCCCAAGCCATCGGCTTGCCCGTGGTGCTAGTGGTCGATGCCAGGTCGGCGGCCTATTCCACAGCCGCGCTCCTGCAGGGCTTCCTACACTTCCGGGAAGGACTGCACATCGCCGGCGTGGTGTTCAACAAGGTCGGGTCGGAACGCCATTTCCAAATGCTGCGGCAGGTTTGCGACGACCTGCAAGTGCGCTGCCTTGGCCATCTACCCAAGACCCAGACGCTGGAACAGGGGTCGCGCTACCTGGGGCTCGACTTCTCCGAACAGACGGCGAGCGACACGCTGGCCCGGCTCGTGGAGGAACACATAGACATCGATGCCCTGTTGGCGCTGCGCGTGCCGGCCGGCCATCGGCCCACGGCCTCAGGCGCCACCCTTCAGTGTTCCAGCCCAAAAGTCCTTGTGGCACGCAATGCCGAGTCGTTCTCCTTTATCTATCAGGAGAACCTGGACCGCTGGCCCGATGCCTGCTTTTTCGACCCCGAACAGGATGTGCCGCAGCTCGACGCCATCGACCTGCTCTACCTCCCAGGCGGCTATCCCGAGAAGCACCTGGAGGCGCTGGCGGCCAATCAGGCAGCACGCCACGCCATACGCGCCTACGCCGAACGTGGTGGACGCATCATTGCCGAGTGTGGCGGGATGATGTACCTGTGCGACCGCATCGTGGCCGACAACGGCGAATACCCCATGTGCGGCGTGCTCCCACACACCATCACTGCCCGCACAGCCGACCGGAAACTCGCCCTTGGCTACAGGCGGTTCCAGCTCGACGGCCGCGAGTATCGCGGGCACGAGTTCCACTACACGCAGTTCGCAGGCCAGATGCCCACATCGGCCGTGCAGGTATATAATGCCAAGGGCGAACCCGTGGCCACCCCCGTGCTCCGGTACAAGAATGTATTAGCCAGTTACACACATCTCTATCAACTATGACTCCCCTCCGCCCAATCATGCTTGCCGGAACCGGCAGCGACGTAGGCAAGAGCGTGCTGGCAACAGGCCTCTGCCGAATATTCCTGCAGGACGGCTACCACCCTGCACCCTTCAAGGCCCAGAACATGGCCCTGAACTCCTTTGCCACCCCCGACGGGTTGGAGATAGGCCGCGCACAGGCCGTTCAGGCCGAGGCATGCCGCCTGCAGCCACACACGGATATGAATCCCGTGTTGCTGAAGCCCAATTCCGACCACACCACACAGGTGGTGCTGAACGGCCGCCCCATAGGCAACCGCTCGGCCTATGCCTATTTCCGCGCCGAAGGCCGCGAGCAGCTGCGTGCCGAGGTGTGTGCGGCCTTCGACCGCCTGAAGGCTCGCTACGCCCCCATCGTGCTGGAAGGGGCAGGCAGCATCTCCGAGCTGAACCTGCGCCAGTCCGACCTGGTGAACATGCCCATGGCACGCTATGCCGATGCCGCCGTGGTGCTGGTGGCCGACATAGACCGCGGCGGCGTGTTTGCCTCGTGCTATGGCAGCGTGATGCTGCAGACGCCCGAGGACCGCCAACGCATCTGCGGCATTATCGTGAACAAGTTCCGAGGCGACCTGCGCCTGTTCGACGACGGCCGCCGCCTGCTGGAACAGGTGTGCGGCGTGCCCGTGCTGGGGGTGGTGCCGCAGTTCAAGGACATACATATCGACGAGGAGGACAGCGTGGCGCTGGCCTCAAAGGCCATGGCACCAGACAGCCGCCACGACGGGCACGACGGGCAGCGCACGGTGATAGCCGTGGTGCTGCTGCGCCACATTTCCAACTTCACCGATTTCGACGTGCTGGAACGCGACCCGCGCGTCAGCCTGTTCTACACCGCCAACCCGGCCGATCTGGCCGAAGCCGACATCGTGGTGCTGCCCGGCACGAAGGCCACGCTCGACGACCTGTACCACCTGCGCCGCTCGGGCATGGCGGCCGCCGTGCTCCAGGCCCATGCCGCGGGCAAGACCATCGTAGGCATCTGCGGCGGCTTCCAGATGCTGGGCCACACGGTGCAGGACCCCGAGGGGGTGGAAGGCGGCATCCCCGCCATGCCAGGACTGGGGCTGCTGCCCATGCACACCACCATGTGTGCCGACAAGACGACACGCCAGGTGGAGTTCTGTTTCCAGGGGGCACGCTGCCGGGGCTACGAGATTCACCAAGGGCAATCCACCGCCACCGAGCCCATCGTGATGCAGAACGGCTGCATAGGCACCTACATTCATGGCTGCCTGGACAATGCACCCGTCATTGACTACCTGCTGAAGGACCGCCACCAGCAACCCGCACCGGCCGAAAGCCCAGAGGACTTCCGCCAGCGGCAGTACGACCTGCTGGCCGACCACCTGCGCAAATACGTGGATATACCCCGCCTCTACGACATAGCGAAGAACACTGCGCACGGCCCGCAGGGACACTCCGCTGACGACGAACGTTGAACTTTGAACCCCGAACTATGCAACACGGCCACGGCGACGACATACATGCCTATCCCGACATCCGGCTGAACTTCAGCTCGAACGTCTATAACCACTTCGACCACAGTGCCCTCTTTGCCTACCTGACCACCCAGCTGCCGCAGCTCGGCAACTACCCCGAGCCCACGCCCAGCCGCTTGGAACAGGCACTGGCCAAGCGCCTGCAGCTGACCCCGCCACAAGTCATGGCCACAAGCGGTGCCACCGAGGCCATCTACCTGGTGGCGCAGGCCTTTGGCGGCAGCCGCAGCTATATCCTGGGCCCCACCTTCTCTGAGTATGCCGATGCCTGCCGCATACATGCCCACCGCACGGCCACACTCACGCCGCACACGCCGGCTGAGGCCCTGGAGGCCCTGGCCGCCATTCCCCGCCAGCCGCAAGGCGAGACACCCGCCCTGTGCTGGCTGTGCAACCCCAACAACCCCACCGGCACCGTGCTGGAACGCAAGGGGCTGCTGCAACTTGTGCAGCGCAGGCCCGACCTACTGTTTGTGGTGGATGCCAGCTATACCCCCTTCACCGCCGAACCGCTCCTGGAGCCGGCTCAGGCCGCCGGCCTGCCCAACATTGTGATGCTGCACTCCATGACCAAGCGTTTTGCCATCCCAGGCCTGCGGCTGGGCTTCGTCACGGCCCATGCCGGCCTGCTGGAACGTCTGCGGGCGCTGCAGATGCCCTGGAGCGTGAACAGCCTGGCACAGGCTGCCGGCCACTACCTGCTGGCACACGTGGCCGACTACCACCTGCCGCTGCAACAGCTGCTGAACGAACGCACACGAGTGGCCGAGGCGCTGGCGCAGCTGGGGGTGGGTGTGCACCCGTCGGACACCCACATACTGCTGTGCCAGTGTCCTTGCGGCCCAGCCGCCTGGCTGAAGGACCGCCTGGCCCACGACCACGGCATCCTGATACGCGACGCCTCCAACTTCAGCGGCCTCACACAGGCCCATTTCCGGATAGCGGTCCAACAGCCCACAGAGAACGACCGCCTGCTGGCGGCCATTGCCCACCTGCTCAACCCCCTCGAACCATGACACCGTTACTTTCCGACACGTCCTTGTGGCCCATGGCTGCCGCCCTGCTCGGCGGCTGGGTGCTCGACCTGCTGCTGGCCGACCCCTCGTGGCTGCCCCACCCCATTGTAGCCTTCGGGCGCTGGATAGCATGGGGCGAACACCTGCTGAACCGCGGCCGCTGCCGGCGCCTGAAGGGCTGGGTGTTTGCCCTGTCGAGCATCGGCCTGGCATTCGTGCTCAGCTGGCTGGTGCTGGCCGTGGTGCCCGGGTGGGCATCGGCCGTGCTGGCCACGGTGCTCGTCTTCTTCTGCCTGGCCGGACACACCCTGCGCCGCGAAGTGCACGATGTGTTCCGTGCGCTGAACGTGAGCCTGGATGCCGGACGACGGCAGGTGTCGCGCATTGTGGGGCGCGACACCGCCGCACTCTCGGCTCAGGAAGTGCGCACCGCCGCACTGGAGACGCTGGCCGAGAACCTGTCCGACGGCGTCGTGGCACCGTTGTTCTGGCTGGCACTGCTGGGTGTGCCCGGCATGGTGGCCTACAAGATGGTCAACACGCTGGACTCCATGATCGGCTACCGCACGGAGCGCTACGCCCGGTTCGGCTGTGTTGCAGCGCGGGCCGACGATGTGGCCAACTTCCTGCCCGCCCGCCTTACGGCGCTGCTTATGCTGGCGGCCGATGCCTGCCTCAGGCTTGCAGCCCCCCGGCGCCACGCAGCCGGGCGTGGTGGCAGCTTTGGCTCGCGCCTGCGGTTTGTGTGGCACTACGGCCCCTGCCACGCCTCGCCCAACAGCGGGTGGCCTGAGGCAGCGCTGGCCGCCTGCCTGCAATGCCGCTTCGGGGGCACGCACGACTACTTTGGCCAGGCCGTGGCCAAGCCCTACATAGGGCATGACCCACGCCCGCTCACCGCGGCCGACCTGCGCACCAGCCTGCACATCAGCCTCCTGGCCGAGGTGCTGGCCGTAGGCCTGACGGCGGCTGCACTGCTGTGCTGGGGCTGCAACGCATGAGCCATCGCTCCGGCAAGTGCCGCTTTGCCAAATCGGCCTTGCAAAAGTGTGTGTTTTTTTATAAAAGTGCATGCACGTGCCATTTTTTTGCCGCTTTCTTTTCGCTATCTCGTTAGAAAGAACTACTTTTGCAACGCCTTAGAAAAGGCAGGGCTTGCTATGCACCCAAAAAACAGAGGGCACAAGCGGGCGCCACCATAGTAAACGCATCACACAACAACAGTTAACTCATAAAAACTATCACAAATGGCAACATTAGATTTGACCAAGTATGGCATCACCGGTTCCACCGTGATTGCCCACAACCCCAGCTATGAGTTCCTTTTCAAGGAGGAGACCAAGGCCGAACTGACTGGCTTTGACAAGGGCCAGGAAACTGAGCTCGGCGCCGTGAACGTGATGACCGGTATCTACACCGGCCGCTCGCCCAAGGATAAGTACATCGTTGACGATGCACAGAGCCACGACAAGGTGTGGTGGACCACCGAGGGCTACAAGAACGACAACCACCCCATGAGCGAGGAGGTGTGGGCCAAGGTGAAGGAAATCGCCATCAAGGAACTGTGCAACAAGCAGCTCTACGTGGTGGACGCCTTCTGCGGTGCCAACAAGGCCACCCGCCTGGCCGTACGTTTCATCGTTGAGGTGGCATGGCAGGCTCACTTCGTTGAGAACATGTTCATCAAGCCCACAGCCGAGGAACTGGAGAACTTCGAGCCCAACTTCGTCATCTACAACGCCTCCAAGGCAAAGGTGGAGAACTACAAGGAACTGGGCCTGAACAGCGAGACCTGCGTGGATTTCACAGGACGGGCACCGAAGTCGGGATCGTAACCCGCTTCTGCACGGAAGGCGATGGCCTGAGGCGTACATTCGAGGCGGATGCCCTGCGGCT
>JAFXQT010000057.1 GCA_017526905.1 Bacteroidaceae bacterium | reverse complement strand
GGCTCGCTCGAAGAGTGCAATAACCGTACTGTCTACAAACTCATTGTGAACGATGTGCTTGAAGAAGGCCCCTGCCAGCTGCAGCTCGGACTGACACAGCTCAATCCCGGCGCAGCCTGGAACACCATGCCCCCTCACACTCACGGCCGCCGCATCGAGGCCTACTACTACTTCAACCTGCCCGAGGATCAGACCATCGCACACATCATGGGTCAGCCCGATGAGAGCCGCGTGGTGTGGCTGCACAACGAGCAGGCCATCATGAGCCCCGAGTGGAGCATTCACGCCGCCGCCGGCACCTACTACTACACCTTCATCTGGGGAATGGCTGGCGAGAACCTGTACTATAACGACAAGGACAACATCCCCGTCATCGACATCAAGTAAGTAATGATGCAAGGGGAGCCAAGGGGCGCACCGGATGGGCGCGGGCCCTTGGCTCCTCTTTTCTTTGCCCAGGGGGGAATGATGGGACGACATCGCGGGAAAACCGCGATGCACTGTGCACTGAATTCGTTATTCTTAGCAAGCGAAGCGTCCCTTCTTGAAGTGCGAAGCGTCCCTTCGGGCCAAACACGGACCGAGCGCATCATCCGTCATTCGTCATTCATCATTCGTCATTCATCATTCGTCATTCTATGGAAAAGCTGAACCCGAACTACGGCGGCATGCAGTACAACCGCTGCGGCAATAGCGGCGTGTTGCTGCCGGCACTGAGCCTGGGACTGTGGCACAACTTCGGCGATACCACGCCTTTCGAGGTGTCGCAGGCCATCGCCCGCACCGCTTTCGAGGCCGGCATCACCCACTTCGACCTGGCCAACAACTACGGCCCGGAGCCTGGTGCTGCCGAGCGCTTCATGGGCAAGATGATACAGGCCGACTTCAAGCCGCACCGCGACGAGTTGTTCATTTCGACCAAGGCCGCCTACGACATGTGGGACGGCCCCTACGGCTCGTGGGCTTCGCGCAAGCACCTCATGGCCAGCCTGGACCAGAGCCTGCGGCGCATGAATCTGGACTATGTGGACCTGTTCTACTGTCACCGCTACGACCCTGAAACGCCACTCGAGGAGACACTGCAGGCACTGGTGGATATCGTGCGCGCCGGCAAGGCCCTCTACATAGGTCTGAGCCGCTGGCCGCTCGAAGCCGCACGCCAGGGCTATGACTACCTGAAACAACAACACGTGCCCTGCCTTATCTATCAGGGCCGACTCAACCTGTTCGACCGCGCGCCCATTACCGAACGCACCCTGCCCGATGCCATGGCCCATGGGGCGGGCTTCATCGCCTTCTCGCCATTGGCACAGGGCTTGCTCACCGACCGCTACCTGAACGGCATCCCCGAGGATAGCCGCATGGCGCGCGACGGCCGCTTCCTGCATGCCGATGCCCTCACCGAGCAGCGCCTGCAGCAGATACGCCGTCTCAACGACATTGCCACCGAGCGTGGCGAGAGCCTGGCCAGCATGGCCCTGAACTGGATTCTGCATCAGAAGGGCGTTACCAGCGTGCTCATCGGTGCCAGTTCGCCCGAACAGCTGCGCAAGAACTTAGCATGCCTGTCCTCACCTCCGTTCACCGGCAAGCAACTGGCCGCCATCAGCAAGACATTAGAGTAGCAGGCATCAGCACAACATCTGCGCTGCAGGAACATCACAAAAAAGAGAACCCAAAAGAGGTGTGTCCCTTCATCTGGACACACCTCTTTTATATATACCACGTCAAGGCGATTTACACATGGCGCTTAGCGCACCAGCACCTTGCGCCCGCCACTGACATAGATTCCCTTGTGCATGTTCTGCACACGCTGGCCTGCCAGGTTATAACGTACGGGCTGCGTAGTTGACGGGCTACTGCCTGTCACGCTGCGCACGATGGTGGGCGTATCGCTGTTTCCCAGCCACAGATAGAAGCCCTTCACATTGCCATCGGCAGCGACAGAGGTGTCCAGATAGGCCTTGTTGGCGCCGAGGGTGATGGTGGTTGTGTCGCCATTGTCAAACTTGAAGAAGCCAATTTGCCCGTCCTTGCGTCCCATGGAGAAGTAGGTTGTGTTGTCGCTTAGGTCGAGCTGCATGCTTTCGTGCGTACCTTTGAGCATGTTGGCGCTCTCGCTCACCACGGGTTCAAGGTGCTCAGCAGGTGTCAGCGTAGCCGTGGCGGCTTGGATGCTGTTTATGAGCACCACAGCCGTGCGTGCCGGAATGTCGTGTCCTTCGTTGCCCGTGGCCGTAAGCCGTGCGCTGCCGTCGGCTACCTCTGTTATGTAATAGGCTTTGGTATCGGCATCGCTCTGCATGTCTTGGTCGAAGAAGAAGGTGGCATAGCTCGCCTCGCCCACCTGCACAAGGCTGACAGGCCACACCAGTTCGACGGGGTAGAAGGCCCAGTCGTTGTTGCCGCCCGTCTGCGTGGGAATGTCGGTGCCCCACCCCACTACGGTGGCATCGCCCTGGCTGAGTTCGTTGGCATCCAGGATCACACCGCCAGTTTCGCCCTGCATGTAGAAGTGGCCGTCGGTGCCGGCTATCTTGCTAATGCCGATGCGCTCGGTCTGTGTGGCAATCACAGGCACATTGGTGCTTTGTTCAATCCGGCCGAAGTAGTTGCCATACCCGGTCTGGATGTAATAGCAGCCATCGCCGGCATCGGTCAGCCGCACCAAATACTTGGCTGCCTCGGTGGCTGCCCCGGCAGGCACCGTGGCCGTGTTGTACAGCGTGTGTGAGCTCACCTTTTCATACAGGTAGCCATGCTGACCGGAGGTCTGCCCGCGGTCGAACATCACATACCACTGCCCCGTGACGAGGTCGGAGGCTGCCTGTCCGGCCACACTGATGTGCCATCCGGCCAGCTCGTCCAGCGGGTTGTCCGAGAGGGTGGGCACGTCGATTGGCTCCACCTCCGTGAATTTGTACTGACAGCCGTCGTCGCTCCGGTTGGTGCCACTGCCCCAGTTCAGAATCTTGTACCCGTTGCCCGAATTGGCCTGATGCAACTGGTTGGTTCCACTATATATGATATAGTAACCGTTGGTGTTGGCCGTGGTCACCTTCCAGCCTGCTGAAGGCTGGCTGGCCGAGGTGGCAAGTTGTGCTCCTCCCTCCGAAGTGGGGTTGATGTAGGAACCGTCGGTGCGGCTCACGATGTCGAACGTCTCTGTCTCGCCCTCGCGCTGCACAAAGCGCCACTGCAAGGCATTCGCAGGCGTGCTGCCCGATGTCTGGGTCACGCCCGTGAGGCCAGCGCCAGCGCCATTGTTCTGCACATAGCGCGTTTCGCGCAGCGGCGTGCAGAGGCTGTACCAGACGTCAGTCTTTGGGAACTCGTTCAACGCAATAGTTGCATCTCTCGTCATCGCCACATTCGTGCCGTCGCCGGCTGCCGCTTGCAGCGTATAGCCGCTCTTTAGGCCGTTCTCGTCAAAGGCAGCAGTGGGGAGGACGAAGGTTGTGGAGTTATAGACTCCAACGAGCTTGCCTTCGGTGTCGTAGAGCTTGAAGCCTACGGCCCCCGTGCCGCTTACGGTGACGTTGCCGCGCTGACCGACGTTGAACACGTAGGCACCAGGCTTCTGCCCGAAGTCGGTGTACTGCCCTGTCTCGCCATACTCACCAGCGGTGATGCTGCCGCCCTCGTAGGTCTTGCGCACCTCACCTTCAGCATGGCCCTCGTAGGTGGCTAAGGGCGCCGTAATGCGGTCCTCGATGAACATGATATTGCACTTAGGGTAGCCCTTGGCGGCCACAGCGTTCTTTGCCGCATCGATCATCTCCTGCGTGACATAGACGTAGTAAGTGCTGTAGTCGCCAATCTGGACGTAGTAGTTGCCTGTGCTGATACCGTTGATGGTTTGAGCATCCTGAGCAGGCGGCAGCAGGAAGAAGCTGTACACCTCGAAAAACTCGGTAAGGTCGAGCTTGGCAACGTCACAGCATGTTTGGTAGAACTTCAGGTAATCCTCCGAAGCTGGCACGGGCGTGCCTGCTCTGAGAGTCATGGGCGAGGCACGGAAGGCGCGGAAGAGGTTGGGATAGAAGTTGGTATCGTAGCCTGCCTGATGGAAATAGCGGTAGAGCTGGGTGTACATGCTCAGGCAATCCCACGTGCCACCAGATGCCACACGCTGGGGCCAAGAGAGGCCCTCTTGCCAGCGCTCAAAGGAGCTCTGCAGGGTATTGGTGCGCGAGGTGTATCGCCCCTGCCAATCCATGGCTGCATTGGAGAACATATTATTGGAAATCTCCGTGGTACCAATGAGCTGAATAAGTTTCTGGCGATTGTGGCCCTGTTCGTGTGCAATGGTCCACAAGCCACCGCTGCTTTGCTTGAGTTGGTCGGCATTGAAGAGGCCGGGATAGGCCGCTTCGAAGTAGTTGGTTCCGTAGGTAGTGGCGTTGGGGTTTCCACTGCCGGCGTGTCCGGTTACGGAGTAGATGTTGTTGCAGTAGGTGTCGAAGTCGGCGCGTGCACAGAGATTGTCTTCAAGCTGAGCTGTGCCCGTCCAGAAGGCCATCATCTCCTCCACCTTGGGTTCGGCCAGTGATGGCAGTGCGCCGACAAGCAGCGTCTTGTTAAGGTTGAATACGTGCGTGGTGCTCTTGAGGCAGACGGTCTCCTTTTTGAAGAGATAGGTGGCCATGGCTGCGAAATCGGTGTCGGTGAAGCCCCGTGTGAGATCCATGCAGCCCTGGACAGTGCCACCCTCGATGTGCACGGTGACAGGGGCATAATTGGCGATGGGGGTGTAAGGTTCGGTACCGCTCGTCGTGTTATCCACTTCGTAGAACACGAAACAGTTGCCGGCTGCGGCGATGAGCAGTGTATTCATTCCCTCGTTCAGGGCATAGACGGAGCCTGCCGCCTGTCCATAGCCGGCCACTTCGAGGGCTATGCGCTGCCCATCGGGCACGTTGCCTACATACACTTGCAAGATGTCGCCCGCATCGGCATAGATGCCGGTGGGGTTGCTGAGGCGTCCGAAATGGTGGCCGTAGCCCACGATACCCGTCCAGCGGTCGCCGCTGCTGTAAGCCTTATAGTCGGCCACGCGGAAGGTGCGCTCTGTCTTGTCCCACCCTCCGTAAGTGGTCCATGCGTTGTTCTTCACCTTCACGGCCATGTCCTGCACGGTGGTGGGCAGTGCGCTCATAGCCGAGCGCAAGGCCTCGTCGGTCATTGAGGCGTAGCTGCTGTTCAGTTCCGTGCAGGCGGTGGTGGTGAAGAATTGGGTCAGCTGGTCTGCGCTGACAGCCTGTAGTGCTGCCTTCTGCGCAGCCAGGGCATCGGCATCGACTTCTGCAGCTTCCACGCGCCACACTGAGGCTACGGAGCTGGCATCCCACCAATACACCACGTTGTACGACTGCGTGGCGGCACAATGGAAACCGGCGCTGCCACCCCCGTTCACGAAGGTGTAGGTGTTGTAGCTGTCGCCCTTCGTCTCGCCCAGTGCGAACGTGGCGGTGCCGGTGTCGGTGACGTATTGGCTGGAGTTGTTGCCTTGTAGCTGCACGTAGCGGTCGGTCAACACGTTCTTGATGGTGACCTCGCCGTCGGCGTTGACGTCCAGATACCACACCTGTGCGTAGTTGTTGTCGGACCGCGCACCGGTCACCAGCGTATGACTGCTGCTGTTCTCCGTAACATACTTGCCGTCGTAGGCATTGCTGTAGATGCGATAGTTGCCAGACGATACCGTTAGTTGTGCGGCTGCCTGCTGCGCAGCCAGCTCGGTGGCATTCGGGGTGACAGCCTCGATGATCCATTTGTTGGCATCAGCACTGGTGTACCATTGCACAATATTGTAGCTTGCGTCACAGTGCAGGCCGCAGTTGTCGTAGTCAGTGAAGGTGTAAGTGTCTCCACTGGCAGCAAGTGTAAAGACGTTGTCGGTCTTGACAGCCGATGTGCTGTACTGCACAGATTTGGAGTATAGCCGTTGCACGGTGCGCTGCGTCACTGCATTCTTGATGGTCACATTGGAGCCGTTCACTGTCAGGTACCACACGAAGCTGTAGTCCGTCTGGCTGATGTCCGTGGCGGTGATGAGGCGGTGGCTGGCGTTTTCGCCGATGTACCGCCCGGCGTAATGGTTGCTCTTGATGCGGTAATAGCCCGATGTAACGGCTGCCTGCGCCGTTCCGGCCAGGAGCAGGAACAGGAGGCCGATAAGGTGATGGTATCTCATACGCGTGTGTTGCTTAGTCGTTCCAGTCGTTGTCCCAGATGCCACCATCGCGGGCGGCATCTTCTTTCACGAAACCTATATCCTCCATGTCCTCTACCTTGTTCTTGCTGTCCACTTTGAGGGAGTCCTGGAGCAAGCGTTCCGTGTGGATGTAGAGTACGCTTGTTGTGGGTGTGTTATAACGTTTCATTGCTGTGTGTATGTTTGCTTGTTTGTTTTCATTGATGATAATGCCGGCTGTTACTTCACCACCACCTTCCGGCGGCCTACGATGTAGATGCCTTTGGTGGGATTGCTTACGCGACGGCCGCTTAAGTCGTAGGACTTCAGGCCGGAAGTGCTTGGACTTATGGGCGGAAGTGCATGGACTTCGATGCCGGTTGGCAGGTCGTCAAAGCTGAACACGAAGCCCTTGACTGCACCGGACGATTCGCCAGTTGCTGCGCTGGTGTCCAGATAGGCCTTGTTGGCGCCGAGGGTGATGGTGGTGTTGCCACCGCTCTGGAACTTGTAGAAGCCGATCTGCCCGTCCTTGCGGCCCATGGAGAAGTAGGGGGTGGCGTCGCCCAGGTCGATGGGACGGCTGACCAGCGTGCCCTTCAGCAGGTTGTCCGCCTTGCTTACTTGCTGCGTGAGGCCGCTGGCTGCCACCAGCGGGGTGCTCGTGGCGGCGTTATCGCTGACCAGTATCGCAGCCGTGTAGCGCGCAATCTCGCCACCCGTAAGCTCAACGAGGCGGGCGCTGCCACCGGCCACCGATGCCACGTAGTAGGCCTTGGTCTGTCCGTCGGTCTTTACGTCATAGGGCAGATAAAGCGTGGCATAGGACTTGCCGCCCACGGCGTTGAGGGAGAGGGCGGGGGCGGGAACAAGGGTTACCACGAAATCGGCAATGGCAAGATACTTGCTGGCATCAGTGGTTGTCACGCTGATGGCGGTGCTCTGTGCATTGACGTTCGTGACGCTCAGCGTGGTATAACCAGTTGAGGAATTGGCGAAGGCGGGCGTAATTGTCGTGCCGTCCGCTGCCGTAAGCGTGTAGGTATGGGCTGCGCTGTATGCCTTGGCTGCCAACAGCGAATAGCTCTTGATGACATAGCCTTCTGGGGCTGACAGTGTGAGCGTGGAGGCCGTGTTAGCTGTTGCAGGCTTATAGGCCAGGTTATAATGGCCATTCCAGTTGCTGAACTTGTCAAATGCGCCATCGCTCTTGGTGAGCTTCAGGCCCGCCAATCCACTATCGGCATTGGATGTCCAGGTGCCATCGGAGATGCTTCCGAAAGAGCTCTCCGCTGTCGTTCCATACACCACCTTCACCTCCTTCTCCGGGGTATCGTACGCCGCGCCATACAACTCGTCGATCTTCTCATTGATAGTCTCGCTGCTGATCACCACGTAGTTGATGGCATAGCAGTCCTGCTTGTCCTTGTTGCCGATGCTGCCGTCCTCATAGATGATGGCCAGGTCTCCGTTGGCCAGCTTCTGCATGGAGCTGTAGGCGGCGTAGCCCGGTTGCAGTTGGAACGCTTCCTGCCATGTGGCGCCTTGGTCGAAACTCATGTACAGGCGCAGGTCCTTGCGGAAGGTGTTGTATGCCTTGGTCAGGGTGTGGAAGATGACGTCGGGGCGCGAGGCGTCCTCGGTGCTTCGGTTATAGTAGAGGATGTCGGCATTGCAGCCGTTGGCGTTCATCTCGCTACCCCAGTTGGCGGCTGTGCCCCAGCTGGCGATGCCGTCGGCACTGGCATCGCCCGTGGTGCGGTTGTAGGAGCGGACGGCTGTGCCGTTGTAACTGCCCTTACGTACAGAAAGAAGCAGCGAACCATCGTTCATAATTTCCAGCTTCGACTCGTCGCCACCGCCGTACGCCACGGTGGGCTGAATGTACCACGTAGCACCCTTGTCGTCGGAATAAATGGGATAAATATTGGTGGTACCGCTTACTTTACCGAGGAAAGCGAAGGCCATGCGACCGTTGCCGAAGGTGACGCCCTTGCCGCCTGTGACGAAGGCGGAGGTGATGGTGAGGCCGCCTTTGTCTATGTCGCCATAGATGTCCTCGACTGCCGACCACGTAGCTCCATTGTCCGTACTCTTGCTATAGCCCACATGCAGCATACCGCTGGCGTAGCTGGCATTACCTGCAGCCATGAGGCAATGCAGGGTGCCGTCGGCATCACGCACGATGGCGGGGTCGCCAAAGCCATAGGTGGCGGCATTGGTTCCGTCGCCGGCCGCCACTACGACCTCATCCTGCCATGTCAGGCCGCCGTCGGTGCTGCGGCGAGCCACCACATCAACAACGTGTGCTCCTACACCGTTGCTGGCATTCTTGCCCAAGTCGTAAGGATGGTCGTGGCGGTAGTCGGTCAGGGCCACGATGCCACCATCGGCAGTGTTCAGCATGGTGGGGATGCGGTAGTACTTGGTGTTGGCGTAGTCGGGTGTCCACAGCGCCGTCTGCTGCTTGTAGATGCGCATCTGTCCGTCGGGGTTGCCCACGGAGGTGAGTTCGAGGGTATGGCTGGTGCCTGCCCAGTTATCGTAAGTGATGCCGGTGATGGCAGCATCGATAGAACCCAACTCTGTAGCATTGGACTTCACGTCGGCCGTTACCCACAAGTAGATGCTCTCGCCGGCAGCCAACTGGCTCATGGTTAGCGGGATGTCGAGCGAGGCGGCAGGTGCCACGTTGTCACTCACCTTCACAGGCGAGGCTGCTGCGGCGTGCAGTTGGTCGATAGTGGTGGTGTAAACGGCCACATTGCTCAGCTGGTCTGCACCTGTGAGCGTGATGCTGAGTGCCGTCGGGGTCAGCTCAGCGGCCGATGGCGTCAGTTTCAAGCGAAGCAGCGCCTGCTGTGTGTTGCCCTTGCCCGTGCTCTCGTTGCCCTGTATGATGGCGAGGTCAGAGGTGGTGAGGGTGGCGCTGGGCGCTATGGTAATGCGCTTGCCCGTGGCATCGATCTTCGTGGCTAACCCTGTTGTTTCAGCGGTAAAGTCGGTAGCCACAGGGGTGGTGCCCGTAGTGAAGAAGAAGGTGCCGCCATTGTACACCTTGTTCAAGCCCTGGAGGTTGGCGTTGCTGCACGTCACCTGGCCCTCGCCCTGATAGACGACCGTCCAGGCTTCGAGGCCAAGATAGGCAGGATTGGCAGCATACATATTCACCTGTGGGAACTTATTCTGTGCGGTCTGACCGATATAGGGGGTTGCATCGCCTCCCATAGGTACCAGACTATAGCGTGTACCTGAGTAGTTTGACGTGATGGTAGCGATATTTGGGGTGCTGCTACTTACAAGAATGCAGTAGTTATCCGTAGCCGTTGTACTGGCTGTGCCATTGGTGGCGATGTAGTGTCCGTTAGCGCTTCGCAGCGAGCAATGCACGCCACTGAGGTCTCTCCCGTTTTGGCTTACGGTCTCCTTAACATCAACATAAACCAACGATGCCGCGCACTCATTGATGCTAGTCGGTGCATCGGCAAGATAAAGAGGATAGGCGGAACTGCTTACGGTTGCATCGGTAGCATAGTTCCGAACGTACTTGCCACTCACATCGCTATTGTTTGCGTACCCCGTACCTGTTTGCCCATCAAGTGTCTGCCACCTGATGTGGTACCAGCCGGAGGTAAGGGATGTAGGGGGAGTAAGAACGGGAGTTTCGTAGATATATACTTTGTGGTTATCATTTGTTCCTGTTGTATATCCCCACACCTTTTGGTTACTCCTGTCTATGCCTCTAATGATGTTGTTTGCATCCGGGGCTGAAGGATAAGCAATGCCCGATGAGAAATTCAAGGACCAAGCTCCGGCGGAAGAGGAGTTGTCCACAGAAGCGAGGGTACTGTTATAGACAGGCACGCCCCAATAATGTCCGGTGTTCAAGTTCCTGATCTGCCAACTTCCATCACCATTGCTGATGAGGTGATAGACACTGGCCTCGGTGGCAATGTTCGCGCTATTGGGAACATCATAATTTGTGCCGTTGTCAGTGATATAGCGGTCGGCACCGGTTTTCAGCACGTAAGCCTTTCCGCTCACAATCTGGCTCTCGCTGGTCACCTGGCTGCCCACGATAACCGCTGTCTGTGCACACAAAGAAGTCCCTGCCCCTATGAGTAGGAGCAGAGACAGAAGGGTTCGTGTTATGTTCATAGCGATGGGTGTGTTAGCGCTTCACAACTACTTTCTTGTTGCCGTCCACGTAGATGCCGCGGGTGGGGCGGCTGATGCGCCGGCCACTCAGGTCGTAGAGAGCAGATGGGCTGTGCTTCGGCGTGGCGACGCTTTCGATGCCCACGGGGATGGTGCCACCGAGCTTGGTGAACATATCCAGGATCTGCTGACGGGTGATGGTGAGGAAGTTCAGGGCGTAGCCGTTGCCTGCGCTGTAGGACTCGTCCTCGAAGAAGATGGCCACGTCGCCATCGGGCAGCTGAACCATGGTGGAGTAGCACGAGCCGTTGGGCTGGATGTTCAGCACGTCCTTCCACGAGTTGCCTTGGTCGATGCTCATGGACAGTTGCAGACTCTGCCGTCCGCTGGTGTTGATATAGGAGTGCAGCAGCAGGTCAGGCTCGCCGTTGGTGCTGCGGCCATAGTACACCAGGTCGGCATTGCAGGCGTTGCCCCAGATGTCGCCGGTGCGTTTCTGCGTGCCCCACTTGAAGGTGACCGTTCCGTCGGCATTCTTGGTGTAGGTGGCTGTGTTCCAGCCGCGGTTGCCGCTCTGGCGCACGGAGAGGAGCAGACGGCCGTCGTTGAGCTGTTCCAGCTTCGACTCGTCGCCGCCGCTGTAGGCCAGCGCGTTGCTCATGCGCCAGTGCTCGCCGTTGTCGGTGGAGTAGATGACATAAATGAGGTTGGGCGACGAGGTGTTCATGGCACGGCAGTTGGTGGTGAACATCACGATGCCGTCGGTGGTGGTGAGGCCCTTGCCCGATGTGGTGAAGATGTTGGACATGCTGAGCGCGCCGTTGGTGCTGTTCTCGTCGTAGAAGTTGGCCGACGTGAACAGGTTGCGCGTCAGCTTCCAGCTCTTGCCGTTGTCGGAGCTCTTGGCAAAGCCGGCATAGCGCATGCCGTCGGTGGCGTTGCTGCCCCACTGCTTGTTGCCGGCAGCCATCAGGCAGAGCAGGTCACCGTTGGTAGCCCGTGCCAACGCTGCGTCGCCATAGCCGTAGTAGGCGGCTGTGCTGCCGTCGCCCACAGCCACAGTGGCCTTGTCCTGCCAGGTGCGCCCGCCGTCCTCGCTGCGCAGCGACACCACGTCGATCTTGTGGTAACCCAGGTCAGCGTTGCTGTTGTAGCGCTTGTCGGCAGCCACCACGAGGTTGCCGTCGGCATCCAGGATCATGGCGGGGATGCGATAGAAGCGGCAGTTGTCCGTGGTGGGCACGAACACGAATGCCTGGCGGTCGAACACCTTCATGCCTTGGCGCGACGGGTTGCCCACGGTGCTGCAGTCGAGGCTGACGGTCTCGGTGGTGGTGTAGTCGATGCTGCTGAGCGCGGCCTCGAGCACCGAGCCCAGTTCGGCATCGGCGCTGATGGTGGCACAGAGCCAGTAGTGGTGGGTCTTGCCGCTGATGTCGGCAATGGTGAGCGAAGCCTTGGCACCGATGCCCGTGGTGGTAGCCAAGGGCTCGGAGGGGATATTGGCCAGGAACTCGGTGGCCGTGGTCTCATACAGATACAGGCTGCTGATGCCGCTCTGTGCCGCGGCGTTCAGCGAGAAGTTGAAGGTGGCAGAGCTGATAGCCTGCGAGGGGGTGAGGTCGATGCGCAGCAGCAGGGCGTTGTCGTTGCCGCGGCCGCCGGTCTGGTAGCCGCGCGTCACCTGCACATTCTCGGCAAACAGCGCCACCTCGGCACCCACATCCTCCAGCGTGACGGGATAGAAGGCCCAGTCATCGTTGCCGCCAATGGCTGCAGGCGCCGACTGCCCCCACCCCACCACGGTGGCATCGCCCTGGCTCAGGTCGTTGGCATCCAGAATAATGCCCGTGCTGGCGCTTTGTAGGTAGAAGTGGCCGTCGGTGCCGGCTATCTTGGCCACGGTGATTTCCTCCTGGGCCTTGGCCGTGACGGGAACAACGGTTGAGCGTGTAAAATAGCTGAAGTAGTTGCCGAAGCCCGTCTGGATGTAGTAGCGGCCATCGGCAGCATCGCTCAGCCGCACCAAATAGCGGGCAGCGGCTGTGGCCAAACCAGAGGGCTGCTGGGCGGTGTTGTAGAGGGTGTGCGTGCTGACGTTCTCATACAGATAGCCGTGAGGGTTGGTGCCCGTGTAGCCGCGGTCGTACATCACATACCACTGACCCGTGACGAGGTCGGCGGCCGGATCCTCGGCCACGCTCACCACCTTGCCCGACAGTTCGGCCAGCGGGGTGTCGGACAGGGGTGCTTCGCCCACTTCATAAATCTTCACCTGCTTTGTAATGCCAGTGCCCGTGGTGTAGCCCCACAGGTGCTGTCCCCAACGGTCCAGGCCGCGCTCCACGCCCCCGGCATCCAGCGCCGTGGGGTAGGCAATGCCGTTCTGGAAGTTGAGTTTCCACAATCCCGCATCGGCATGCGACACAGGGGTTATGTCCGCTTCGTGGGTGGGAACGCTCCAGAACAGGCCCGACTCCTTGCCCTGGATTAGCCACGTGCCGTCGGTCTGCCGCGTCAGCACATAGACGCAGGCCGTGGTGGCTTTATTGCCGGCATTGGGTATGTAATAGTAGGTGCCGCTGTCCACGATGTACGGCTTGCCGGATGCCTGCGACTGCAGGATGTACTCGCCGCCGCTGACCAGGGCGCTCTCGGAAGTTACTTGTGTGCCCACGCCCACCTCGCTCTGTGCCGTGGCGGTGGTGAATGCGCACAGCAGGGCTGAAACAAGCGTGACGAAGAAGTGTGTAGTAGAAGTTTTCATCATGTTATTGGGTCTTATGTTTTGATTTGTTAGCAGTTCTGGCCACAAAGATACGAATTTGTTTGAAACGGCATGACAAAACACGAGAAAATCTGATGGCCAACGGCTAATTTAGTGGGAAGCATGCCTGGCAGGCACACTGAAAGGGCCGCAATGGGCACCCCCTATAACAGTTGAAGGGCGGGACGATGGCTCGTCCCTGCCCTTCAGCATCATGTGTCGTTATGTCAATCCGACGTGTGTGGCTTACTTCAGCTTCTCGTAGGCATAGCGTGCGGTATCGCCCAGCTCTTCCTCGATGCGGATCAGCTGGTTGTACTTGGCCATGCGGTCGGTGCGGCTCATGGAACCGGTCTTGATCTGACCGCTGTTGGTAGCCACGGCGATGTCGGCGATGGTGGCATCCTCAGTCTCGCCGGAACGGTGAGAGGTGACGGTGGTGTAGCCATGACGGTGTGCCATCTCGATAGCCTCGAGGGTCTCGGTGAGCGAACCGATCTGGTTCACCTTGATCAGGATGCTGTTGGCAGCGCCCATCTGGATGCCCTTCTTCAGGAACTTGGTGTTGGTCACGAACAGGTCGTCGCCCACCAGCTGGCACTTGTGGCCCACGCGCTGGGTCAGCTTCACCCAGTTGTCCCAGTCGTTCTCGTCCAGACCGTCCTCGATGCTGTCGATGGGATAGGTGTCGATGAGGTGCTCCAGGAAGGCAATCTGCTCCTCGGCGCTGAGGCACTTGCCGTTGGGATCCTTCTGCTTGCCGTTCTTCAGCTGCTTGTAGTTGTAGAACCAGTTGCCCTTCTCGTCCTGCACAGCAAACTCGGAGGCAGCGCAGTCCATGGCAATCTTGATGTCCTTGCCCGGCTCATAGCCTGCAGCCTTGATGGCGTCGCAGATGATGGTCAGAGCGTCCTCGATGCCGTCCAGAGCGGGAGCGAAACCGCCCTCGTCGCCCACAGCAGTGCTCAGGCCGCGGGCCTTGAGCAGCTTGGCCAGGTTGTGGAACACCTCGGCACCCATGCGGATGCTCTCCTTGATGTTGGGAGCGCTGACCGGACGGATCATGAACTCCTGGAAGGCGATGGGAGCGTCAGAGTGAGCACCACCGTTGATGATGTTCATCATGGGCACGGGCAGCGTGTAGCTGTTGCAGCCGCCGATGTAGCGGTACAGGGGCAGACCCAGTGCGTTGGCAGCAGCCTTGGCGGCAGCCAGCGAAACGCCGAGGATGGCGTTGGCACCCAGCTTGCTCTTGGTGGGCGTGCCATCCAGAGCCAGCATCTTGTAGTCCAGTGCGCGCTGGTCCAGCACGCAGTCGCCCTTCAGGGCGGGAGCGATGATGGTGTTCACGTTCTCAACGGCCTTGAGGGTACCCTTGCCCAGATAGCGGTTCTTGTCGCCATCGCGCAGTTCGAGCGCCTCGTTCTCGCCTGTGCTGGCACCAGAGGGAACGGCGGCACGGCCCATTACACCATTTTCCAGGATCACATCGACCTCGACGGTCGGGTTGCCACGTGAATCAAGGATCTCACGGGCGATGATTTTTTCAATCTTCATTGTTTGTTGAATTGATGATTATGTAAGAATTAGTATAGATGAAACATGCTATTGGCTTTGTTCCGCCTCTTTGTGCTTCGAAATCCGGTAGTCCTGAATCTTGAAGTAGATAAGTGCAGCCATTCCGACGGCTACCATGGACCAGATGATGATGAGTGAATCGATCATTTTCTGTCTCCTTTCTTCATTGGTTGATTTCTGTGGAATTTAACATTTCTCTTCCCCGAGTGTGACTCTGACATGTTAATAAGGCTGAGGCCCAGCATCATCAAGCCTATTATGCCAAGAATGGTGAGCATGATACCGGCCAGAGGCCAGTCGTCCAAGCCGTTGAAGAGGCGCGACAAAAGTAGTGCTGTCACCATGTACTTGGCGACGTCCATGAACCATTTGCCGAGTTCCTTCTTCATTGTTCGTAATACTTGGCCGCAAAGATAATAAAAAGTTGAAAGTTAAAGGTTGAAAGCGGAAAGTTTTTCCTTTCCGAAGGTGCTTTTTCACATTATTTATATCTCAATGCGTCTGAACGACCTCCGTCTGCGCCTGTTCGGCGTTGCGCTTGTCGGTTTGTGTCACCACACGTGCTGCCAGCTGCAGGAAGGCGTTTCCTGTGGCTGATGCCGGATCGAGGGCCGCGGGCGTGCCGGCGTCGCCACTCTCGCACACGCTCTGCACCAGCGGTATCTGCGCCAGCAGGGGCACCTGCATCTGCTCGGCCAACTGCTTCACGCCCTCGCGGCCGAAGATGTAGTAGCGGTTGTCGGGCAGTTCGGCGGGTGTGAACCACGACATGTTCTCCACCAGCCCCAGAATGGGCACATTCACCTTCTCGTTGCGGTACATATTGATGCCCTTGCGCGCATCGGCCAGCGCCACCTGCTGGGGCGTGCTCACGATGACGGCACCGGTGATGGGCAGCGTCTGCACCAGCGTCAGGTGTATGTCCGACGTGCCCGGCGGTGTGTCCAGGATGAAATAATCCAGCTCTCCCCAGGCGGCCTCGCCGATGAGCTGCTTCAGCGCGTTGCAGGCCATGCCGCCGCGCCACAGCGTGGGCGTGTCGGGGTCCACGAAGAAACCGATGCTGAGCATCTTCACGCCATACTTCTCTATGGGCACGATCAGCGCCTTGCCGTCCACCTCCTCGCTGTAGGGGCGGGCATCCTCCACCTGGAACATCTTGGGCATGGAGGGGCCGAATATGTCGCAGTCCAGCAGGCCCACACGGTGGCCCAGGCGAGCCAGTCCGATGGCCAGGTTGGCCGCCACGGTGCTCTTGCCCACCCCACCCTTGCCACTCGACACGGCAATGATGTTGCCCAGATGGGCGTAGGGCGGTTCGGCATCAGGGTCGGCAGGCTGTGGAGCCTTGGTCTTGGTGCTGATTTCCACCGTGATATCCTTCGAAACAAAGGCGTGTATGGCAGCCTCCGAAGCCTTGACCAGCGACTTGAGGAAGGGGTTGGTGGGTTTGTCGAAGATCAGCGAGAACGACACGTGCATACCGCTGATGCGCAGGTCGTCCTCCACCATCTCCATCTCCACGATGTTCTTGCCCGTGCCGGGATAGCGCACCGTGCGCAGGGCATCGATGATGAGTTGTGGATAGAGTTCCATATCGAATTTAGTTTAATGTTTTTTAGGCTGCACCCACACATACCCTTCCCTGGGGAACCGTTCGTGCTAACCCTCAGCTTGTATGCTCACCCCTCCCCATGAAGGGGGAGCCCCTCTTTGCCGCCCGCAAAGGTACGCAAAAAAAAGGTGTACGGCACACCTTTCGACTAAGAAAATGCAGCTTTGTCGAATAATTCCAAGCTTTTTGTGGTCAAAACCGAAACTTGTGCCTATCTTTGTGCCATGCTAAAGCACTCCCCCACCCTTCACTTACTGCTCGCCACAGTCCTACTTGCGGCGGGACAGGCCGCATGGTCACAGCCAGCATCCGGAACCCTCGACACGGATACCGGCTGTCCGCTCGTCCGGATGTCGATAGAACATCTGCCCGACCTAAACCTGCCGCGCGCCAGCCATATTGCGTTCATGGCCGGCGACGAGGTGGTGGTGGTGGGCGGTCACACCACGGGCTTCGTGCTCACGCCCACGGCCGAATACCTGCGCGACGGCCGCTGGCATCTCATAGACACGCCCTATCCGCACGACTATGCCTTGAGCGTAGCGCTTCGTTCCGGCCGCGTGCTTGTGGCAGGCGGCATGGAGCAGGATCTGGGCATAGGGCAGCGCTTCTCGGCCGAGTTCTTCGACCCTGCCACGCACAGCTTCACTGACTACGGCTGCTTAGACTGCAAGCGCAGCTTCGCCTCGGCCATCGAACTGAATGCCGGGCGCGTGGCCATAAGCGGTAACTGGTACAATAAGGACGGCACGGAGATATACGACGGGATGGGGCACTTCGGCACCGCACGCCCCACGCGTGTGGAACGCGCCTGTCCCTATATGTTCAAGATATCGCAGACGGACGCACTGATATTCAGCCGGCTGGACACACACGGGCAGTTCATGGACAGCATCGTGGTAGAGACACTTGGCGGGCAGGTGGTGGACGTGCCCCTGCTGCGCACCTGGCACCCACTGCAGGTGCGGCCCAACATGTTCAGGAGCGACGACAGCTTCATCGGCGACACCGCCCAGGGGAGCTACGCCTACCTGCTGCCTGTAGAAGACTCGCTGGGCCGTGTGGCCGTGGCGCGCGTAGATAGCACACGCTTCAGCCTTCTGCACACCACCCATCCCGTTCCGTGCCAGACGCCTTGGGGACCAATTTTCTACACCGCCGCCCATTTCGTGGCCGACCGCGCTGCGGGCCGTGCCTACCTGACCGGTCAGGTGGCCAACCGCCTGGTGGTGTTATGTGTTGACTATGCCCGAGCCCATACAGGCCAGGCGGCGCCCGTATCTCTTTACTACACCGACCCGCTTCCTGTCATCGGCGATGCCGTGATGCCCGTGCTCACCCCGGCTGGCAACCTCCTCATGACCGGCGGCATGAGTCCTGACAACTACAACCCAACGGCCAGTGTGCTGCTGTTGCGTGTGAGCGAAAAGGCCGACGCTGCGTTCGCTACCAACAAGCTGGGCCTCCGCTGGCTATGGCCCGTAGCACTGGCCGTGGCTGCACTCCTATTTATATATGTTCGCGCGCGTAGAAAACGCCTCGGAATGCTTTCTGAAGCCGACGCTGCGCTGACCGAAGCCGATGCCGTACAGGCGGGAAATGATGCCGTGCAGACAGAAACAAACACCCCTTCGCCGGAAAGCCTGGCACTCATGGACCGCATCACACGGCTCACGGAAGGCGAACGCCCTTATCTTATCCCCGACCTAAAGGTGTCCGACGTGGCTTCCCAACTACACGTCACCCCCCGACGCGTGTCCGAGAGCATCAATGCCGTGTGCGGCTGCACCTTCTCACAACTCATCAGCACCTACCGCATCCGTCACGCCCAACAGTTGCTCACGGACGATCCCGACAAGAAAATCACCGTGGTCTGCACCGAGTCGGGCTTTGCCAGCGAGACCACCTTCTTCCGCACCTTCAAGGCGCTGACGGGCATGACACCCACAGAATGGCTACAGCAGACCAGACTATAGCCGCCCTCCCCCCTCCATTTAGTAACCGTTAAATAATATGTTGGAGACATCACCCTCATAAATCGTACCAAGTTAATTTTTTAACGGTTACTTACTCCTACTTTTTGCTTTTTTACTGCCATAATCCGCTTTTGGCAGTAAAGGGCCATGCACGGCCTTGCTTCCATTGAATGTTCTGAGTATCTTTGCGCCGGAAAACCATCTTTAAAATACCACGTTTATGCGCAAACTTCTCAACTATCTGCTGCTCATCACCGCATCTGTGGTGTTCATGTCGGGCAGCTGCTCAGGCGGCGATGACCCCGAACCGGAACCGGGGCCGACACCCGTAGAGCCCAAACAAGAGGTGAAGCTCTCGGCCACCGCACTGACCTTCGCGGCCGAGAACGCACCCGAACAGACCGTCACCGTGACCACCGCATCCGGCATCTGGACTGCGAAGAGCGATCAGGAGTGGTGCTTTGCCACACGGCGTGACAACACCACACTGATTGTCGGCGTGAACTATAATTATGGCACCACCGCACGCACAGCCACCGTCACCGTCACCTCCGGCGACAAGACCGCCACGCTGAGCGTAACGCAGAACGGATCCGTGCCCACCCTCACCGTAAGTAGGAACGCCATGCGCTTCAACGCCGGCGGCGGTAAGGACTCCATCGTCTATGTCCACTGCTCGCCCACTTACGAGGGCGTGAAATATGAGGTCAGTGAGGGAGCAGACTGGCTACATGTGAGCCCCGATGACGGGACGTTCAGCAGCTACATGTACGTCTCGGCAGACTACAACCACTCCTTCAGCCCCCGCAAGGCCACCATCACCGTGACCCTGCCCGAGGCCGAGCCACAGGTTATCCAGGTGACGCAAGCAGCAGGCTTTATTGCGGTGGAAAACCCAGACCAGGAAGTATCGTTCCCCTACTTCTCTTCTGCCTATATGGATTATTATTCCTACTTCTCCGTCATTACCACGGCAGAGGATCCCGAGAATATACGAATCCGCATCGGCGATGAGTCATGGCTATACCTGGAGAAAGAGGACAGTCATGGCTTCGGCGAAGATGAATGGGTTCATCGCTCGCACTGGGACGAACAAGACAAAGTGCGTTATGATGTGGCCTTCCATTCATTCTATGTAGGCTTCAAAGAGAACAGCAGTTTCAGACAACGCAACAATACCATTGAATTCCTTTATCATGACAGCGTGTTGATTACAATCCCCGCTGTACAACTGCCAAGCCCACGACTGAGCGTGGTGGCTCCACACGGCACGGCCCTCCCCACCTCCGGCGGTTCGCTCGACGTGCGCGTGTATGCCAATTACGAATGGACGGTCACCGAGCCTAAAGTGTCTGGCAACGCAGCAGGCGAGGTGTGGTTCACCATGAAGCGCGTCAGCGACAGCATGCTCCGTTTCACCTGTCAGCCCAACACCACCGGCAAGCAGCGTCCCGCTTGTTACGTCACAGTTAAAACCTACGGTGCTGAAGAGAATATCTACATAACCGAGCAAGACGGCACCGCCGGCGAAGGCTACGGCTACGGAGACGGCACCCAGTGGGACGGACAATAGTTTAGTGTTTAGAGTTTAGAGTTTAGAGTTTAGTGAGGAATCATGAGATACACATTATATATTATGGCATACATTATCAATTACATATCGAGACAAGCATCAAGGCTGCACGCAGGAATCGCAGCCAGTCTATTGCTTATGCTGCTTTTCACCGCCTGTCAGGACGACTTGGGCGTGCGCACCAACCCGTTTGAGGACGTCAAGCCCGGCGGCATCCAGGTCAGTATCGACAACACCCGCCCTTATTCCATGACCCGCGCCAAGCTCGTCGACAGCCCGGGCATCAGCATGGACGTAGAGTGGGAGGCTGCGGATGCCATCGGTGTCTATAGCACCAAGGGCACAAACCTGCAATACACCCTCGCGGCCGAGGATATAACAAGCAACAACATCGGCACCTTCCGTAACGAGGCAGGCACGCCCGAAGGCGAGTTCTCTGCCTACTTCCCCTACGAACCCACCGCAAGCGGCACCCTGGAGAGCGGCCTCACGCTGACTATGCCTGACAAGCAGATGCAGGATCTCGACGGCGCCAAGCCAATGCCGGACGACCTCGCTTCGGCCATGGTGGGCAAGGGCACCGGCGGCAACGTAACCCTGCACAGCGTACATGCCATTCTGAAGATTGGCTATGTGGCCCTCGACTCCGTGGATGTGATGAAGAGCATCACCTTCCGCGACCTCAGCGGACGGCCCGTGAGCGGTCGCTACACCGTGACGCTCGACGACAAGGGCTACCCCGTAGCCGCCTTCCCCACTTCCGGCGGCTCTGAGGCCGACGGCATCATCACCTTGGAGTGCGACAGCAACTACTCCACCGTGACAGACTCCGACCTCCGCACCTTCTTCATCGTCGTGCCCGCCCGCGAGTACCCGCAGGGCTTCGAGCTCACCTTCCACCTGAAGAGCGGCAAGAGCGAAAGCAAGACCATCGGCAAGCTCGCAGGCAAGACGCTGGAACGCGGCCAGGTCTATCCCGTGGGCGAAGTGAGCATCGTTCGCGAAGGCTCATACACCATGGAATTCAACGGCGAAGGCTTTATGATGACCGAGGACCAAATGGCACTCATCGAGAACTTATGGCCGTTAGACTATCACGAGTTCTACTCGCGCGACGTCAGCAGCTACGCCTCAAAGCTGTCCGACATGGAAGCCCTCGTCCAAAGCGGACCCAGCACCTTCGCCATGGTGGTCGATAAGCGCTTGGACATCCACGAGGACATGACCATCGTCATCAACCGCGTGAGCGAGGCCCTGCCCTACGGACTCATCGCCAAGGTGACGCGGGTCGATAAGCAGGGCGACAACCACCTCTACGTGGAGCTGCAACGCTATGCACACGTGGAGGGCGCGTTCAAGAAGCTGCAGATGGGTGCCACGCAATACACCGCCGACGGCACGCCCATCGACGAGAAACCCATGGACCTCGGCCTCGACGACCAGAACCTGCTCGCCGCCCCCGAGAATCCTGAGGTGGAAGAGTATCAGGTACCCTACGACAGCATCGACCTCGTGCCCGACTCAATACCCGAATACCTCTACGACGAGGAAGTGGCCGATGAGGACAGCCTCGTCACCCTGGACGAGGAAGGCTACGCCACCTTCGCTCCGCGCCGCCGCGCGCGCGGCAGTCATACCGACGGCGTTCGCGTACGCAACGCGGCTCCACGCCGCATCTACCGCCACGGCAGCAACAACTACACCCTCCTGAACAAGAGCTTCCAGCTCAAGGACCACAAGTACGAGAAGGGCAGCTACTCCAACAGCGCCAACCTCACCTTCGGCGTAAAGGCATCGCTCGGCACTTACATCAGCGTCGATATCGATGACATGCACCTCAACCACCTCTTCCTGCGCCTCACACCGGCCATCGACCTTGACCTCGTGGCCAAGTTCAACTGGACGTATAGCAAGGAAGGCACCCTCAAAGATGCCGCCACCAAGAACGACAAGAGCTGGGACCTCGGCCACCTCTACTTCTCACCCATCGCCGTAGGGCCGCTGGTGTTCGTGCCAGAGTGCATCACCTCCGTCGGAGCCAACTTCACCGCCCAGATGGAACTCGAGGCCAAGTGGCACTACCGCGCCGCCGTAGAGCTGGAGCTGAAGTACTACCGCCTCTACAAGGAGGGCGAGGCACCATGGTGGAAGTGGGGCGGCGTGGAGTACGAAGACCACTTTGAAGGACGCATCCGCAACAAGAGCGACGACCCGTCGTGGAGCCGACTGATTCCCGAGATGGCCGCCAGTCTCGACATGCGCGTCACCGGCAGCTTCTACCTCAACTTCGGCGTGGGCGTGTATGGTCTCATCCACATCGATGCATACGCCAAACCCAGCGTGACAGCCAGGATGCACATGGAAACTGCCGTTGGGCCGTATTCGTCTGTGTTCAAGAACTGGAACGGCTACCTCAGCCTGGATCCCGGACTGGGTTACGGCCTACGCGTATGCGACAAGTACGTGCCGTTGGGCGAGATGGAGTTCAATCCCCTGTGGCGGCGTCACTTCTTCCCCGACCTGAAGAGCATCAAGACCACCGGCGCCATGAAGCACGACCTGGGCGCCTACAAAATCAATGCCAAGTATCCGGACCGCAACTACGTGAGCGGCAAGTATGTGACCGTGCCCATCGAGGCCGAACTTGAGAACCAGCTCTTTTCCGACATGCAGCTGCGGTGGAAGGTGCAGTACGGCACCACCTACCCCTACCTCTTCTGCACGGATGCTGGCGTGTACAGCAAGACCAAGGATAAGCTGAAGGTAAGGTTGCCGCTGAGGCTGAACGCACAGACTTACTTCACAGGAACCGGCAGTACCATAGCCGATCACAAAGTGGAGCGGTCCCTCTTCCCCACATGGAACAACACCGACATGGTTTGGGACTATTACCCGGGCGATGAAATCAACCACCCATCGCTGCAACTGAGAGGTGATAGATACCACATGGTACGTAAAGGTGCCGAGATTTACCTCACGTTGGAAGGCCGCTACGGCAACGGCGCGTGGTGGCCACTGCCTTGGGTAGGCTCCAAGACAGGCGAGGTGAGATTGGGACACTGGATTGACAATATGGACGTGGTCGTGGAGAAGGACAAGGAGGACTATCCCACTGGCATCGTGAGCGGCAAGCACTGGGGCATATACGTGGTTGACGACCAGGCCTACTGGAGATTTAACTATGATACCAATCAAATGGAGCTACAAAAGCGAGAATAACAGATTCACAAAGAAAGGAACCACGAATTAAACGCGCTCGGCCCAAAGGGACGCTCCATACTTGGAGAATTAAACGAATTTCTTAGTTGCTGACATGGAGAATTATATCGAATTTCACGAATCCATAGCGAAGCGCTGCGCAGGCTTCGACCAGATGCCCTATTCGGCACCTGCGAAGCGTGCCGCAAGGAATTCGTTTAATTCGATAAAATCAAAGTCGTCAAGCATGAATGAATTCGTGTAATTCGTGTAATTCGTGGTTCTTTTATCACTTCCGAAAGTTCAGTAAATTAGCTTTGCATTGCTTTTAGACTATTTTCGAGCAACTTTACCTTAACCCTATTATTAACTCAATCAAGATGAAAAAGTTACATTTAGTGGCCCTGCTGGGCCTGTTCGCCGCCTTCTGCGGCATGGTGTTCACCTCCTGTGGTGATGACGAAGCAGATCCCGACAATCCCATCGTGGGCACGTGGAGCACAAGCGAAAAAGAATCGAACGCCGATTTCTCCATGACCATGACCACCAGCATCACCTTCACCTCCGATGGCAAATACTCGCTCTCAGAGGAAGGCGAGCACAAGTCGCAGGATTTCACCGAGCGCTTCGGCAGCCGCGAATCCGGCAACTACACCCTCAACGGCAACACCCTCACCCTCACCGCCACCAAGTTCGCCTACAAGAACCCCGAAAGCGGCAAATGGGAGGAAGAGGACAGCAGTCAGGGCGAGCCCTGGAGCCAGGAAATCGCCATCGACGGCAAGACCCTCTACATCGCCCTCTATGAGAACGGAGAGCAGATAGCGCTGAAGAAGAAGTAAGGTATCAAATGCCGCCCTCCTCACTCCTCCTTTTAGGGGAGGGCGGAATGGGGCCGGCAGATTGAGGGAAGACCAAACCTTAACCGGCGGCACACCTGTATCGCCCTGCTTGCTGTGGGACGTGGGCCCCGCACTTGGCCGCCTTGCACCTTATTATATGTGCACGCGCATAAAAGCGCAACGCGCCAGCGCCCCACCAACGGTCGTGACTGCCCAGAACGGAGGGCCATGCCATCCAAGCGGGAAAGCCGAAACTGCACAAGCCGCGAAAGCAGTTGCAAAAACCGCAAAGGCAGCTGCAAAAGCCATGGCCGAAACAGCACTGACAGAGGCCTCGACATTCCCGAACATTAGCGCCAAAAGCAGATAGAGTAGGCCCGAATGAAAATTATACGTACGTACAAATACAAGTTATACGTACGTACAATTATATGTTATACGTACGTACAACTATATGTTATACGTACGTACAATTATAGGTTATACGTACGTACAATTACATTTGAGGCCAAGGGTGGTGCTCGTTGAGGTCTGACACAACCGAAGTTCGGGGCAGGTAAAGCGGGGAATTTGGCGGTATGAAGCCCGCATTGGGCACAGTTCATGCGTTAATCAATAAGGTTAAAGAGCTCAAGTTTCAAGTGATCATAACATCCTGTGAGACAAATCCCCAGAGGGGCATAATAGGGTATCCAGCCATGGGGGTGGCTGGATAAATAGCGGCCATTGAACGCGTGCCTTTAGGTACGCAACCCCATTATTTGTTGCGTACCTAAAGGCACGCACTTTTTCCACGGCCTATATACCAGCCATAGAATGGCTGGCTACCAATGTCTAATGCCTACGGCATCAATTGCGAGACTTTAGTTAAAACATTAAATCGGGCCGAAGAAAGTGGCAGAAAAAGGGCCGGATAAAGCGAAGAAAGGAGGGAGGCGGTAGCAGGAAAAAAGCCCTGGATAAGAGGCGGGGGATCAGCGACCGGTCTGCAACGAACTGCGCTTGTCGCGGTTGTAGCTGCGGTAGTCATCGAGGGGTATCTCCACATCGGGCTCGACAAGTGTGCCCTCGTGGGGCAGGCGGAAACGGAGGTACTTGATGCTGATGCCGCGATCCAGCCACATCTGCTCGTAGTAGGTGCGAATGGAGAGGTCGAAGGCAGACTCACCCCCCTGCCCCTCCCTTGTAGGGAGGGGAGTATATACCTTTGTAGGCTCGATGGCATTTCCGCTACCCGACAGGTTACAGTTCTTCTCATTATTAGATAGGTGTCCATCCTCATCAGCTGCCGATAAGTGACTACTCCCCTCCCTACAAGGGAGGGGCAGGGGGGTGGGTCTATATAGGTCGTCGGTGCAAACCTCCAGGGGCAGGTGGTTGGCCTCGACCATGCACTTGGTGTAGGTGAAGAGGAAGTTGGAGTCGGTCTTGAGGTGGACGATGCCGCCGTCCTCGAGGAAATGGCGGTAGCGCTGCAGGAAGAAGGTGGAAGTGAGGCGTTTGGTGGCCTTCTTCATCTGCGGGTCGGAGAAGGTGAGCCAGATTTCCTGCACTTCGTTGGGGGCAAAGAAGCGGTCGATGATCTCGATGTTGGTGCGCAGGAAAGCCACGTTCTTCAGCCCCTCGCGCAGCGACTCGGTGGCACCTGTCCACATGCGTGCGCCCTTGATATCCACGCCGATGAAGTTGCGGTCGGGGTAGCGGCGCGCCAGGCCCACGGCATACTCGCCGCGGCCGCAGCCCAGCTCGAGGACGATGGGATTGTCGTTGTGGAAGAAATCCTGACGCCAGCGGCCACGCATAGGAAAAGGAGCTACGGACTCTCCCCCCGCCCTCCCTTGTAGGGAGGGAGCAGTTACTTTTGAGTCTTGATTGTCCATTACCTTAAATGGACATTCGAATACGTGTGGATAGCTCGCCATGTCGGCGAACTTAGCCAACTTTCCTTTGCTCATTAAACCTTAAACGTTAAACCTTAATCTACGGCCGCAGGCCGTGCCCTTATTCAATCACCACCTTGGTCCATCCGTGCAGGTCGGGCTCGATGCCGTACTGTATATCCACCAGCTTCTTGTAAAGACGTGTGCTGATGGGGCCGGGGTTGCCGTCCTTGGCAAAGACATAGCTGTGGCCGGTCTCGGGGTCGTCGATACGCTCGATGGGGCTGATGACGGCAGCCGTTCCGCAGGCTCCGGCCTCCTCGAAGGTGCTGAGCTCCTCCAGCGGAATCTGGCGGCGTTCCACCTTCAGGCCCAAATCCTGTGCCAGCTGCATCAGACTCATATTGGTGACCGAGGGCAGGATGCTGTTGCTGAGAGGCGTCACGTAGGTGTTGTCCTTGATGCCGAAGAAGTTGGCAGCACCGCACTCGTCGATGTACTTCTTCTCCTTGGCATCCAGGTAGAACTCGCACGAGTAGCCCTGGTCGTGTGCCCACTTGTTGGCGCGAAGGCTGGCTGCGTAGTTGCCGCCCACCTTGTAGCAACCGGTGCCGAGAGGTGCCGAGCGGTCGTAGTCGCGGGTGATGACATAGGGGTTGGTGGCGAAACCGCCCTTGAAGTAGGGGCCGACGGGGGTCACGAAGATGATGAACGTGTACTCCGACGCGGGGTGTACGCCCACCTGTGCGGTGGTGCCGATGAGCAACGGGCGCACGTAGAGTGTGGCGCCGCTCTCATAGGGCGGGATGAAGCGTTCGTTCAGACGCACCACCCGCTTCACCATCTCGACAAAGCGTTCGGTGGGCAGTTCGGGCATCACCAGCCCGCGGCAGGTGGACTGCAGGCGGGCGGCATTCTCCTCGGGGCGGAAAATGCGCACCTTGCCATCGGGACAGCGGTAGGCTTTCAGGCCCTCGAAGGCCTCCTGGCCGTAGTGCAGGCAGGTGGCAGCGATGCTCAGGTTGATGTTCAGGTCGGAGGTGACTTCGATTTCGCCCCATGCCCCGTTGCGGTAGGTGCAACGCACGTTATAGTCGGTCGGCATATAGCCAAAGGACAGGTTCTTCCAGTCGATTTCTTTCATTTGGTTGTGTGATTTAACGGATTCGGCCGCAAAAGTACAAAGAATCTCGGAAATGCAAGCACAATTTGGCAGAAATCTTACCTCGCAGGACGCTGCACCGCGCTACGATTCGGCACGCCGGCGCGTTCAGTCGGCCTGGACACTGCTCACCTCAAAGTCGGCAGCAGAGAACCATTGGCCCAGCCAGGTGTGGTGGGTGAAGGCGGGGTCGGAGCTGAGGCCGTAACGGACGATGGTTGTCTGGTCGATACGGAAAGGACCGTAGGTGAGGCGGTTCCAACCAAAGCCCTGGGCGTCGTTGGCACTATAGCGCTCGGCATACGGGTCTGAACGCTGGCGCTCGATGCGCTCTTCATCGCCAGGCAAGGCCGGTTTATCGCGGCTCAGTATCTCCTTGGCTTCAGCCCAGATGCTTCCGCCCGTATTGCCTGTGGCGGGAATTTTGAGGAACTGAGGCCGACGGTTGCCCACAATGAGATAGACGCACGCACCTGTCCCGTTGGCGCGGGCGGCACAGCTTAGCTGGTAGGTGCCAGGCTGAAGAGTGTCGGCACGCTCCACACGCAGGCGTTGCCGATGGTTGTCGTCGTAGCAGTCCAGATAGCGCACATCCCTGTCGCCCGTAAGGTACTCGCCGCGAGCCGTAAAGCGGTCGTTGCAGCCCTGGGCTGTCAGAATTTTCCACCCGCCGGCCTGCAACCACTCCCACTCGTGAGGCTGTACGAAGATGCCGTCGTGGGTATTGAGCTTGAGGTATTCGGCATCGAACTGATCCATTTGCCTACGCGTGTACTGCTCGTCGGCATCGATGAACTTGGGCAGGCCATAGCCGAGGGTGGCCCCGCAGACCACCAGCCCCAGGATCCACATCAGCAGCAGGGCTATGCGCTGGCGGTAGGGCATCGAAGGCATCTGTCTGAACTCGTTCAGCAGGCTGTGGATGATGGCATAGGCGGTGATGGCCAGGACGACGAAAGCGGCCAACACAAAGATGTAGAAGGGGATGGCCAGCGCGGGGGCAACGGCGGCAAACTCGGCCGACGACAGCAATCCGCCACTCTTCTCCATCCACTCATGAGGGTTCAGGGCGATGCCCAGCAGACAGACGATGCAAAACAGGCACATGCCAGCGAGAAAGGCTCCGCAGGCATAGATAAACCAACGGAAGAGCGTGGCAAAGACGGTCCACAGGGCCACAAAGAAGCCGCCGATGCAGCCAAAGGTGCCCGAGATGCACCCCGACGGTCCGCGATGACCGGTGCGGCCACCCCGCACGCCGCCCGACGCAGCGCCTGATCCGCCGCCGGCTGAGGACAGCCCATCGGCGTTGGCCTCGGGGCTCGAAAGGGGCGAGTCCGGGGCCGACCAGCTTGCCACCTCCTCGGCAAGATTCTGCGGGTTCACCTCCTTGCCTTTCATGCGCAAACGGTCCTCGGGCGTGTCGGCCACGGGCATAAGCACGGCGAGAAGGACGTAGACAACGATGAGCGCTATGCCCCAGAAATAGATATTGAGGTAGAGGTGGTGATGGGGAAAGAACCACAGGAAGTTGTACGTGGACCCGGCAAAAGAAAGCAACACCATGGCCGCAAAGCCCATGCGCCACCACAGCACGTCGCCGCCGAAGTAGGCTGCGAAGCCCGAAAGCACGCCCATCAGTTTCTTGTCGTCGGGGTTGCGGTAGAGGCGCTTGGCCGACAGGCCCGGACGGTCGGTGGCTGCCTTCTGTCCAGCGGTGGCGGATTCACCCGCGCTTGCCTGCTGTCCGTCGGCGCTTGCCTCCTCCGCGGCAGAGCTGGGAGCGGGCTGCTCGTTGAGGGCGCTCCCCTCCATCTCCTCGGGCGTTCCAATGCGATGAATCACCTCGCGCACGTGGTCTATATTGATGGCTTCGATGCCCTGCGCCTTCAGCTCGTCGAAGAGTTCGGCTATGCGCGTTTCCAGGTCGTCGGCAATCTCCTCGCCGCCCTCGCGCTGGCGGAAAAAGTTACGCAGCGACTGTTCGTAGGTACGGAGCATCTCGTAGGCGTCCTCATCGATGGCGAAGAGGCGCCCGCTAAGGTTTATGGTGATATTCTTCTTCATTGTTTCAGGTAATTAACGGTGTTAGCTATTTCTCCCCACGCGCGGTCGAGTTCTCCGAGGAAACGGAGGCCGTCGGCGGTGAGGCTGTAGTACTTGCGGGGCGGCCCTTGGGTGCTCTCCTGCCATTCGTAGGCAAGCAGGCCGTCCTTCTTCAGGCGCGTCAGCAGCGGATAGAGCGTACCTTCGACCACCAGCAGTTCGGCTTCCTTCAGCTGCTGGATAATGTCTGAGGCGTAGGCTGCCTGGCGCTTCAGCAGCAACAGGATGCAGTACTCGAGCATCCCCTTGCGCATCTGTGACTTGGCATTGTTTACATCCACGGTCGGTAGTTCTTAATGATGGGTTAAACGGACTGAGGGCCTCGGCACGCCGCCTTTAGCCCTGATTCTAACGCGCTCGCATGGGCAGGGCGTCCCCCGTCTCACACGAACCTTGCTTAAGCGTGGGCAAAGGTAGTCCAAACCTTGGTACCTTGCAATACATAGTACTTGATAAATAGCACCGCTTAATATTATTTAACAGTTTACGATACACTCTGCCCCGCTTCGGAGCGGAAAGGGCAGCGGACACCACATCAAAAAAGCTAAGGACGGCCGAGGCCGCCCTTAGCATGGTGAAAAAGATGGTTGATTGTATGGGGCCGACGCCTTAGGAAGACGGGCGCGGCGTGGTCCTGCCTCGGGCTCGAGGCCCGGGGGAGGGAACGTCAGAGTGTGTAGGTGAGCATGGTGAAGCTGTATGGTGGCAGGCTCACGGTCGCGCGCTTGGCTGCACGCAACGACTCGGTACGGGGTGCGATGGGCTGTTGGTCGAAGTTGTTCTCATCGTCGCGCTGCCCGCTGATGACGGTCTTGGTGCCCTGCTTCTTCAAACCCTTGAAGCGGCTCAGGTCCACAGTGGCAGTCTTGGCTTGGTCGGTGGCGTTGCACAGCTTGACAAAGAGCTGGCGGGTGTTGACGTTCAGCACCACCGACTGGCCGTAGTGGCTGCCTTCCACGGGCTGCTCCACGTCGGCGGCATCGCCCTCGAAGCGTACACAGTCGCCATAGTAGTACTGGCCGGCGCTCTGCCCGAACATCTGCTGCACATAGTAGCTGCAGGTGAGGAAGGGCCGTTCGTTGTCGAAGTAGATCAGGTCGGGATTCCAGTTGGTGGCACCCTTACGGGCAAAGAGGGGGGCATAGCTGGTCATCTCCACCACATCGCCGTTGCGCTCCACATGCAACAGGTAGAGGGCCTCGGCCAGGGCATCGATCAGTTTCTTATCCTTGGCGGCATACTCGCCCAGGTACACCTTCGTCTTGCGGTCGCGCGGATAGTTGTCGTACTGGCGGCTGCGCAGGAAGTAGTCGCGCGGCTCGTAGTAGTGCTCGTCCATGATGGGCATGCCCGTCTGCACGGCCAACTGCCAGCCGGCCTCAAAGTCGCGGTTGCCGGGGTGCGAGCCGGGGCCGGCGGTACCCACGATGATGATTTCGGGATGGGCCTTCGTCACCTTGTCGTACAGATACTTGAAACGCTCGATGAACTCGGGCGATATGCGCTCCTCGTTACCCAGGCCCAAATACTTCAGGCCGAAGGGCTTGGGGTGCCCTGCGTCGGCGCGCATCTTGGCCCACTTGGAGGTGGCGGGGTTGCCGTTGGCCCACTCAATCAGGTCGAGGGCCTCGTCCACCCACTCGTCCATCTCGCTCATCGGCACCACGTCTTGTGCCTGGTCGCGCATGCCCCAACCGCCGTTGGTGCCCTGGCAACTCACGCCGCATGGCAGGATGGGCAGGGGTTCCATGCCCAAATCCTCGCAGAACTGGAAGTACTCGTAGTAGCCCAGGCCCATGCTCTGATGGTAGCCCCATGTGTTCTTCAGGCTTCGGCGCTGGTGCTTCGGCCCGATGGTGTTTTTCCAGCGATAGGTGTTCCAGAAGCCATCGCCGCCACCATGCACCACGCAACCGCCAGGGAAGCGCATGAAGCGCGGGTGCATGTCGGCCAGGGCCTCGGCCAGGTCCTTGCGCAAGCCATGGCCCTTGTAGGTGTCCTGTGGCATAAGCGACACCTCGTCTATGTCGATGAAGCCGGGCGTGAGCACCAACAGTTGCAACGCTGCATGGGCACAGTCAGCATTGGGCGTAAGCACAGCCGAGTACTGTTTCCAGTCGGCCGACCCAACGGACAGGACTGTCTCGGCCAGCAGCTTAGGACTCTTGCCCCACCCTTGCGGCTCGACCAACGCCACGCGCAGCTGCACGCCGTCGGCCGATGAAATCTGGGGCGAGCGCACGAACAGGGAGAAGTCGTAGCGGGCACCGCTCTTCACCGAGATGCCGTCGAAGCCATCGTTCTGCAAGCCGAAGCCCGTCCAGCCGTCGAAATCGTAGTAATGGCCCACGCGCTCGGTGTGCAGACGCATATAGGTGGGGTTGTTCATGTGCAGGGGCTGGCTCATGCGAGGCTCCATATAGCCCAACGAATGGCCGGGGCGAATCATACGCCAGGCGGTGCCAGGCCCCCAGCCATCGCGCTCGGTGGGATTGAACTCAAAGGAGCCGTTTTGGATGAGCTCGGCATAAAGCCCGCCATCGGCAGCACTGCTGATGTCCTCGAAGAAGATGCCGATAAGGTGATCGCTGATGGACTTTCCGCCGGCAGGGGCTTTCATAGGTTTCTGGGCGCTCAGGCCCAGCGTGGCGGCTGCACAAAGCAGTGCCAGGAGGTTGCGTCTGTTCATTGTGATCTGTATAGAGATTATGAGTTGAAGGCTTAGGATGAAGAGTGTGGAATGCGGAGCGTGGAGCGTGAAGCGTGTGGGACGTGCTGTGCGGAGCCAACGCTATTCCCCCTGCCCCACAAACTGGCTGGGTGTTACGCCGAAGTGCTTCTTGAACACCGTGGAGAAGTGACCGGCAGTGGAGAAGCCCACGCTGTAGGCCACCTGTGCAATGCCCATCTTGCGCTCGCGCAGCAGGCGGGCGGCCTGCTCCAGACGGATGCCGCGTACGAACTCGCTGGCGGGCATGCCGGTCAGTTCCTTCATCTTGCGGTGCAGTTGCGCACGGCTCAGACCCACCTCCTCGCACAGCTGCTCGGTGGTGAACTCCGAGTCGGCCAGGTGTCGGTTCACGCTCTGCACCACGCGGTCCATGAGCAGCTCGTCATCGCTGCGCACCGCAGGTATATCCATCTTATCCACCACGTTGGCGGCGTTGCCGTAGGTATTGTGCTGGCGCTGCCGGTTCTGCACGAACGTGGCGATGGCCCGGCGCATGTCCTCGGCTGTGAGGGGCGTGTCCTCGGCATGGATGGCCGAGAGCAGCAGGTGCAGCTTGTCGCGGTCGGCCTGGTGCCGCAGGTGCCGCCGGTAGGCCCAAGCCACGAAGGCCACCATCAGCAGGAACAGGATGGTGTAGATGGTATAGGCCACGGGGCTCTGCCACCAGGGCGGACATACCTCGATGTCATACACCTCGACGGGTGTGCATGCCCCTTCGGTGATGGCACGCACCTGCAAGCGGTACTTGCCGGGAGCCAAGTGGTTGAAGGCGATGCTGTTCTGCCCTTCGGGAATCTGCTGCCACACGGAGTCGCCCTCCATGCGGTACTGGAATGTGGTGGTGGAAACGTCGGCATATTCAAGGCGCGAGAACTCCAGTTGGAAGGCGGCCTCAGCGTAGGACAGACGGAAATGACGGCAGTCCATCACGGGCTGCTGCATCACGCGGTGCCGCCCCGAGCGGGTCTGCATGGTGGCCACCTCGCCACCGATGCGCAGGGCGGTCAGGTGTACGCGAGACGTGGTACCGTGCCGTTGCCGGACGCTGTCGGGATGGAAGACCAGCAACCCATCGGCCATGCCGAGCAGAATGCGCCCGTCGGAAGTCTGAAGACCGGCCCCCTGCACAAACTCCATGCGCCCCAGCGGGGCCGATGCCACGCTGTCGGTGGGTCCAAAACGGTACAGCCCGTCGGTGGCAGCCACCCAGAGTTCGCCCTGGGTATCCTCGGCCATGAAAGTGATGGCGCGCGAGAGGGGCAGGTCGTTGGACAGCTGGATGTGTCCGTCTTTGCGCACCAGCAGGGCGGTGCAGGCCTCGTTATCGCGCAGCACGTTCCAGCCCTCGGTGCGGAAGGAACGTGTGTTAGGGTCGAAGCAGTTCACGCCCGATGCCGTGCCAATCCACAGGCGACCGCGATTGTCCACGTCGAAGGCATGGATCCAGTCGTTGCACAGGCGTCCGCGCCGCAACGTGTCGGTGTCACGCATAGTCAGCGTGGCCTCGATGCGGCCCGACGTCTTATCAATCAGCCGCATGCCGATGCCGAATGCCGACAGAGCCAGAAGGTCGGGAGACAGGTCAGCCATGGCATTGATCACATGGCCGTCGGCTCGCTGCAGCAGGCGCGCGTTGCCGCTGACAGGGTCGTAGCTGTACAGACCGTCGGTGGTGCCAATGAAGTAGCGACCCTGGGCATCGCGCAGCAGGCTCTCCACGCCGGCCGGGGCCGACGGATGGGCTATAACGCGCCCTTGGCGGTCGAAGCCGTAGATGCCGCCGCCCTGCACGGCACACCACACGGTGCCCTCGTCGCCCTCGGCAATGGCCGTCACACAAGTGCCCGTCTGGTAGCCCTGTCGGGCCAGACTCCACTGCTGGAACAGCGGCTTGCGCCCCAACGGCACCATGAGCAGGCCCCGGCCGCGGCATCCCACCCAGAGGCGGTAGTCGCGGTCCACGAGCAAGGCACTGACCCGGGCACGCCTGACGTCGAATCCGCCCACATCGATGCCCAGCGGCTTCAGTTCCGACTGTCCGGCCGGTTTCCAAAGCAAGCCACTCCCGCGCGTACCTATATATACATTACCCTCGGCATCGGTGGTGGCCACCGAGCTGGCCTGACTTAGCAGTTGCAGACGTCCGTCCTGCTGGTAGAAGTCGGTTGCCTCGCCCGGCCGGTGCAGCAACTGTCCGTTGGGCTTGCGACCGTAGGTGTGCCCCGTAGGACTGCTTTTCCACACGGTGCCGTCGTGAGACTCAAACAGGCGGACAAAATAGTCGTTGTCAGTGGCTGGGGCATAGTCGTTCAGGCGAATGGCCTGCAGGCTGTCCGGGTCGATACGGTACAGACCATAGCCTGCCGTGCCGGCCAGCAGCATGCCGGTGCGAGTTTGCAGCAGCGCCGACACACGCGGATGGATGCCGGGAGGAAAACTCACGCTGAGGAACTGGTTGGTGGCCCGATCGCGGCACAACAGGCCCACGGCCGTCCCGATCCACAGCTGCCCGTTGTCGGTGGCCAGCAGCGAACTGATTTCATTGCCCGCCACGGCGCTCTGCCCCACCCCGGCCAGGTGGTGGGATGTAAAGCGGTAGCCGTCGAAACTGCTCAGCCCCTGCTCCGTGCCTACCCAAAGCAGGCCGTCGGCATCCTGAGCCAGTGCGGTGATGAGCGATGATGGCAGGCGGTCGCTGCCATAGAAAAAGGTTTGCTGCGCCATCGTAGCGAGGGCGCAAGAAAGGATGGTCAGTAGGAGACAGCTTCTTCTCAGAAAGCGTTTCATGGTTGATTCTTGCGATTGACAGTTAGTATCTGCGCACAAAGATAGTACTTCTTCTCAACATAGGTTCACAAAATCCCGAAAAAAACGTCGCCGGACGTTCATTTTTCTGCTGGCTGCACGTCCAGCTGGAACGGTGTGGCGGGCAGCGCACGCGCATCGGCTGCTCGGCAGTCGGCTTCAGTGGGGTTGTGTTTCCAGGCATAGCGCACACGCCGGCCGGTGCCTTGCAGCACCACACGGCTGCCTTGTGTTGTGGCCTTGACCTGACGAAAGCGACCGTCGTTCCCGTCCAGTTCGAAGCCCTGTGTGGCGTGCACCGGCTGGTCAAAGCTCACCACCACGGTACCATCGCTGCGCGATTCGGCACGGAGGGGCTGCGGGGCCTGCGGCACCTGTTTGCCATATACCAGGCGGTCCAGCACCAGTGCCACGCGCTGAGCCACCTCCTTCTTGCGCAACGGGTGGATATCGTTGGCCTCGCCCAAGTCGATGGCCACGGCCAGCCCGGCATGGGCATCGGCAGCGGCGGCGCGGCGCTGGCTCTCGCGCAGACGGGCCCATCCGCTCTCCTGCGGCTGGGCACTGGGGGCCATGAAGCCCGGCAACTGCACAATGACGAAGGGCAACTGCGGCTGCTTGAAGGTCGCACGCCAACTGCCCATCAGGCTGTGCAGCTGACGCTCGTACACCTCGGCACGCTCGGTGTTCGACTCGCCTTGGTACCACACCACGCCTGCCAGCCCATAGGGTGCCAGCGGCAGCAACATGCCATTGTAGGTGGCAGCGGCCATGTTCTGGAAGCCTGTAGGCATGGATGGTTGGTCGGGCATGGTGGTGCCTATGCGGCACAACCACTGCTCGGCCAGCGGCTGTGCAGTACCGTCGGCCCACTCAATCCGATAGGGCTTCTCCGGCACAAAACAGGGTGCCAGCCCACGGTTCACAAAGCGCACGGTCAGCACGTTGTCGCCCTCCTTGAGCAACCCCGCCGGTATGGCATAGCGCCGCGGCGGGTACTGGTAAAAGGTCTGCCCTATCATGCGCCCGTTCAGATATGTGCGGTCGGCATCCACCAGCGTGCCCAGCAGCAGCAACGCCTGCTGCCCGGCATGTGCAGCATCCACCCGGATATGCTGTCGCAGCCACAGGGTTCCGCAGAAGGGGCCGGGCGGCACGGGCAACCGATACTGACTGGCTGACAGCCAACCGCTCTCGTCCAGCGCCGGCTGTGCCCACTGTCCGACCACACCGGGGTCGGCAGCGTCCAGCAGTTGGTTCCACCGCTGCGCGGCACGATTATTGGCCTCGTTGGCTGCACGGCGCAGTTCGGCATCGGCATAGAGTTGTGCCTGAGTCGCCATGCGCGGGTCAATGCTGCGCACACTATCTATGGGCAACCATGCCTCGATGGGTGTACCGCCCCAACTGCTCTGTATCACACCCTGCACTACGCCGGTCTCGGCAGCCATGCGCTTACCCAGGAAATAGCCGAGGGCCGTGAAATGCCAGGCCGTACGTGCCGATAGCGTGTGCCATCCGCTGCTGCGCACATCCTGACGTGGGCCCTCCAACACGGCCTCGTTCTGCACCTGGAAGATGTGTACGCGGTCGGTGCTGTCGCGGTCTATCTCGTCGGGGTACTGCGGATGCACGCGTTCCAAATTCACGTCTATGTTCGACTGGCCGCTCAGCAGCCACACATCGCCCACCCACACATCGGCCAGGCGCACCGTCTGGTCGGGTGCGGAAAGGGTCAGCGCCATCGGGCCGGCGGCCTTCATAGCCGGCAGGTCGAAGGCAAAGCGGCCATCGGCATCGGCCACCGCAGTAGCGGTCAGGCACGGCCCCGCCACGCGCAGACTTTCAGCACCGGCCTTGCCTGCGCCCTTGGCCGACTGCAACGGGAAGCGCCCCTTGGCGACGGCCAGTTCCAGGCGCACCGTCTGGCCGGGTTCGGCCCAACCCCACAACTGCACGGGCTGATGGCGCTGCAGCACCATGCCTTCGGAAATAAAACGCGGCAGGCGGATTGAGGCAGGCACATGGGCACTGCACAGACAAGCAATAAGGAACAGGAGGCCGCGGATGCGGGTGTAACTGAGCATTTGCATAGGATGGCGTGTGTTGTTTTTGTGGGCAAAGTAAGCGTTTTTCGGTGTGAAAAGTTTACGATTGCGTCTCAAAACGCCTCAAAAAGCGTCACATCGGCCAAAATAAAAGCCAGAACGATGCGATGCCTTGGCTTTTTAGGCTAAATTTGCAGCGACATAGGCGCACACTGCGCCCACCAGCCCGTTCATCTATATTAAAACCCATAAAACCTATTATCGACACTATGAGCAACCCATCCTCACAGAAAGCCGTCAGCGGCTTCGTCCGCCTGTCGTGGCTTCAGCGCATCGGCTTCGGTGCGGGCGACTTGGCCCAAAACCTCATTTACCAGACCATCTGCATGTACTTGCTGTTCTTCTACACCGATGTGTATGTGCTGGGCGGCGACGCAGCCCGTTCGGCGGGTCTGGCCGGCACCATGTTCCTCATCGTGCGCCTGGTGGATGTGGTGTGGGACCCGTTGGTGGGCACTTTTGTCGATAAGCATACACCGCGCTGGGGCAAGTACCGCAGCTACCTGATTCTGGGCGGCATCCCTCTCACCATTCTGGCCATCCTGTGCTTCTGGGACGGCTTCAAGCCCTCACTCCTCTACGCTTACATCACCTATGTGGGCATGTCCATGCTTTACACCCTGATCAACGTGCCCTATGGTGCGCTGAATTCATCGCTCACACGCGACACGGACGAGATTACCGTGCTCACCTCCACGCGTATGTTCATGGCCAACGTGGGCGGCCTGTGCGTGTCGGCAGGTGTGCCGCTCCTGGTGGCCACGCTGGCCGGTGCCGAACTGCCTTGGCAGATGGCCTTCTTCATGGGTCTTGGCTCGTTGCCCTCGTTCATCTTCATGCCCTTGGTGCCGGCCATCAAGCGGAAGGTGGGCAAGAAGAATATGTTCTACATATTCCTCTCCGTGGCCATTCTGGGCATGGTGCTGCTCTACGCCATCAGCCGCGTGGGCTCGGTGCAGGAACACATCGTGCTGGTCTATATTGCCCAGTTTGTCAAGTCCACAGGTGTCATCGTTGCTACTGGCTACATGTGGGCCCTCATACCCGAGGTAATCAGCTACGGCGAGTACACCACCGGCCGACGCATCAGCGGTATCGTTAACGCGCTCACGGGGATCTTCTTCAAAGCCGGCATGGCACTGGGCGGCGTGGTGCCCGGTTTCGTGTTGTGGCTGGTCAACTACAAGCCCACCGACGAGGCCAGCAACCTGCCAAAGGACTCGCACGCGTGGTTCGTCGCCATGCTCATCTTTGCGCTGGTAGGCCTGGCCCTGCTGGTGTTCTGCTTCTCGCAGACGAAGGAGCGCGTGGTGATGGACGAGGCCGAGACGAAGAACGTGCGTGTGTCCGACCTGTGGAAAGAGTTCGTGCGCAACCGCCCGCTGCGCGTGGTGGCGCTATTCTTCGTAACCGCCTTTGCCATGATGAGCGTGGGCAATGCCGCCGGCGCCTACTTCATGAACAACATGGAGGTGCTGCCCGCACTGGCTCAGGAAGGCATCCGCTGGCTGGTGTGCGTCATCCCCGCCATGCTCCTGCTCCTGGCCATGTGGATTATCTCGAAATATGAGCTGACCGATGAGAAGGTGGACGAGATAAACCGGGAGATTGAGAGGAGAGATAAGAGATAAGAGATAAAAGATAAGAGATAAAAGATAAAGACAATGAGTACACATTCAGAAAGTCAAATCCATCCTACTCCTCTCCCTAACAGGGAGGGGCAAGGGGGAGCGTCCACGGCAGAAGCATCTGACTCCCGCTACCTTCTCCCCACTGAGGTATTCATGGCCGACCCGTCGGTGCACGTGTTCAACAACCGCCTGTACATCTACCCTTCGCACGACCGCGACTCGGGCGAGCCCTTCGACGATGACGGGGGACACTTCCAGATGCGCGACTACCACGTACTCTCGCTGCAAGGCGACCCGATGACGGCCCCCGTTACCGACCACGGCTGCCTGCTCGACGTGGACCAGGTGCCCTGGGCCGAGCGACAGATGTGGGACAACGACGTGGTGGAGAAGGACGGCAAGTACTACCTAATTTTCTCGGCCAAGGATGCCAATGGCGAGTTCCACCTGGGCGTGGCTGTGGCCGACAGCCCCGAAGGGCCATTCCACCCACAGCCGCACCCCATCCGCGGGGCCATGAGCATCGACCCCTGCGTGTTCAAGGATGACGACGGCCAGATTTACTGCTATTACGGCGGCTTGTGGGGCGGACAACTACAGTGGCACGTGCCCCTGGCAGCGCCTTTCGCCCCTCTGGGCCAGCCTGACACCTTACCGGCTCCAAAAGGCTATGCCGACATCGGGCACGCACCGGACAAGCGCACCGAGCTCTTCGCCCCGGCCCAGGCCCCTGCCCTGCCCTCGTTCGTGGCCCGCATGAGCGACGATGTGCTGCAGTTTGCCGAGGCACCCCGCCCCGTGGTGATTGTCGATGACCACGGCCAGCCGTTGTGTGCATCAGACCCACACCGTTTCTTCGAGGCTTCGTGGATGCACAAAGTGGGCGGCCGCTACTACTTCTCCTACTCCACCGGCGACAGCCACCTGCTCTGCCTGGCCGTGGGCGACAACCCCTACGGCCCATTCCGCTTCAAGTGCGAGCTGCTGCAGCCTGTGGTGGGATGGACCACACACCATAGCATCGTGTGCTACGACAACCGCTGGTGGCTGTTCCACCACGATTGCGTGCCATCGGCGGATATCACCTGGCTGCGCAGTCTGAAAGTGAAGCCCCTGGACCCGAAGCTGTTTGAGGAATAGGCAACGGGCTTTATAAAAAACGAATTAGTGCAGCACCTGCGAAACGTGCCGCACTAATTCGTTTCATTAGCATAATCCGTTATGCCTTCCTTTTATTCGGCTCCTGTGGGACGATGCGTGAGCACCTTGCGACCATCGGCCGTTACGTAGATGCCGGCGACGTGGCCGTCGCGTGCCTGTTGGGGGCTGACGGCCCGCCCGGATAAGTCGTAATAGTTTTGAGCTGCAGCCTTGTCGGGAGCGTCGGGCACCAACTGGCCAATGCCGTCGGCCTCAAGCAGCTCCACCTTCATGTAGTCCATGTCGGGCATCCAGGCCGATGGGTTGGTCAGGCGTACAATGTTCTCGCCGGCCTTCAGCTTGACGGTGACAGTGCGTGTACCCACGCGGTTCATGCTGCCTGATGTCAGGCCAGTCAGGCTCTGCACACGCTGACCATTCACATAGAGCATGGCCGAACGGCTGTCGGCACACACAAAGCCGAAGGTCAGTTTGTAACGTCCGCCGGTAGGGCTGTACACGTTGCGCCACTGCAAGTCGTTGTCGCCGCTATTGCCCAGCCAGCCCACCTTGCACCCACCTGAGCAAATGGTGGCACGGTCGTCGAAACTGGCACTGGGGAACGTCTGGTTGTTCGCAAGTTCCTGGTAGGTGCCGTTGAAGGCCGTTTCGGCCTCGTAGAGTGTACGTTCCAGGCGTTCGGTGGCGGTGGCGGTGTAGATGGCCGTTCCGTGGGCAGGCACGGTCACATCGAAGGTGCCCTCGGCGGTACCGGCGCTGCGGCGCTTGAAGCAGTCGCGCAGGGCGATGGTGCCGCCCAGATCCATGGCGGCGAAATCCACGGTCACGGTCTGTTCGTGGTCCGATGCGTTGAACACGGCAAAGGCGCGCTTCGGTCCGTACGCCTGCTCGATGTCCTTCACCAGTACGTAGCACGAGTCATCGCGTTGGCACACATAGGCTTGCAGGTGTAGCGGGTCCTGGTTCAAAGCGATAAGTTCCTTATTCTTGAGCAGGTTGAGTGTGGCTGGCTTCAGGTTAGCCATGTCACAGCCTATGAGCAGTGGCGATGCCATGATGCACCACATGCCGAAGTGGGTCTCGTCCTCCACCTGCGAGAGCCACCGCCCCACTTCCAGCATATCCATGTCGTTGTAGTGCCCGTCCTGGCAGTAGGCCGACAGGTAGAGATTCTCCAGCAGTATGCCGCGCACGCTGCCCCACGAGCAGTTGATATCGCCGGTGGTGCGCCACGATGCGGCTACGTTACTGATCCATGTGCCAGGATAAGCCCACCGGCAGGCATTCATGCGCACGTCGGTGCGGCCGGTGTTCTTGATGGCCTGCGCGATGGCGGTATAGCGCTCGCGCTCGTTCAGCACCAAGTGGTCTTCATTGTGGAACCACGAGCCGCCGCAGAAGTCCACCTTGATGAAGTCGAAGCCCAAGTCCTTAAAGAAGAAGTCGGCATCCTGCTGGTCGTGCTCGTACAGCCCCACGCCCTTGCCTATGGGGTCGCCGCTGAACATGCTGCCGCAGGTGTTGCGCCCGGCATCGCTGTAGATGCCGGCCTTCAGCCCTAACTTATGGATGAAATCCACTAACCCTTTCAGGCCGTTGGGAAAGCGTTGAGGGTGTATGAGCAGGTGGCCCGTCTGCGGGTCGCGCCCGCCGAAGTAGCCGTCGTCGATGTTGATGTACTGATAGCCCACGGCCTTCAGCCCTTTGCTGACCATGGCCGTGGCCTGGCTGCGGATGACGCCTTCGTTGATGTTTACGCCATAGGTGTTCCATGAGCTCCACCCCATGGTGGGTCCTTCGCCCGAGGCCTCCTGGCCACGCAGCGACAAGGGCAACAGGAGCAGCGCCAGAACCGGCAGCCCCTTGACAGCTCCCGTGCTGGGGAGCAAAGAATGCAGTTTGTTCAGGTTCATATAGATTGTATTGATTAATGTAAGTCAAAGTAGTGTCAACGCCTGAAAGCCTTCCGACACAGGGTTCCGCATGGGCAGGGTTCGAGCCCCCTGTGCAGCGCTACCTTGCGAATTGCCACCAGTCCAGACGCACATCGCCCTTGGCGCGATCTATGCAGAAGTACAGGTCGTGGATGCCGACGGCCAGTTTGGAGGCCAGGGTCACGGTGTGGCTGCGATAGGTGTCAGCGCTTCCAGTTGAGCCGATGTCGAGGGTGCCCAAAAGGGGACCGCCCGGTGCGTCCATGTGGATGCTGATGGTGGCCTCGGCGCCTTGTGCCGCAGCAGCCTGGAGACTGAAGCGGCGCGCGGCTTTCTTGCCGAAGTCCACGGCCCGCAGGCGTATGTACTCGCCCTCATCCAGGTCGTACACGTACAAGTTACGTTTGCCCGTACTGGGCAGATACAGCCTGTCTATCTTCGAGTCCTTGATGCCGGAGGTGGCCCCATCTGCGCGGCTGGGCTCGGTGGTGGTTCTTACCTTCTCTGTGCGCAGGCCATATCCCCAAGCCATGGTCTCGGCTTCGGTGCGACGGTAGGGATTGAGGGTGGCCACGGCCTCGGGCAGGCGCAGGTCGAGCCAGTAGGGCACTTCGCGTATGGTACCATCGGGGTTGTAGTGCATCTCAGCCACATTCACGCTGCGACGCTCGTAGTGGCGGTTGGTTTCGTGGTGCAGCAGGTCATAGCTCTGCCCGAACACGTAGGTGTGGCCGTGGAAATCGGCAATGCCGGGATGGTTGCCGCGGTCGCGCGGGGTGGGCGCCATGATGTAGCCCTGACTGGTCCACGGCCCGGTGGGTGCGTCGGCCATGGCATAGCCCAGTCCCTCGGGACAGCAGGTGGAGGCGTAAGCCAGATACCAGTGGCCCTGCCGCTCGTACAACCACGGGCCCTCCTGGTAGTGGTCGATATGGTAGTCCAACTTCACTATGGGGCCTTCGGTTGAGATCATGTCACGGCCCAGACGCACGTAGTAGGTGTTGGGGTTGCCCCAGTACATCCACGCCTGTCCGTCCTTGTCAATGTACACGGTGGGGTCGATGTCGTCCCAGTGCTCACGCTGCCACACCAGTGGCTTGCCCAGCGGGTCGCTGAAGGGACCGTAGGGCGAGTCGGCCACCAGCACGCCGATGCCGTGTCCGTGCAGCGGGGCGTAGAGGTAGAACTTGCCATTGCGCTGTACCGTCTGGATGGCCCAGGCACCGTTGTCGCGCGAACGCCAGCTGAAGTCGCGCAGCGAGGCCACCGCACCGTGGTCAGTCCAGTTGACCATATCGGTGGTGGTGTATAGCAGCCAGTCGTACATAAAAAAGCCGGCCGAGTTGCGCTCGTTTTGATCCAGAATCTCGTCCACGTGCGAGTCATGGCTCACGTAGAGGTAGAGCGTGTCGCCGATGACCAACGGAGAGGGGTCGGCCGTATAGTGGGTTTGCAGTATGGGCAGGTTCACATCGGCATCGTCGGCCAGCTGCCACCAGTCCAGGTTGAACAGTTCGGGGCCCTTACGGCCGTGGAACACGAGGTATAGGTCGTGCACGCCGGTGGCTATGCGCGGCAGCCATGCCGTGAAAGTACGCCACTGCTCCCAGCCGCCAGTGCCGTCTATCTCGATGCTGCCCAGCGAACGGCCGTTCAAACTGTCCACACGCAGCTCGATGCGGCCGCCACGCAGGCCCGAAGCAGCACGCACCGTGAAGTGGCGGGCACCCATCGCACCCAGGTCCACGTTGTCCAGCCGCAGCCAGTCGCCATTGTGTACACGTGTCACATACACACCCAGCTGCTCGCGGTTGGCCATGTGCGGGTGTGGCACCAGCATCTGTGCCGTGGCCAGGCCGTAGGAGTAGGCCATGGTCTCAGCCTCCACACGCCGATAGGGGCAGAAGGTGGCTATGGGACCTACACCGCTGCGGGTGGGGCGAATGGTGGGGAAGCGCCCGTCGGGCGTATAGCTGAACTCCTCCACCGCCGCGCTACGGCCGAAGCCGCCACCACCAGGCAGGTGGCCGGTGTGGTAGAAGAAATAGTTGTGACCACGGAAGGTCACCACGCCACAATGGTTGGTGAACGAGTCGGTGCCCCCCAGCGGCATTACCTCGCCCTCATAGTGCCACGGCCCTTCGGGCTGGGCTGCCGAACTGTAGCTGATATGCTCGGGCACGCCGCCGGCGGCATAGAGCAGGTACCAGGCACGCTGTGCGGGCACGCCCTCGGGGGCACGCATCAGCCACGGGCCTTCGACATAGGTGTCCTTGTATTGTTTGCCCTGCTCGCGCTGACGGGCATCGGGGGCGCCAAAGCCTTCCTCGGTCATATCGATGAGCCGCACGTCGCCCTTGGCATGAATCATGTCGGGTTGCAGTTCCAGCATATAGATGCGCGGGTTGCCCCACAGCACCCAACAGCGGCCCGACGCCTCGTCCACCCACACGGTGGGGTCGATATGGTCCCACGAGCCATTGTCGTAGAGCGGTCGGCCCAGCGCATCACGGTAGGGGCCTTCGGGTCTGTCAGCCACGGCCACGCCGATGGCCATGCCACCCGACAGCTTGGAGTGGGCGCACACGTACCAGTAGAACTTACCGCCACGTTCAACCACCTGTGCCGCCCAGGCGCGGTCGTCGGCCCAGGTGAAGCTCTCCAGTGCCAGGGGCGAGCCGTGGTCTTGCCAGTTGACCATGTCGCGCGTGCTATACACGCGCCACTCCTGCATCCAGAAGAAGTCGGCACCTGCCTCGTCGTGGCCCGTGAACACATAGAGAACGGAGTCACCCACGTTGAGCGGCGCGGGGTCGGTGGTGTAGCAGGTCTGCACTATGGGGTTGCGGTGGTGGGCAGCAGCAGTAAGTTGGGCCGGCGAGGGCTTGGTCGGCTGCTGGGCATGGGTGGCTGCAAAAGGAAGGAGCAGCAACAGAAGGGATAAGTGGATAGAACGTTTCATAGGTTGGGTTTTATGATGCCTCTGACTTGTACATCGGTTATTTTGGGGTGGGTGCCCTGCGGGAAGCGGACACGGATAAAGCGGGCAGCGACCGGCGCGGGCAGCGTGAAGCGCACATCGCGCACATGGTTCAGCTGCTGGATGGTGGTCCACTGGGCAGCATCGGCCGAGACCTCTACAATGGCCTGGGCCACAGGCTCCACAAAGCTGATGCTAACGGCACTGAGCGACAGGCGGCGCTCCACATCCAGCGTCCACCAAGGACCTTCGGCACCGGCGCTTCCACCAGCAGCATCGGCCGGTTGCCAATAAGTGGCGGCCTGCCCGTCGGCCGCATGGCCGGGGCTGTGTCCGGGCGCAGCCGACGAAGCAAAGGTGGGGCTGTTCACGCCGTAGGTCTCTTCCTGCACCACAGGTTGCTCATAGCGCACATAGGGGCGGGATTCTACCTCGTACGTCTTCCCGGGCTGCCATTTCGGTGCGTGGGTGAACTGCAGACAAAGCGTATCGGACTGCAGGCCAGGGCTTGTGGCCACCACATGTGTGGTGCCGGCATAATATGAGCGCAGGGCGATGGCAGCCATACCCTCGTCCATGCGTATGTCGGTGCCAGGTGAGAAAGTGATGCTGCGCCCCGTGGGGAACTGGCCCGGGCCATCCACAATGGTCAGCGTCACGGTGGCATTATTGCTGAGCTGGCGCCCGTCGGCATCCAGCACACTCACTATGAGTTGTGTATCATCGGTGCCATCGGCCCTGATACCGGTGGTGCTGCTGGCAACAAGGCCCAGACGCGCTGGTGTGCCCTCGGTTGGCCACTCGGGGGGCGGCACCTGACGGTAGGCATTGCGGTACCAATACCAAGAGCGTTTAGGCAGCCGGAAGTAGTCCACGATGCCCATCTTACCCATGGACTCGCCAAAGATGCTGCCGTGGTCGAAACAACACCAGATAGCCTGGCCGCCGCGCCACGGACGTCCGCGCCAGCCCTCGTCGCGCGCCAGGTCGCCCCAGTTGGGTATGTACTGGCCGGGACGGTCGCTGGCCACAGTGCCGTATTCGGTCACCACGTTGGGCACATCGGGGTGCTGGAAGTCGGGTATGGTGGCACCGTCGCCGTTATAGCCAGCGATATCGCCGATCAAGTCGATGCGTTGCGCACCCAACGGACGCTGCGCGCCGCCGATGGCAGCAGGGCGGGTGGGATCCAGCTGATGAGAACGCGCCACCATGCGGCGTAACAACCGGTGCACGCCGGCCATGGCACGCTCGTCGGAGAAGAAGGGTTCGTTGCACATACTCCATACAAACACCGACGGGTGGTTGCGTTGCTGGCAAATCATCTCCTCCAGTTGCTGCAAGGCACTGGCCTCAAAGGCGGCCGTGTCGGCTGCCAGCACGGGATAGCCGCTGGCCGTCCACGAGCCGTCGGCCTTAGTGCCGGCCGTTGCCCAGAAGGGGGCTTCGCTCCAGAAGAGGATACCCTGGCGGTCGCACTCATCGACGAAAGCATCGGAATGCGGATAGTGCGAACCGCGAATCATGTCGAAGCCGGCTTCGCGCACCATACGCACGTCGCGGCGGGCGGCAGCCTCGGTCACGGCATCGCCCCAGCCGGCCTGATCCTGGTGCACATTGGCACCACGGAAGTAATAGTGGCGCCCGTTCAGGAAGAAGCCTTCGTCCTTACTCCAGCGGAACCAGCGGAAGCCGAAGGTCTCGGTGACCTCGTCCAGCAGTTTGCTGCCATCATACAAGCGTACGCGCGCACTATATAGATAAGGTGTATCGGGACTCCACAGGTGCGGTGCCCGGAGGTCGGATATGCACAGGCTGTAGGTGCCGCCCGTCTCAGGACGTGCTATGGCCTCGGCACTACCCACCACCGTGCCAGCGGCATCGAGGATGTGGGCCATGACACGCAATGCTCCGCTGCCACAGAGCGTCACGGCCAGTTGCACGTCGGCCATCTGACCCTGGCTCTGCTCCAGTCCCGGTGTGGTGATAGCCACCCCTTTCCAGGCTATGCGAGCCTTGGCGCTGGTCTTCACCAGTCGCACGCTGCGATAGATGCCGCCACTGAATACATGTTCGCCGCCGCGTGGAGCCACAACGGGACGCCACAGGTTGTTCACCCGCACGGCGATCAGATTGCGGCCAACCTGTGCCAAATGGCTGAAGTCGATATTGAAAGCGGTATATCCGCCCGTGTGGCTGCCCGCCAGCTGCCCGTTGACATACACTTCGGCCTCCTGAAACACGCCATCGAACTCTAAGCTGAGCCGCTGCTTCACATCGGCCTTGGTGAGGCTGAGCTCGTGCCGATACCAGCCATAGCCTGTGTAGAAGTGGCTGGACTGAAAGTAGGGAATGGAGAAGGAATGCGGCAAGCCTATCTGCTGCCACGAGGCATCGTCGTAGTTGGGCTGTGCTGCCCCTTCGGCATCGCCAAGATAGAAACGCCACTCGCGGTTGAGAGGCTCCGAATGGCGCACAGCGGCAGCCCGAAGCTGCAAGGAAAACAGGCCCAGGAGCAGGATGCTGAAGAAAGTTTGTATCGGACGCTGGAACATGGTGCGATGATGGGGATTGTTGTATTTGCAAGCACAGCACCTAAACGGACGTGGTACTGGCCAGAACCGGACGGCCCACGCTGACAGGTAGCGGAAGGATTGCTTTGTTACTTGACCATGAAGGGCAACGGTTGCAGGTCGGCGTCGCGGGATGAGGTGCCCACCAGCAGTTGGTAACGACCCTTCTTGACGCTGAGTTCGTCAGCCTCGCGGTCGTAGTATTCGAAAGCCTCGGCATCAAGGACGATGGTGGCGGTGCGGGTCTCGCCGGGTTTGAGGTTGAGCTTCTGGAAGCCCTTCAGCGCCTTGATGGGAGCGCCGGCATCGTCCAGCGCCTTCACGTAGGCCTGCACGGTCTCGCTGCCCTCGCGGCTGCCGGTGTTGGTCACGGCCACGGCCACGCTGACGCTCTTGCCCTTGCGCAGGGCTGCGGCTTTCAGGGCACGGGTCGAGGCGGTGGCACGCCCCAGCGCGAAGGTGGTGTAGCTCAGCCCGAAGCCGAAAGCATACTGGGGCTGGCCGGTGAAGTAGCGGTAGGTGCGGTTCTGCATGGAGTAGTCCAGGAAGTCGGGCAGGTCATCGTTCGAGCGGTAGAAGGTGACGGGCAGTTTGCCGCCGGGCGTGTAGTCGCCAAAGAGTACTTCGGCCAAAGCCTTGGCGCCACCCTGGCCGGGGTACCACGCTTGCAGCAGGGCATCGTACTGCCCCTCGACGCTGCCGAAAGCGATGGCCGAGCCGGAGCAGTTCACGAACACCACCGGACGGCCCGTCTGGTGCATGGCACGCACCAGTCGCTGCTGCACGGCAGGCAGTTCGATGGTCTGCTTGTCGCCCCCCTCACCCTCCATGCGGGCGCTGATGCCACCGATGATGACGATGGCCTCGGCCTGGCCGGCTTCGGCTGCCAGCTGGCTGAAATCGACCAGCCGACGCTCGCAGATGTCGCCGCGCAGCATGGCAAACTGGCTGTTGCCATGGCGGTACTCGATGCATACGTCGTAGGTCTGGCCTTCGGTTACAGGGAACGACTTGTACTGCACCTGTCGGCGGAAACTGCGGCCTTGGGTGGGTGCAGCCTCCTCAACCACCTGGCCGTTCACTTTGAGCCGATAGCCGTTGTCGGTGCTGAGGGTGTATTTCATATCGCCCGTAAAAGTGGCCTTGTACTGGCCGCTGATGCGTACGGACAGGGTGTCGCGGTTCACGCCCTGGGCAAAGCCCCAGGCTCCGAAGGTGGAGAAGTTGAGGTCGGTGTAATAGTCGGTCTTGGCCGGCTCGCCGCTCAGATCACGGTTGTTGAAGAACTCGACCTTCACACCACGGCCGTCGTTGAAGTCGGGCAGGTGGTGCAGGGTCTGATAGTCGTCGTTCAACTCGCACGCCTTGTGGTAGATAATGCGCGCGTCGGGCACTGCCGCGCGGATGCCGTCGAGAAGCGAGTGCTGGTGGGCCTTGGAAGGCGTGCCGCCGTAGTTGCCGTTGAGCAGCTCGATGTCGTCGGCATTCGGCCCCACCACGGCCAGCGTACGGATGTGCTTGGACAGGGGCAGCACGCCGCGGGGGTTGGCCAGCAGCACCATCGACTCCCGCGCAGCCTGAGTGGCCAGACTGTCGTGGGCCTCGCTGCTAATGGCAGACGCAGGTATATTTGCCCACGGGAGCAGTTCGGGCGGATCGAACATGCCCAGTTGGAAGCGGCCGGTGAGGGTGCGGCGCAGGTGGGCGTCGAGGTCGGCCTCGCGGATCAGCCCCTGCTTTAAGCCCTCGGTCAGGGACATGAACACCTTGCCGCACTCCAGGTCGGTGCCGTTGAGCACGGCATCGACTGAGGCAGAGAGGCCGTCCTTGTGTGTCTCGTGCTGGCCGCGGTTGAAGAAGTTGTTGATGGCGTCGCAGTCGGTCAGGACGATACCGTCGTAACCCCACTTGTTGCGTAGGATATCGATGAGCAGGCGGTCGCTGGTGCAGCAGGGCTTTCCCTCGAAACGTTGGTAGGCACACATCACCTCGCGCACGTTGGCCTTCTTGACCAAAGCCTTGAAAGCCGGCAGGTAGGTTTCCCACAGGTCGCGGTTGGTGGGCTCCACGTTCATGGAGTGGCGCAAAGGCTCCGGGCCGCTGTGCACGGCATAGTGCTTGGCGCAGGCATGCGTCTTGAAGTAGTGCGGGTCGTTGCCCTGCATGCCCAGCACCGTCTGCACCCCCAGCACGGCATTGAGGTAGGGGTCCTCGCCGCAGGTCTCCTGGCCGCGTCCCCAACGGGGGTCGCGGAAGATATTCACATTAGGGCACCAGAAAGTAAGCTCGGGGTTGCCGGGATAATAGGTAACACCCATGGGCACGCCAAACACGTTGTGGTCCGAGCGGTTCCAGTTGGCACGGGCCTCATCGCTCACCTGGCTGAACACGTCAAACACCAGCTGTGCATTAAAGGCGGCTGCCATGCCTATGGGCTGCGGATAGACGGTGTAGCCGTCCTGGCGCACGCCGTGGCAGGCTTCGCTCCACCAATTGTAAGAGGGTATGCCGAGGCGGTCGATGGAGATGGCCTTGTTCATCATCAGTCCCACCTTCTCCTCGGGGGTGAGCATGCCCAGCAGGTTCTCCACGCGTTGGGCCGTAGGCAGCTTGGGATCCTGCCACTGGTAGGTGGGCTGGGCCAGTGCAAGGGTCTGCGACAGGGCGACCACGGCTATCAAAAGTAACTTTTTCATATCGTTACAGCGTTCGTTACAGAAGGATTATTGTGTGAATGCCACGCCAAGGGGTACTCGGCTCAGACAGGGCTGACCACCAGCACAAAACCGCCGCGGCCCCGCACATGCACCTTGGCAGGCAGGGTGTGACGTTGCTGTAATGCCCATGCGCGATCCTCGTCGGCATCGAAGAAACAGGACACGCGTCCCACTGGCCCCACCATGGCGGGCAATGAGCTAAGGTCGAAATCGCGCTCGGCATCGGTACCATTGATGCCCGCCACGTACCAGGTGCGGCCGCTACGACGGGCTATGATGGCATGGTCGGCAGGATAGCCGCTGACGAGGCGTGTGTCATCCCAGGCTGCGGGCAACCCGGCCAGGAAATCCTGCACTGCCTGCGGCTGCGCCAGAAAGCTCTCAGGACGGTCGGCCAGGTGCTGCAGGCCACTCTCATAGAGCACCGTCAGCGCCAGCTCGTGCGGGTGGGTAGTGATGTGCGGGTGTTGTGAGTCGGAGAAGGCGCATGGCGTGTAGTCCATGGGCCCGATCACGTTGCGTGTGAAGGGCAGCGTGGCGTTGTGTGCAGCGGCACGGGCCGTGAAGGTGGGCACGTTATTGTACCACTCGGCCCCGTACACTCCCTCGGTGGAGAGCAGGTTGGGATAGGTGCGCTGCCAGCCGCGGGGAATGGGCGCGCCGTGGAAATTGCACAGCAGATGATGACGTGCGGTGGCCTCAAGCAGGTCGATGCAGTAGTCCATGTTCGGCTGGTTGTCGCCGGAGAAGAAGTCGATCTTCACACCGGCCACGCCGATGCGCTCGCACCAAGCCAGCTCTCGCTCGCGGTCCTCGGGCTTGTTCAAACGATACTTGGGTGTGGGGGCGCCGTTCACCCAGCCCACGCTGGAGTTGTACCATATCATGGGTTTGATACCCTTGGCCTTGGCGTAGGCCACGGCATCCTCGACGGTATAGCCGTCCTTCATCTGATCCCACTCGGCATCGATGAGCACGTAGGGCAGATGCAGGCTGACGGCCATATCGACGTACTGCCGGATGATGGTCATGTCGTTGCTGCCGTGGTTGTGCGCCCAATACACCCACGACACCACGCCCGGCTGTACCCACGATGCATCGTCCACACGCGAGGGCGAGGCCACATCGGTGACGAGGGTGGAGGCCACCACGCTGGCCAACGAACCAACAATGATGACACGCCAGGGGGTGTGCCAGCTGCCGCTGAGGGGCACTTCGTTCTGATCGGGGCGCACGTTGTAGAGGTCGTCGGCCTGATCGTTCCATAGCGAGGCGGCACTGTGTCGCCGGTCGATATCGGCTTCGGTAAAGAGGGCAAAGACGGCATCCTGGCCCGAAACAGCCTCGACCAGCGCCGGGAAAGCCCAACGGTGGTTGCGGTCGCGCCCAGTGGTGGCAAGGGGGTAGAAGCCCTCATAGCCATCGGACCACGGCATGAACCAACGCCGCGTGCCCTCGGCGATGCGATAGGTGGTACGTTCACCTGTGAGGCGCTCGGCATCGAGCCCTTCCAACTCGTAGCGGAAGGCCACGCCATCGTTGTACAGGCGGAACACGAGGCGCACAGGTTGCCCCTTCGCATCGTTATAGACGAAGGTGTACTCGTTGGCCTCGTTGGTGCAGTGCAGACGCTTGCCTGCCCGCATCTGGTAGTCGGCCTTGATGCGGCGCGGCCCTTTGGCCTTTTGGAACACGAGGTCGTGGCCGTGGGCGGTGGTGCTGATGCCCACCTGGGCTATATCGACCACGGCATGGCCGCCGCAACGCAGGGCGAAACCGTGCTCGGTGCGCTGCAGTATGAGTTGTTTGTTGGGCGACGTGAAGGTCTTGGCGGCGAAAGCGCTGCCACAGGCTAAGGCCAGCAGGACCAGTGCAAGGAGGGTGCTTCGTTTCATAGCCGGCGAGAGGAATAATGAGGAATTAGTTGATGAGGAACACCTTTTCGTGGCCCTGATAAGTAGCGCGCACGGTGGCGCGGCCATCGGCCACGGGGCTCACCTTGATGCTCACGCCAGGCACGGAAGCCTCAGCCTGGATCACGCTGCCGTCGGTAAGCGGGGCATAGAGCTGATAGTGGTTCACCTCGGTGTAGCCATTGGTGTTGCTGCTGAAGATGGGAGCCGCCTGCATATTCACCCGATGGCCGTCGGCCGTGATGGTGAGGGTGGGCACCACGGGGGGCTGACAGGGCGTGCCAGGCTTGGCAAAACCTATGCCATGCAGAGCGAGCAGCCCTTCGGGACGTTGCTGGCGCGGTGCACGCCCGTACTGCGGACGTATGTTCTGTTCGGCCACCACCTCGGGGCCTTCGACCAGCAGATAGATGGCATGCTTGCCCTGAAGTCCTTCCACTTCGGGCACGGGCACACTATAGGTCGTGGCCTGGCGCGGTGCATCGGCCGGCACCTCGACCACAGCAATCTCACGGCCATGCCACACGGCATTGGCATAGGGACCGTCCAACATAACATGGATGCGGAAGGCGCCATGCCCACCGGGAGTGAGGTTGAGGCAGAGCTGCGTACCGTCGCCCTTTTGAGTGCCAGGGAACGCAGGCAGGCCCTTGGCCGACTGTGCCAGACCTCCGAAGCCGAAGTACTTGAAGCCGATGATGCCACCGTTCTTCACACCGGCCAGGTCCATGTGATCGGACCAGCAGTCGTGGTTATCCTGCATCCACTCGTTGGAGCCGGGGCCGGACACGTAGCAGGCGATACCAGCAGAATAGTAGCGATAGGGTGGCAGGCCGAAAATCTGGAAGCCCTCGCTGGTGACCTCGGCGCCGGTATATTCCGTGCCATCGGCGGCGCGTGCCGTCCACTCCTGGTTCTTGGCATAGGGGTCATAGGCCACGATGCGCACCTTGCCGCCCTTGGCCACTGGCTTCTTGTCCCATTCAATCTTGACAGGTGCCACCATGGCTTGGCGGGCATTGGCAAAGCCACGGGGCGGACGGTGATAAAAGACGTACCACTGGCCGTTGATCTGCTGCAGCGAGCCGTGGGTGTTATGTGCGAAGTTGGTGCCCGTGAGCCGGGTGCCGTCCTCGTTGGGCACCACACCGCGAGAGTCAACCAGCACGCCGCCCGAACGCCACGGGCCCAGGGGCGAGTCGCCATAGGCATAGCGCAGGGCCGAGTTGGTGGAGCCGAGGCCGTAGTCGGGGCCACTGAAGCCGGAGAACACCATGACATACTTGTTGCCCACCTGTCGGATGCTGGAGGCTTCGAAGAAGTTGAAGTCGCCTGGGTTCTGCCCGCTGTAGAGCGCCGGGTACTGCGTGCCTTCGGGGTCGCGCACCACGCCATAACGCGAACTGGCGGGAATGAAGTAATCGTGCACCTCGGTGCCGGGGCGCACGGCATACATATTGGACTGATCCAGCTCGAAGGCCGTGGAATGTTGGAACCCGTAGTACACGTAGGCACGGAAGCCACGGGCATAGTCGGGGTCTTTCTTATCGGTGATGGGCTGCACGAACACGGAGGGGTCGAAGTCGATGCGCGAACCTTCGACACAGGCACGGCCGTCGGGCGTGAGGTTCACCGGCGTGAACGGGCCGTCGGGGCGGTCGGCACGACATACCATCGGGGTGCGCCGCCATCCGCGCGAGTGGGGATAGAGCCAATAGGTGAGGCGACCGGTGGCGGGGTCACGCACCTCCACCAGGTCGGGGGCATACATGGTGTCCCACTTGCCATCGACATAATGCTTGAAGATGGGACCTTCGTCGCGCCACTGTGTCAGGTCCTCAACCGGGGCCGACCACATGCGCACGTCATTGCCGCAGTACTCGCTGTAGTGAGTGTCGTGCGAGCCGATGATGTAGGCCCGCAGATGGCCAGGGCGGTCAGGGTCCTGAAAGACGCGGGGTTCGCCGTCGGGCACATGTTCCCACAGGGGCAGATAAGGGTTCTGAGCAGTGGCTGCGGACACGGCAGCCAAGAGGAGGGTTGGAAGGAGGAAACGTCTCATAGAGGCATGCGTTTATAGAGGTTTGCGTTGCAAAGGTAGGACGAAGCGACCGTCTGCGCTTTTGGGATTGTTTCCTTTTTGTTCGCTCACGTATCAAAAGCAGCCACATGCATGACGATGAGACGCTTACTCATCGGGCCAGGGACATGGCAGTCCCGTGGCCTTCACGATGGGGCGCTGGGCTCCCATGGCACGCAAACGCCGCCCCAGTTGCCGCGACAGACGTCTCACCACATCGGGACGTATGGCAGCAAGGTCGTGCTCCTCGCCTATATCGGCAGAGAGGTCGTAGAGCTCGCGCCGACGGGTCTTGTAGGAATAGAGCAACTTCCAGCGTCCTTGGCGTATGGCACAGTTCAGGTCGATGCCAGGGCCTGTATCTCCCCACGCGTTGGGGTAGTTCCAAATGAGCGTACGGTCGTGCCGGGAAGGGGCGCGGCCCTGTAGCAGCGGCACGAAGCTACGACCATCGACCACCTGCGGCACCTGATAGCGGCGGATGCCAGCCATCTCCAGAATGGTGGGAAAGAAGTCCTCGATGATAACACAGGCATCCTGGCGGCTGCCCGGTCGGGTCACCCCAGGCCAACGGACCAGGAGCGGTTCACGGATGCCTCCTTCGTGCAACGAGCCCTTGCCGCAACGCAAGGGGCGATTCTGAGTGTAGAGGGGAGCATCGCGCCAAGCCGTTCCGGTGGCATAGCCGCCATTGTCGCTCATAAAGATGACGATGGTGTTGTCGGCCTGACCATTGCGCTCTAACCAGTCCAGCACATCGCCCAAGCTCTTGTCCATGCCCTCCACGAGCGAGGCATAGGCCGCCTCCTTGTCCGACAGGCCCTGCTGCTTGTATTTGTCAAAATAGCGCGGATCGCGGTCGATGGGCACGTGCACGGCATAGTGCGAGAGGTAGAGATAGAAAGGTTGGCGGTAGGCCTGAGCACGGTCCAGCGCCTTGAGGGCTTCCTGGGTGAGGGCTTCGGTGAGAAAGGTGCCGGTGTCCCAATAGGCTTGCAAATGGGGTACGGCGAAGTCGTAGGTGGGCCGTCCGTCGGCATCGTAACCATAGCGCCGCTCGCTGAGATAAGTGGCGGGCCCTCCGGCGGCATGGCCTGCTATGTTCACCTCAAAGCCGAAATGAGCGGGTTGCTCGCCCGGGGTACCCGCGGCGCCCCAGTGCGCTTTGCCCACATGGATGGTGTGGTAACCCGCAGCACGGAGAATATCCACATAGGAGCGGGCAACGAAAGTGTGAGGGGTGCCTGGCACTTGGCAGATGCCGTTGCAGTTCCATTGAGGCGGCTGCAGCAGCGAGTCGGGCGCGTCGGTGACACGGTCGCGCTGGCGGGTCCAGTTGGTCACACAGTGGCGCGCAGCATTGGCACCAGTGAGCAACGAGCAGCGACTGGGCGAGCTGATGGCACTGGCATAAGCCTGAGTGAAGAGCATGCCCTGACGGGCCAGACGCTCCATATTGGGGGTGCGATAGGTGTCATTCAGGTCGGTGCGACGGGTCCAAAAGGGCACAGAAGTGTCCTGCCACCCCATATCATCGACCATAAAAAGGATGATGTTGGGGCGTTGCGGGGCACTTTGCGCAGCGGCCGAAGGCAGGGGGCTGCCAAGGGCTACCGACGAAAGGGGGGCCAGCAGGGCAAGGGCTGTGTGGTGCCTATTCATTCGGCTGAAGCAGTTTCTGCACTTCGGCATCGGCCTTGGTGAGTTTGTCCTGACAGAAGCGGAGCAGCTGCTGTGCTTCCTGAAGTTTGGCGGCCAGCTCGTCGATGGGTACCTGACCGGCTTCCATCTCGCGGGCCAGGGCTTCAAGGCGCTGCATGGCTGCTTCGTAGGTGAGTTCTTTATTCATGTTGGGATGGAGTTGGTGAGAAATGGGGGGGATTCATCGTGAGGAAAGCGCAATCCAGTGAAGGGAGGAGGGGCGACGCTTGGCATTTGACATCGCGGGAAACCGCGATGCACTGTGAAGAAGGGGGCATCATTCGTCATTCATCATTCATCATTCGTCATTCGTCATTCACCACAGAAGTGAGGGTGCCGTCGGCCAGGCGAGTGGTGAGGGTTGTGCCGGGAGGCACGTGGGCTGCCGAACGGAGCAGACGGCCATCGGCGGTATAGGTGAGCGAGTAGCCACGGCGCAGCTGCAGCACAGGGTCGAGGGCTTCAAGGCGGCCTTGAAGCAGTTGCAGACGGGTGCGGGCATCGCGTAGTTGCAGACGGGCGTGCTGGCCGATGCCGTCCGATTGCCGCTCCAACTGGCGGTGACAGGTGAGCAGATGGCGCTGGGCTGCCATGCCGAGGCGTGCGCCGAGGCTGTCCAGCCGTCGCCCCTGTCGCTCGTGCACCAAGGCAAAGGCGCGGGGCAAGGTGGCGGTGAGGCGTTGCAAGCGTTCCTGCTGATACTGCAACCGACGTGCGGCAAGGGTCTGGAACGTAGTGGCAAGGGTCTGCAGGGCAGCCAACTGGTCGGCTCCATGCTGGATGAGGAAGGCGGCAGCGGCTGTAGGTGTCTTCACGCGCGTGTGCGCTACATAATCTAATACGGTCTCGTCGCGCTCGTGCCCTATGCCCACTATTACGGGCAACGGCATCTGAGCCACGGCTGCCGCCAGGGGATAGGTGTCGAAATCGCTCAGGTCGCTGGTGGCCCCTCCGCCTCGGATAATGACCACCACATCGAACTCGTCGGCCCTGTCCATGATGGCTTCAAGGGCGGCAAGCACGCTCTCCTCCACATTGGTGCCCTGCATCACGGCCGGGAAGAGTTCCGCTTGGAAGCAGAGACCGTAGTCGTTGTGTTCCAGCTGGTCGCAGAAGTCGCCATAGCCAGCCGCCGTGGCCGATGAAACCACCGCCACACGCTTCATCAGGGCAGGCAATGGCAGTGCCTTGTTGTCGGTTGCGATGCCATCGGCTTCCAGCCGGGCCAGGATCTCGCGGCGGCGCTGCGCCATGTCGCCAAGCGTATAGGCGGGATCGATATCCACCACATTGAGGGCGTAGCCATACAGTTCGTGGAAGCCGACCGTCACTTGCACGCGCACCTTCATACCCGCCCGAAGGCGCTCGCCTGTGGCGCGTTCGAACAGGGGCACCAGGAGGTTGTACACACGTGCCCAGATGGTGCCCCGCGCACGTGCCACAAGGGTTCGGCCCGAGCCATCCTTTTGTACGAACTCCACATAGCAGTGTCCGTTGGAGGCAAGGCGCACCTCGGAGAGTTCGGCTTCGAGCCAGTACTCGCCATCCAGTTCAGCCTCCAGGACGGAGCGCACCAGATTATTCAGTTCGTAGAGCGATAGGGTTGCCGATTCCATGCCATTTCTTGTCTTTCCGCTGCAAAAATAAGGAAATAGAGTGAAAAAAAGCAAGGATTGCTGCACTTAATTCGTTGCTTTCACTAACTTTGTGCCATCCAAAGCCTTCAATCGAATGAAACACCGAACTTTAACCTACCTTATGTGCCTGACGCTGGCATACGCCATCATGGCCACCAACAGCATGCTGGCACAGCAACCATTTGAACTGACCGACGAGGCGCTGACCTGGCCCGACAACGAGCCCGCCCCCTGCCAACCCGTGCCCACCGAGCGACAACTGGCGTGGAACGAGACGGAGTTCTACGCCTTCTTCCACTACGGCATGAACACCTACACCGGCAAGGAATGGGGCAACGGCGATGAAAAGGAATCGATTTTTGCGCCCACCGCCGCGCCCAACCCGCGCCAATGGCTGGAAGCGGTGAAGGCTGCCGGCATGAAGGGGGGCATAGCCGTGGTGAAGCATCACGACGGTTTCTGCCTATGGCCCACAGCCACCACCACCCACAATGTGAGCGGCGCCGGCAATGCCTACGGCCGCGCCACCAACATCCCACGCGACTTCGCTGCAGCGGCCCAGGCACTGGGCATGAAGTACGGCTTCTACGTGTCGCCGTGGGACCGCAACTCGGCCTTCTACGGCGAGGACAACTACGTTACCGACGTGTTTCTGCGTCAATGCCTGGAGCTGGCCGAATATGGCAGCGACCAGTTCGAGATGTGGTTTGACGGCGCCAACGGCGGCACAGGCTACTATGGCGGACGCAACGCCAACGTGAGCGTGGACGCCAGCATCTACTACGACATTCCAAACCTGCGTGCCCGCGTGCACCAGATAGCCCCCAACTGCGTGATGTGGGGCGTGGGCGGCGAGGCCCGCTGGATAGGCAACGAGCAAGGCTGGGCCGGCGAGACCAACTGGGCCATGGCCGACCGCGGCGGCTCGTTCACAGGCATGTACGGGCAGGAGCAAGGCTGGATTTGGCTGCCGGGCGAGAGCGATGCAAAAGCCACGTCGGGCGGCTGGTTCTGGCACAACGGCGAGACGGTGCTCTCGGCCGAACGTCTTTTCCAGATGTACCTGGAAACGGTGGGGCGCAATGCCACCCTTATATTGAACTGCCCGCCCGACAAGTCGGGGGCACTGCCGCAAGCCACAGTGAACCGCCTGGCCGAACTGGGCAAGATGCTCGGCCAGCGACTGGGCAAGGACCTGGCGCCGGCGGCACACATCGAAGTGAGCGAGACACGCACCGCCGGTGCGGCACGCAACTACGAGGCTGCCAACATGACCGATGCCGACAAGGACACCTACTGGGCTGCCAATGACGGCACCACCGCAGCCACCATCACACTGACCTGGGACACGCCGCAAACCATACGCTACCTACAACTGATGGAGTTCATACGCAAGGGACAACGTATCAAGCGTTTCCATGTCGAATACGCAACCGACGGCAGCACCTGGAAGCCGCTGGCCACGACCTGCGAAACCACCACCGTGGGCTACAAGCGCATCATCCCGCTGAACGGCTCGACCAGCAGCAGCTACGGCAACGGCTATCAGGCCAAGGCCCTGCGCATCAGTATCGACGACAGCCGTGCCTGTCCGCTGCTGTCCAGCCTGAGTGTGTTCTGAACCTCACCCCCACCCTATAGATCAAGCATACACATGAAACGCTATATCCTTACGGCCCTGGCTGCCACCACGCTGACAGCAGCGGCACAAACCATCAACTTCGATACCGACGACTTCGGCAGCATCGGCGTTTACGATGCGTGGGAAGCGTCACCCTTCCGCACCGGCCAGCTGAAAGGCAACGCAGCCGTTGTGGCCAACCCATGCACTGCCACCGACCCTGTGCTGGGCTACCCTCCCAACACTTCGGCTCGCGTACTGGCCGTGCAGCGCAGCCGCTTCGGCTCGAACACCTTCGGCGTGCGCATAGACTTGAAGGAACCCTTCCGACTGACCAAGCAGACACGCTATCTGCACGTGATGACCTACCTGGCCGACAAGCCGGCACCCAGCCGACTGATGGCCATCGGTCTGGGGCGGCGCGTAGAGGACGAGTGGAGCTGGCAAACGGGTCAGGACGAGCAGTTCTGGGCGCTCTCGACTTCGGACGTGGAGCCATCGGATCAGTGGCAGGACGTGGTGCTGGGCTTCAAGGGCTTCAGCTACGCTACCGACCAGGAGCCTGCGAAAGGCATCGACATATACAGCCTTGTGCTGGTGCCCGATGTGCGTTCGCCCCATGCCGATGCGGCCGATTTTGCCTGCTACTTTGACCAGTTGCTCATCGACAGCAACCCGGCACGCCGCTTTTCCAGCGAGCGCTACCCCGTGAACTTCGACCGCGCACAGACACCCACCCGCACGGACCGCCACCTGGACAAGGTGGGGCTGAGCAACAGCAACGCCGGCACCACACAGGAAGCAGGCGGCCTGGCCGGCCTTATCTACAACGACAAGACACAAAGCGCTGTGTTCAGCGCCAAGCCGGGCCACACCGTGCGGCCCACCTTCGGCTACACCGGTGTCTGGATGAGCGCCTACGTCTATGTGGACTGGGGCAACGACGGCACGTTCAGCTACGATCTGGCTGCCGACATGAAGCCGGCCCAGGGCAGCGACCTGGTGAGCTACAACGCCTACATGCCCGAGGCCACCTGGTACAAGAGCGACGGCACCACAGTGAACAACGGCAACCAGATAGCCAACGGCGTGCCGTCCTTCACCGTTCCGGCGGCTACGGCACCGGGCTTCTATCGCATGCGCTACAAAGTGGACTGGAATAACATCGACCCGGGCGGCAACACCAGCGAGGCCAACCATATCGTGAGCAACGGCGGCGGCATTACCGATGTGCTACTCGACGTGCACACCGATGTGGTGAGGGTGAGCGACCAGCAGCTGAACGGCGCCGTGCTCACAGCCGACGGTCAGGAGCTGAACAACTTCGAAGCGCCCTACGGCCAGCCCTTCGCCATCAAGATGCAGCCCGCGCCAGGCTTCGGCTACAAGGGCATCACCGTGCGCTATGGCTACCGCCTGGAGGGCGAGGCCGTAGTGGGCGACAACCCGCAGTACCTGACCGCCACCTTCACGGCAGCCGACTTCGACGACAACGACTGCCTCACGCTGCCGGCCAGCATCATGGTGGGCGGTACGATGCAGATCGAAGGCCTCTTCACCGAGGATGCCCGGAAGCCGTTGAAGGGCGACACCATCAGCAACCTCGGCCAACTGAGCAACGCCAAGGCCTACCTGATCCACGCCCTCTCACAGGAAGGCTACCTGGTGTGGAACACCAGCGTGTCCGACCGCTACGTGAGTCTGCGCGGCGTGACCAACACCTCCTACCAGGGCTTGCCGTCCGATGCACGCGTGGCCACCATCTACCAGCAGCGCATCGACCCTTTTGACGCCAGCACCTCGTGGCAGATCCTGCAGAAGGACGGCAACTATTACCTGCGCAACGTGGGCAACAGCCTGTATGTGACGCTGTCCGACCGCGACTACGTGTTCACCGATGCCGCCACCCCGCTTGCACAGATCAGGGCCAATGCCGCCGGCGAGACCATCGACGGCAGCACCATCAGCCTGGCCGGCACGTTCAGCATCCTGGGGGCCGGCGGCGACGACAAGCACTACGCCTGCATCTGCACAGGCACCACGCCGCAGGGTGTGCGCAACTGGACGTTCAACGACCACGGCTCGCCCTTCTACATCACCGAGAACCCGAACCTGAGCGTGACAGACCCGTTTCTGGCCGATGGCATACGGCCCGCCACCGCCCTCATCCCCCACGACAATGCCACCTACCTGCTCACCGGCCAGCGCATAAGCCGGCCTGTACACAAGGGGCTCTACATACGTCAAGGCCGCCTGTTCATGAAGAAGTGACAGGCGCCGTGGGCTGAGGCGTCGCTCCTGATGGTGCGACACGCCCAAAACGAGCAAGGGTTACGGTCGGACACTGGTTCCAACCGTAACCCTTGCTTTCTTTTGTAATCCCGAATCGGTCGTTAGCGTTTTGATGATGACAACTTCTATTTTTGAGCTGATGTTTTGACGCTTTGTTCCATTGCAACTGAGAAGCGATGAAACAGCAGACAAAAAGAGAGTTTGTCAGGGCAAAAGCCGTCTAATGACCGATTCGGGGTAATAGAAAGGGCTTGTTTGACTGCTGCCTACGAACCGAGGAAGCGAAGCAGGATGCCTGCTGCCACGGCCGAGCCGATCACACCAGCCACGTTCGGACCCATGGCGTGCATGAGCAGGAAGTTGCGGGGGTCGGCCTTGGCACCTTCGGTCTGGCTGACACGGGCTGCCATAGGCACGGCGCTGACGCCGGCACTGCCGATGAGCGGGTTGATTTTCTCCTTCAGGAACAGGTTCATCAGCTTGGCCAGCAGCACACCGCCTGCAGTGCCCACGCCGAAGGCCACAATGCCCACGCACAGGATACTAATGGTGCGGAAGTTCAGGAAGGCCTCGGCCGTAGCGGTGGCGCCCACAGTGGTTCCGAGGAAGATAACCACGATATTGTTCAGCTCGTTCTGAGCGGCCTTGCTGAGACGTTCCACCACGCCGCTCTCCTTCATCAGGTTGCCCAGCATGAGGCAGCCAATCAGCGTGGCAGCACTGGGCAGGATAAGACTGACGATGATGGCCACGCAGATGGGGAAGAGGATCTTCTCCTTCTTCGACACGGTGCGCAGCTGCGACATGCGGATCTTACGCTCCTTCTCGGTGGTCAGCGCGCGCATGATGGGCGGCTGGATCACCGGTACCAAGGCCATGTAGGAGTAGGCTGCCACGGCGATGGGGCCGAGCAAGTGGGGAGCCAACTTGGAGGTGAGGAAGATGGCGGTTGGGCCGTCGGCACCACCGATGATGCCGATACTACCGGCCTCGGCGGGGTTGAAGCCGAAGATGTCCATCTGTGTGACCAGGAAGGTGGCAAAGATGCCCAGCTGGGCAGCAGCGCCCAGCAGCAGGCTCTTTGGGTTGGCAATGAGGGGACCGAAGTCGGTCATGGCGCCCACACCCAGGAAGATGAGACAGGGGTACACGCCCGTCTTCACGCCGATGTAGAGCACATCGAGCAGGCCACCCTCGGCCAGCACGTGACGGTAGCTGTGGAAGTAGGGGCTGGCCTCGTTGAGGAACTCGTCGTTCCACATGCTGGTGTGGAACAGTCCGGCTGCGGGAATGTTCGAGAGCAGCATGCCGAAGGCGATGGGCAGGAGCAGCAGCGGCTCGTACTCCTTCTTGATGGCCAGGTAGAGGAGGAAGCAGGCAACGGCAATCATCACCGCGTTCTTCCAGCCCTCGGCGGTGAAGAACTGCACGAAGCCCATGTCATCGAAGAAGCGGGTCATGGACTGCCCGAGGTCGAAGTCCTGCGCACAAAGGGTCATGGGTACGAGCAGCATTGCCAGCAGCAAAGCCATAGCCCGGCCCTTGCCCTGCACGGCGGAGCATAAATACCTTTGAAGGTTGTTGACTATTGATTTCATTAGTTTGATTCGTGTAAGGTTTCAATTCATGAAAGGGCCTCGGTTCAGGCCATCTCGACCAGTGCCTGTCCGCTCTGAACCTGGTCGCCCACGTTCACTTTCACGGCGGTCACCTTGCCGGCAAACTCGGCGGTGATGTTATTCTCCATCTTCATGGCTTCCATCACCACTACAGTGTCGCCAGCGCCTATTTCCTGACCCACGCTTACCAGCACCTGCTTGATGGTTCCGGGCAGCGGAGCCTCCACATTCTTGGCGCCGGGTGCGGCGGGAGCGGCAGCGGCTGCCGGAGCAGCGGCGGGAGCAGCCTTGGGTGCTGCGGCGGGTGCAGGTGCGGCAGCGGGCTTTCCGTCGGCCTGGAAGTCGAGGAGCACATCGCCCTGGTTCACGCTGGCGCCCACGCTGGTACGCACCTTCAGCACGGTGCCATCGGCCTCGGCTGTGATGCTGTTCTCCATCTTCATGGCCTCCATGGTGATGAGTGTCTCGCCGGCCTTCACCTTCTGTCCGTCGGCCACCAGCACCTTCTTGATGGTGCCGGGCAGCGGAGCGGTGACGCTGCCTGCAGCGGCGGGTGCGGCAGCCGGAGCAGCATGTCCGGCCGTTGCGGCGGGTGCTGCGGCGTGGTGTACAACGGGTTTGGCGGCATGTTGCGCCATTGCGGGCACCTCAACAGCATAAGTGTTGCCGTTGAGTGTTACGGCCAGGACGCCATTGTCCTGCTCGGCTACCTGTGCCTGGTAGTCCTTACCGTCTATTTTAAACTTGAATTCCTTCATTAGTTCGAGGCGCCGTGAGGCGCGGTTTAGTGTTGAATAAGGCGGGCTGTGCCCGCATTGCTGTTGTTTTCTGCGCGGCTCTTACAGATGCCTGTTCAGCTCGGCGTGCCAGGCAGTGTGGTCGGTGTGGTGAATGGTCAGCACACCACTCTCTTCGTCGTGCTGGTTGCTCATGTACAAGTACACAGCCGTGGCCAGGGCCACCTTGTCCAGGTCGGAAGCCGAGGTGATGTCGGCTTGTTTTGACTTGACGTAGTCGGCACCTGTCAGCACTTTGGGCTTGGCGGCCTCGGCAGCCTTGGCGCTCTTGCCTGCAGCCACGAAGCTGAATATGTAGAGCACGCCCACCAGCAGCAGCAGTATGGCAAACACGACGCCCACGCTGATGCCGGCAATGCTCCAGGCCACTGCCCAGTTGGTTGATAGTGTAGTAATCATAATAATGGAAGCCCACCCCCAGCCCCTCCTTGGGGAGGGGTTCAGAATGTATCTGGTGCTGAGAGGTTATAGGGTCATTGTTTTGTCTGTTTATAAATAGCGGGAGTGGCCGCCCCCCTCGCCTGAGCGAGGTCGGGGCGGTTATCCCCCTTATTACAAAGGAATGTTGCCGTGCTTCTTGGCGGGGTTGGTCATACGCTTGTCGGCCAGCTGATCCAGAGCGCGGATGATGCGGAAGCGTGTGTTGCGCGGCTCGATGACATCGTCGATGTAGCCGTACTTGGCAGCGTTATAGGGGTTGGCAAAGAGCTTGGTGTACTCTTCCTCCTTCTCGGCGATGAAAGCCTTGGCGGCCTCGGGGCCTTTCTCTTCCTTCAGTGCCTTGGCCTCCTTGGCATAGAGCACAGCGGCGGCACCGGCGGCACCCATCACTGCAATCTCGGCGCTGGGCCAAGCGTAGTTCATGTCGCCACGCAGCTGCTTGCAGCTCATCACGATGTGGCTGCCGCCGTAGCTCTTGCGCAGGGTCACGGTCACCTTGGGCACGGTGCACTCGCCGAAGGCATAGAGCAGCTTGGCTCCGTGCAGGATCACGGCGTTGTACTCCTGGCCAGTGCCCGGCAGGAAGCCCGGCACATCCACCAGCGTTACGATGGGGATGTTGAAGGCATCGCAGAAGCGCACGAAACGGGCACCCTTGCGCGAGGCGTTGCAATCCAGCACGCCGGCCAGCTGCTTGGGCTGGTTGGCCACGATGCCCACACTCTCGCCATTGAAGCGTGCAAAGCCCACGATGATGTTCTTGGCAAAGTTAGGCTGCACCTCGAAGAACTCGCCGTTGTCCACGATGCTGGCAATGACCTCGTACATGTCATAAGGCATGTTGGGGTTGTCGGGAATGATCTCGTTCAGGTAGTCGTCCTTGCGGTCGATGGGATCGGTGCACTCCACGCGGGGTGTCTTCTCCAGATTGTTCTGCGGAATGTAGCTGAGCAATTGCTTGATCATGGCCATGGCCTCCTCCTCGGTCTTGGCGGTGAAGTGGGTCACGCCGCTCTTGGTGCTGTGCACGCTGGCGCCGCCCAGTTCCTCCTGTGTAACCACCTCGCCCAGCACGGTCTTCACCACAGCGGGGCCGGTCAGGAACATGTAGCTGGTGCCCTCCATCATCAGGGTGAAGTCGGTCAGTGCGGGGCTATACACGGCGCCGCCGGCGCAGGGGCCGAAGATGCCGCTGATCTGCGGGATTACGCCACTGGCCATGATGTTGCGCTGGAAGATCTCGCTGTAGCCGGCCAGGGCGTTGATGCCCTCCTGGATACGTGCGCCGCCCGAGTCGTTCAGGCCGATGACGGGAGCGCCCACCTTCATGGCGGCGTCCATCACCTTGCATATCTTCAGGGCCATGGTCTCGGAGAGCGAGCCTGCATTCACCGTGAAGTCCTGTGCAAAGACATACACCAGACGGCCTGCGATGGTGCCGTAGCCAGTCACCACGCCGTCGCCCATGTACTGTTTCTTTTCCATGCCGAAGTTGTGGCAACGGTGTGTCACGAACATGTCCATTTCCTCGAAGCTGCCCTCGTCCAGCAGCATGGCTATGCGTTCGCGGGCGGTGTACTTGCCGCGTTCGTGCTGCTTGTCGATGGCCTTCTCGCCGCCGCCCAGACGGGCTTTGGCGCGGAGCTCGATGAGCTCCTGAATCTTTTCCGTTTGTTTGCTCATTGTAATGTGAGAGGTTGTTATGTTGGTTTGGTTGAATCCGAAGCGGGAAGGACGACGGCAACGCCGCCGCAAAGCCGACCGCGAGGGGCCGGGCAAAGTGCCGGAGGGACCGGGCTGTGGGCGTCCGGGAGGAACACCAAGCGGCGCACCTTGCCCTATTGGGGCAAAATGCGCCGCAAAGTTAGTGATTATGATTCATTCCGCGAAACTTTCGCGGGATTTTCTTTTGCTTGGGTGCTCGGTAGCGCCTCTGGCAGGCATCAATGACGATTACTGTCCTCTTCCCGACTCCAGTCGTCGTCCCACACGTTGTAGTGGTTCGTCTTTGTCTGGGTGGCTCCGGGTGGGATTTCATCGTCATCGTCATTCACCTTGATATTGGGATCGGACAGAGCCAGTGGTGCAGTCATCAGCGTGCGGATGAGTTCCATGCGGGGCTGTATATATTCTTTCTTCATAGTCTTGTTGCGTTTAGCGTGTTGCGAAGTGACTTCCGTTGATAGTGAACATTTAAAAGGTTCTTGCATCAGGGCAAGGGTGCTCACTTGACGAGCACCTTCTTGCCGTTGATGATATTGAAGCCCTTCTGCGGCTTGACCAGGCGCTGGCCGTTCAGGTTGTAAATTGTCGAATTGTAATTTGTCCAATTGTCCAATTCATTGATTCCCGTGGCGATGCCGCCCTCGTTGAACACGAAGGTGAAGGCTTTGACGCCGCTCTGGCTGATGGACTGTGGCAGGATTGCCCTGTTGTCCGGAACCGTGCCAGCGCCGAGTTTCCTAAAGGAGTCGTAGTAGAGGCCGTAGTACTGTCCGGACTGGATTGTCATGGGATCAGCGACGCCCACCAGCAGGTTGCCGCTCACGTCGGCAATGGAAGCATTCGACACGTCTCTTGCGCTGGTCAGCGTTACCTCACCATACCCCTGGCCTTTCAGCAGTATGCCTGTGCCGCTGGGCACGATGCCAATCAGCCGCTCAAAGGTGACGTTTTCACCTTGTACAGCCGTCACCTTCCATGCCGAAACTTCGTCATCGGCCGCGAAGTACAGCGGGTTCTTGCAGCACAGAGTGGAATAGCCGTATTCACTGAGGAAAGCCATTTCTTCAGGCAGTACGTCATTCACTTTCTCATAGAGATAGACAGGACTCTGAGAGCTGCCGCCATAGCAAGCAAAAAGCGTGCTGGCACTGTTGAACTGCATCACATTCCGAGAATTAGAGCCATTCGCCACGATAGAAGCAAAACCATCAGTAGCATCAAACTCAATCGTCCATGTGCCGTTTGCATCTTTCACATCCTTCGTCCTCAGGTAGTTTGAACTTGATGATGCCGCATAGAGATAGCCACCATCTCCCGCTTCGGTATAGATGGCATAATTGCCGTCTGCATCGGGGCCGTAGATAACGAACTCCTCCACATCTGAGTTAGAGGTAATCCTATCGCCATTGAGTTCTACACTCACCGCGGTACGGTTGTTATCGGTCTGACCACCCATGGCGTAATAGCCCTCATTCTTTTTGCCTACAATGATGTAATGCTTGCCTGAAGTAATAGTCGTAGTCCGGGTATAGAAGCTGGCCTCATCGGCAACTGCTGTGGCAGTGATGGTCACGTCGCCGGCAGGCATCGTGAAGGTGTACATGTCGCCTTCAGTTGCGGGTTCGGTTAGCTCCACCGTCTGGCCATTGCCGTCGGTCACGGTGACAGAGAGATTGCCGTAGCCTTGGTTTGCGAAAGCGCTGATGGCGATGGTGGTGCCGCTGAGCACCGATGCACTACTTACAGGGTTATCCTCGTCATTGCTTACCAACGCCTCGTTCTGGTTGTCGTTGTCGAACACGTAGATCTCACAGTTCTCCACGTTGCCGAGGGTAATGGTATAGCCGGGTATTACGCTAACCAGGGTGTTGTCGCGGCGGCAATCGTAAGCACCGTTATACTTCGAGTAGTAGCCTTGCACCACGACGAAGTCGCCCACATGCAGGATGTTGTCCTCGGTGAAGTCGGCACCGTTGAGGTACTTACCAGCAACTATGTGTATCCGCTCGTTGCTGTCCACGGCGTCGGCTATGTAATACGCCAACTCGTGCGTGTTTTCATTGATGGTGCCCACCTCACACACATAGCCCTGCACGGTGGCCAGCACCTGCTCGGTTCCGGTGATGTCCATCATGTCGCGAGCCTCGGCCACGGTGTAGGGATTGTTTGCGGAACCCTTCGGACCGACAACCGAGAGGAGGGTGTTGTCGCGGCGGCAATCGTAAGCGCCTTCATACTTCGAGTAGTAGCCCTGCACCACGACGAAGTCGCCCACATGCAGGATGTTGTCCTCGGTGAAGTCGGCACCGTTGAGGTACTTGCCGCCAACTATGTGTATCCGCTCGTTGCTGTCCACGGCGTCGGCTATGTAATACGCCAACTCGTGCGTGTTTTCATTGATGGT
>JAFXQT010000056.1 GCA_017526905.1 Bacteroidaceae bacterium | reverse complement strand
GTGCAGCAACTGTATCAGCACCTCGCCTTGGCGGTTTTTGGCAAAGATCATTTGCAGGTTGGCAGCCATCGGAACGATATCTTCCATCCCATCGCCAGGCAATGATAGCTGAAGCAGCGTCAGTAGTCGGAAGAGCGCCGTGTCGTGACCAAAGCGAAGCGAAGCCCCATGTCCACCACTGGCAATCATGGCGTCTGCTTCCTGCTCAATGTTTTCCCATAGTGGTATGCTCGAGCGGGCAGGAATACCATCGTTTAAAGGTGTCCGACCGTTGATCATCGTCATCCGTTCGTTGTTAGCGCGGTGCACGGCCATCATCTCTTCTGATGTAAATAGGTCCCAAAACGTCAGTTTCATCGGGATGTCCTGCATGTCGGAGGCGATGGTGTGAAGTTCTGTCAGCAAGCGCATCTCTGTCGCATCGTCTGCCAAGGGCAACTTGAAAAGACTGCCAATGAAGCGCGCCGTTGATATGTTGAGCATGCTCTTTGTCTTCTGCGAGAGCACCTTCAGCTCGTCAGACTCATGGTTGATATACGCCATGAAGCGTGCTTCTGTCTCGGGGTGCAGGTCCTTGCAGGGCAGTTGACTGCAGAAAGCCAGCATCGAAACCCTGCATCGTGGCACCGTGCTTGACCGGGCCTGCATCGTGGCACCTTTAGAAAACACCTGTGGGTAGTTCTTCACCATGCGTTGCGCAATCTGTCGGTGTTGCTTCGCTCCAAAGGGCGTCAGCTGTCCGGCGTTCCCTTGGGCATTCTTCCACACCCGTAGCAAGCGTTTCTTCACGTCTTTGCCCAGGGCGGTCAGCTTGCTGTCGTCTTCAAACTGCTCCAACACCCAGGTGTAACGCTGTTCGTCGGGCAGCCATCTCGAACCATGGCGCCCATAGTGTGAGATGTAAAAAACATCGAATTCATCGGGGAAAATGCCTCTCTCGGCCTTTGTCACGGGGTAGGCATAATAAACACCACCCGTCTGCTCGGGCGATAATGTCTGTGCTACGTTGGTCAGTGCCCACAACAGGCACACCGTTAGAATGCTTAGTCTTTTCATAGTGATTTGATGGTCCAGTCAATACCTAAAGGATTATGCCGCATTTCAAGCACCAGCGGCAGTGCTTCGTTCTTCTCTATCCACATCTCCGTGGCGTCGATGTCGGCTTTCACATGCACGGCGTCGGGCGCTTCATCTACCTTGCGCCAGGTGATGGCGTCGTAAACGAAGGCGCCCTTTGTTCTTAGCTCGGCATAGGCCTTTTGAGAAATGAAGGCGAAGGTGCCCTTGACGGCGTGGTAGGTGGTGCCGTCTTGCTGCGGGGTGAGCCAGCAGAAGGTGGTGGCTTGCTCTACCTCCTGGCGCGGGATGTGGTAGGTGGTCTGCTTGCAGGTGAGTACCAGCGTGTCGGCGCGCCAGCTGTAGGCCAGAGGCCAGCTGCGGTACTGGCGGTTCAGGGTGAAGGAGATATGGGCGCTGGGGGAGGCGGGAGTGCCAGCCGAAACGGCTGGCCTACGGAGAAGGGCTGCAGGAGCGGCGGGCCCGGACTTTGAGAGGGCGACGCCGGGGGCGGAAAGGGCTTGGCCTGGCTCGGAGAGAGCGGGCTCGGGCTTCGAGGCTGCGGGAGCAGGGGCGGCGGTGAAATGGAGCTTGCCGCCTTGCAGGAGCGATTGGTGGGTGATGCGGGCGGCGGGGAGTGGGCGGCCGTTCCAGGTGACGGCGGCGAAGTGTGGGCCGTCGCCCGTTCTTTCTACCTCCAGCTGCTGGCCGTTGGGCAGGGTGAAGCGGTAGTGGGGCAGTAGCGGGAGGTTGAGTAGGTAGGTGTCGGTGCCTGCCAGTGGGTAGAGTCCCATCATGTGGAAAGCCAGCCACGACGACATGGCACCAGAGTCATCGTTGCCGGGCAGTCCGTCTGGCAAGTCCGTATAGTGGTTGTTGATGATCTGGTGGATGCGCTGGGTGCTCAGGTCGGGTCTTCCTATCCAGTGGTATAGACAAGGTGAGAGGAAGGAAGGCTCGTTCTGTACGTTGTAGTAGCCCTTTTCAAAGAATAGGTCCAGTCGCTGCTTGAATGCCTCCTTGCCACCGCAAGCCTCGATCAGTCCCTCCACGTCGTGTGGGATGCTGAGTGAGTACTCCTCGCTCGTAGCTTCATAGAAGAATGTGTCCCACCAAGGCACGTACCATGGTGCCACCTTGGTGGTTGGCGTATAGGCTATCGTGGGGTGGAACACCTGAGAGTGTCCCCACGGTACGGAGTCGAGCCACTGTCCCTGTGCGTCTTTGGGCATGATGAAACCGCACATGCCGTCGTATATATAATCCTTACGCCACAGGTTCTTCCAGTTCTCCGCCCGTTTCATATAGCGCTGATACGCCCCTGTGTCGCCCAGTCGTTTGGCCACCTGTGCGATGCACCAGTCGTTGAAAGCATATTCCACGGTGCGTGTGCCGGCACGCGGGATGCCATAGGGAATATAGCCCAATGCGATATATTCGTTCAGTCCGCCGCGTCCGTGCTTCTCGTGTTCGCTGCCAGCATCCACTTCGCCGTCTTTCAACATGGCCTCCAAAGCCAGGCGGTAGTCAATGCCTTTCAGTCCTTTGGCCATCGCATCGGCCACCACCACGTCGGCATTTGAGCCGCCCTGTGTCCTGCCGTTGCAGTCGCCACTGCGTGCATCGGGCATATATCCCTCATGTTGATAGATGTTGAGGAGCGCGTTGACCATGGCCACCTCGCGATCGGGGCACAGCAGCGTGAGCAGTGGCGACGAGGTGCGGTAGGTGTCCCAGATGGCATAATAGTCATCGTAGTAAGCCCCCTTCTTCCATCGTGGATTCTCTCCTGTCTTATCTACCGGCATCAGCATGGTGTGATAGAGCGCCGTGTAGAACATACGTTTCTGTTGTTCGGTGCCTTCGATGCTGACCTTCGACAGCTGTTGCTCCCATGTGGCGCGCAAGTGTTGCAGTTGCTGGTTGAAGTTTCG
>JAFXQT010000055.1 GCA_017526905.1 Bacteroidaceae bacterium | reverse complement strand
GGCGTAGCGGGCCGCTCGGCGCTTGCGACGCTTGACACTTCAAGAACGTCCCAAGGACTTGGAACAAAAGATGCCGGAAAGAGGCAAGAGCAAACAAAGATAATTCATAGAGAATTTATTAATTAATAGAACACACCTTAAACGAATCCGTGTAATTCGTGGTTTATAAAACATTCGTCTTTTCCCCCATGCAAACCTTCCTTCTTTCACATTGGCTGGACATCACCACCACCATTCTCGGCCTGCTTTACATCCTTTTGGAGGTTCGCGCCAGCATCTGGATGTGGCTGGTGGGCTTTGCCATGCAGGCACTTGGCATTGTACTGTACTATCAGAAAGGGCTTTATGCCGATTGCGGCATGGAGTTCTACTATTTGGCTATGACTGTTTACGGCTTCGCTTGCTGGCGCTTCGGACGTAAAAAGACGACGACGAAGGGTGAGCTCCCGATCACTCACTTCCCACGTCGCCTCATTGTGCCCTGGCTGGCTGGCATCGGCCTGCTTTGGGGTGCCATCTACTATGTATTGGCCACGTTTACCGATAGCACGGTGCCTGTGGCAGATAGTTTTACCACTGCTCTAAGCGTGCTTGGAATCTGGGCATTGGCCCACAAGTACGTAGAGCAGTGGCTGACGTGGATAGCAGTCGATGTGGTGAGCTGCTATCTGTATTTCCTGAAAGACATTCCGTTCAAGGGCAGCCTTTACGCGCTGTATGTGGTGATAGCCATAGTTGGCTATCTGCGTTGGCGCCGTGCAGCTGCTGGTTCAACGCCCACGACGGGTTGTGCCACCGCCGCTGAAACGGCTTGAGTTGCTGCTGCCCGTACCACGCTTGGTGGTAGTGGTGGTCGTGGTACGAGCCGAGCTGCCGCCACGTGAGCTGGTCACTGTGCCGCCTGTGGAGCCATGGCCGCTGTTGCCCCGTTGGTTGTTGCCGCTGGTGTTGGCACCGCGATTGTTGTGGCCTGTGTTGCCACCACGGTCATTGTGGCCATTGTTCACGACGGGCGGTGGTGTGTTGCCACCACGATTGTCGGGTCGGACTGCAGGCGGGGGCGTGTTGCCGCCACGATAGCTCTGTCCAACGGGAGGCGTCGAGCCAGGATGCTGCACCAGCTGACCATTGTGATAGTAATAGCCCGTGGGACGACGGTTCTGATAGTAGTTCACATTGTTCAGGTAAGCACCACGGTAGCTCTGATACACTGTGGGCCGAACGTAGTAGTAATGGCCACGAGTGTAGAAGTTGTACACGTGGAAATAGAACTGCCCGTTCTGCAGCACGGCAGGCGTCAGGAAATAGCTGACGGTCTGGCACAACCGAAACTGCGTGGGTGTGAGCACATAGGCCAGCTGCTGCATACGGATGTCGGCCGCCCGCACATTGCCCACTGTGGAATAGCCCACCTGGGTAAAGTAGTCGTAGTTGATCTGATAGACATCGTCAGCCTGCATCTGCGAAAGTCCCAGTTCGTAGGTCATCTTATCGGTCAGGAAGGAGGCCTCCTCCATGGAACGGCTTCTTGTCAGGGCCATGGTCTGCACTGCGGCAGCCACTGCCAGCATGAGGGTAAGGATGAACTTTTTCATAGTGTTGTGTGTGTTTGGGGTGTTTTTTCTGCTGCAAAAGTAGCGCCTTTGTCCGATATGGCCAAACGGAATACCCCTAAAATGAGAGGGAAAATTCCGAAGCACCAGCGCATTTTACCTCCGTGTGCATCGTCCTATGCACTTTTTTACTTATCTTTGCCCCGCAAACAAGCACTTCAATCACATACCAGACATGCAACGCATATTCCATTTTCTGCAAGCGATAGAGGCCCACAACAACCGCGAATACTTCCATGCCCACCAGCCCGAATACAAGGCTGCGCGGGCACTGTTTGAGGAGGTGACGCAGCAACTCATTCTGCGCATAGCCGCCTTCGACGACAGCGTAGCCTACCAGACCCCCAAAAGCTGCATCTACCGTTTTGCCCGTGACACCCGCTTCTCTGAGGATAAGTCGCCTTACAAGCGGCACTTTGGAGCTTTCATCTGCTCGCACGGGCGCAAAAGTTTCCGTGCTGGCTATTACCTGCACCTGCAGCCTGGAGGCAGCATGGTGGCCGGCGGCTCGTGGTGCCCGCCTGCGCCACTGCTAAAGGCCGTGCGCCAGCGCATTGTAGACGATATAGACCACTTCCGTGCCATCGTGGAGGCGCCACACTTCCATGCACTCTACCCCGTGGTGGGCGAAGATCCCGTCAAGACACTGCCCAAGGGCATCGACAAGGCATTCCCCTACCCGCAGTACGTGCGCCCCAGGCTCTACACCGTGTGGCAACCTCTGCCAGATTCGTTTGTGAATCAGCCCGACTGGTTAGACCAAGTGGAAGAGAAGTTCCGCATTATGGCACCCTTCAACCAGTTCCTGAACGAAGTGTTTGACGACTTTGAAGAATAAGCTGCTATGATTTCCTACACCCACCACGAGGACCGCCTGAACACCTGGTCGCACGCCGCCGGCATCCTGCTGGGGACTGTGGTGGGCATCGGCTTTCTGGTGTGGTGCCACCGTGCCGACGACCACTGGGCAGCCACCGCCATCGTCCTGTACCTGGTGGGCATGTTGGGCTCCTATATCGCCTCGACCACCTATCATGCCCTGCCCCAGCACTGGCGGGCACGCGCCGTGCTGCGAAAGTTCGACCACGCCGCCATCTACTGGCACATAGCTGGCAGCTACAGTCCCATCACCCTCATTGCCATGCGCCAGGCAGGTCTGTGGGGCTGGGGGCTTTTCTGCTTTGTGTGGCTGTGTGCCATAGCCGGCACAGTGGCCAGTTTTATCAACCTGAAGGAGCACAGCCACCTGGAAACCATCTGCTATGTGCTGATGGGCCTCACGGTCCTCGTGGCCTTCAAACCGCTGATGGCCTGTGTCAGCACAACGGCCGTGTGCTGGCTCATTGCCGAGGGCGCCATGTACATCACCGGTGCCGTGTTCTATGCCGTGGGGCCGCATCGCCCCTATGCCCACAGCATCTTCCACTTCTTCGTGCTGGGAGGGTCGGTGTGCCACATCATTTGCGTGTGGGACGTGCTGGCGCAATATCTCTGAAACCGGCCTCGCCGCCACCCTTCGGCAGGAGAAAGGACCGGCGGCTTCGTCCTCGGCAGACAAAGAAAAGAACCAGCGCCACAGGTTTTTGCTTCGATAGCCTTCGCCTGTGGCGCTGGTTCCGCTTTGTATGCGTTGTTCTCCGGCCGCGCTTACTGGGCCGTGAAACTGCTGATGACGTTGGTTGTGCCCTTGTGCGAGCTGCCCAGATAGAGGCCGTGCCAAGCCGTGGTGGCATCCGTGGGCGCCGTAGTGCTGTACTTCACGCTGTAGGTGCTGCCCTTGGTCATGCCCGTGGCTGTGAAGAGCGCCAGATTGCTGCTGCACGAGGCGGGGAAGTTGTAGGTGACCAGGTTGTTGCCCGAGGCATCGGCCAGGGTGTAGTAGCGGCCAGCCGCGTAGCTGATGCTGGAGGTGCAGAAGTAGTAGCCCTGCTTGGCGTTGCTGATGGTGTTGCCGCTGGACGAGCCTCCCCAGCCGCCGCCACCGCCGCCTTGCGAGCCGCCTGCGCTGATGCCGATGCCCGTGCCGGTTATCTGGATATAGGAGTTGTTGTCGCAATCCAGCCCCTCCTCAGGCGAGCCCTTGGTGGTGTAGGCGAAGATGACGCCGTTGCCGATGGTGATGGCGCCCGTACGGCCGTAGTTGCTGTCCACGGCATCGTTGCCGTTGCTGTAGCACACGGTCACGCCGCCGTTGAAGTAGATAGCGCCGCTGCTGTTGATGCAGTCGTCATAGCAGGCAAAGTAGTGCTGGCCACCTTGAATATCGACCGATGTCTTGGACTCCAGGCCCTCGGCACCGTCGGTCTTGGTGCTCACCTCGGTAGTGCCGCCGTAGATGGTGGCCGTGCCCTGCACCTTGATAGCCTTGGCCGAACTGCCGCCGCTGCTCTGCTGTCCCCAGCCGCCTCCTCCGCCACCGCTGCTGCCGAGCGAACTGCCTGTGGTGGACACCGTCAGCGTGGGGCCTGTGCCATCGGTCTTGCCCTGCATGTAGGTGCCGGCGCTCTTGATGCCCTTGCCACCCGTGCCGCTCATGGCGATGGTGATGGTGCCTGCGTTGAGCTGGATGGTCTCGTCGGCCTTCAGGCCCTTGGAGGTGTAGGTATCCGACGAGCCCTGCTGACCTGCGCCGCTGCCTGTGATGCTGAGCGTACCGCCGTTGGTCACGATGTTGTCGGCCGAGATGCCGCGGCTGGCCGTGCCTGTGGCCGTGATGGTGAGCAGGCCCCCGTTCTGCGTGAAGTCGTCGCACTTGATGCCGGAGCTGTAGGAGGCGTCGCTGTTGATCACCTGCATGGCTCCTGCGGGCTTGAGCGTGATGGTGCCGCCGCCTATGGTGACGTTCTTCTTGGACTTGATGCTCTTGCTCATGGCGCCGCTGTTGGCCACGGTAATGGTGCCGCCACCGATGGTCAGGTCCTTGTCGGCCTTCAGTCCGATGGCGTTGTAGGCCGTGCCCTCGTCCTCACTCACATCCGTGCTGCCGCCATAGGTGTTGGTCACGTTGGAGAGCGTGTAGATGCGGTAGGTCACATTGCCCGAGGTGCTGCTGGTGTAGCTGTTGCTCACGGCGTAGTAGAGGTCGGAGCCCGTCGTGGGCGCCTTGAAGGTGGCCGTGCGGGGCGTGTAGTTGCCGCCGCGTCCGCTGGCACGGCTGTCGCCCTGGATATAGTACGAGAGGCTGCTGTCGGCATCCTTGAAGTCGTAGTAGTAGAAGGTGATGGTGCTGTAGCCGCTGCTCTTGCTGACGGTCTTGGTGAGCGATGCCACCTTGGTACCGTCGGAGGTGTAGAGCACGGGATTGGTCCACGAGCTGGAGCTCTGTCCGCCAGGCCCCATGCCGCCCCCGCCGCTGGTGGTCAGGCTGATGTAGAGCTTGTAGGAAGCAGCAGGCTCGTCGGTCTGGCCTTCGCTGCTGGTCTCGGCCGTGCCGCCCTTGCCGTTGGCCGTGATGTCCAGCACGGTAGTGGCATTGGCCTCGTCGATGGTCATCTTGCCCTCGGCACTCAGCCCCTTGCCGCCCTCGGCCGTGTTCTTCACGGTAATGGTGCCGCCGCTGATCAGGATATCGCCTCCCGCCTTGATGCTGGTGGGATAGCTCAGATCCTCGCCGTCCACCACAATGCCGCCCGTCTGCGTAACGCTGAGGGTACCGCCCTGGATGACCACCGTGCTGTCGGCCTTCACGCCCTTGGCCCCATCGGCCTTAAGGGTGATGTCGAGCGTGCCGTCCTGAAGGGTGAAGAAGCCGGTATCGTCCGTATCGCGATCGGAAGCCACTTCTTCCTGGAAGCTGACCTGCAGGCCGTCGTCGCCCACCCCCTTGATGGTGAGAGCGCCGCTCTCCATAAGGAAGTACTGGTTGCAGTTCACGCCGTCCTTCACGGCTTCCAGCACGTTGACGGTGGCGTTCTTCAGCTGCATGTATTCCTTGGCGAAGATGCCGTGGGCGGCCTTGCCATAGACGTTGAGCGTGCCCTTGCCCTTCAGCTCCAGGTGCCCCTTCACGTAGAGGGCTGCCTTCTGCTGGCCGCCGGCGCCGTCGGTCAGAGTGTTGGTGGTGCCGTTCTTCATGCTGAGGGCCACGCGCTTGCCGTCCTGGATGTTCAGGGCAGCACCGCCGGGGTTGGTCAGCGTGAGTCCGCGCAACTCTACGGTTGTCTTGTAGGAGCCCGTCATGGTGAACTCACCGTCGGTACTGCTGCCACTCAGCGCGTAGGTGATCTCTCCGCAGGTGTCGTCGCTCACGTCCGCGCTCTGCACGATGCTGACATGGGCGCCGCTGACGGCGGGCGTGATGTATTGTGCCACGTTGCCGGCCACACGTACGGTGGCAGCGTTGCCGCTATATTCCACACTCACGGTATTGTCCTCCACCTCGGTATCGTCCACGTACATGCGGCTGATCTCGGCCAGCGGATACACCTTATTAACTATGGTGAGGGTGGTGCCGTCGGCATAGGTCATCTGGCCTGCCTGTGCGGCGGGGAACTGATAGACGACGCTTCCCACCTCGACATTCAGCGTCTGGGCTGCGGCGGCCATGGTGACCACGGCAGCTATAATGGACAGAAGCGCGCGTTTCATTTTACCGTGATTTTTGAGGTTCTACCATCGGCCGTACGAACCACGTACACGCCTTTCTGCATGGACTGCAGCTGAGCGCCTGCTGCCTGAGCCGACCGCATGACGCGGCGTCCGCTCAGGTCGTACAGTTCGAAGCCTTGCGCCGGCGTTCCTTGTCCATCGGCCATCGACCCGATGCCTACGGTTCCGTCAGCACTCGCCGAGAACTGCATGGATGCCAGTTGGGACAGGGTGAAGGTTTGTGTGCCTGTGCTGTTTGTGGCTATCAACTGACCGCCGCTGACGGTGATGACAAGATCCGTCACGGACAGCGATACCTGACCGCCATTGGTGTCAGTAAAGATGAGATATGGGTAGGCATACGCATCGGCATACACACCCATGGAAGCAGCTGCCATCACGGCAGCCAAAAAGGTACGTTTCATAATAATCAAATCCTTTTGTCGTGCATTTTACTTACTAATCGGCAGCAAAGATATGAATTCTGCAACAAAACAAAACAACAAATACAATAATTAACACAACAAGAACAAGACCTGCCCGATTCATGCTCAGGCAGGACATATGCTACGAAGCCATACCGTCGAGAAGGCTGCGGAGGCTTGGTTATAAAGGAGGTAAGGTGATGGGAAAGAGGGGGGGTGTCCGTATGATCCTCGTAGATCTTCGGCACCAGCCGGCGCACCACACCCTCGTCGCCACGCGAACGACTGTAGCGGTTCAGGGAGTTCAGGAGTTTAGGAGTATTACTGCTGAATCTCTGCCACGATACGCACAGAGCCGGCCTGCCCGTTGGAGCGGACGATGGCCAGCGCACGGCCTTCGAACAGCGTTGGCGTGGTGCTGCGGAAGCTGGCCATATCGTTAGGCGATGCCGTGCCGCAGGCCACCAGCTGGCCGGCACCGGCGTTGGCGATCTTGATCTTCGTCTTGCTGTCGCTGGTCACCACGCGCCCCTGAGCATCCACCAGTTCGATGGTCACGTAGGCCAGGTCGTTGATGTCAGCGCCGATGGCCTCGTCCTCATACACCAGGCGCAGGCGTACGGGCTCGCCCGTGGTGGCCAGTTCGAACTGTCCGGCCTCCTGGCCGTCGGCCTCCACAGCCACGGCGCGCAACTGGCCTTTCGTGTAAGGAACGGTAAAGGTGGTGCGGAAAGCCTTGTCCGTAGGCTGCTCGCCCACCAGCGACCCGTTCAGATAGAGGCGCACACGGGGACTGCGGCTATACACGTTGACACGGAGCGGCGAGCCCTCGGCCACTTCAGGGAAGGTCCAGGACTGATGCTCCAGCGGCCAACCCCACAGGGACACATCCATGTGCGAGCCGGCAGGCACAGGTTCCTCAACACCCATGGTCACGGGAGCGCGGTGCCACACCACATCGCGATAGTAGCTTTGCGGCTTCTTCTGGCCGATGAGGTCGATATCGCCGCACCAGCCGTTGAACCAGGGCCAGGTCTGCATGAAGGTGTTCTTCTCGCCCTCGGGCAGGATGCGCGCTGAACCGATGCCGGCTTCGCCCAGGTAGTCCACGGCCGTCCACACGAAGTCGCCGATGACGTAAGGCAGACGTTCCACCAGGTTCCAGTTCTCGCTGGCCGACTTCGGGAAACTCTCGGCGCCGAAGATGACGCGGTCGGGGTATTTCTCGTGGTCCTTCTCGTAGTTGTAGAACATGTAGTTCATGCCGCCCACGTCGAGGCTCTTGAAGGCTTTGGCACTCTCCTCCTCCCACGGGTAGGTGTTGGGGTTGTCCCAGTTGCAGATGGCCGCCGTGACGGGTCGTGTCGTGTCATACTTCAGCACGCCTGCACGGAGCCGTTCGGCAGCGGCGAGGCCTTCAGGAGCAATACGTCCGGGAATCTCGTTGCCGATGCTCCACATGATGATACTGGGGTGGTTGCGGTCGCGACGCATCATCACAGCCAGGTCCTCGTCGGCATGTTCCTGGAAGTAGTTGTGGTAGTCGTCGTCGTTCTTGGACATGAGCCATTGGTCGAAGCACTCGTCCACCACCATCAGGCCCAGCTCGTCGCACAGGTCCAGGAAACTCTCGGAAGGCAGGTTGTGCGAGCAACGTACGGCGTTGTAGCCCTGCGCCTTGAGCTGTTGCAACTTACGGCGTTCGGCCTTGGCAAAGGCAGCAGCGCCCAGCAGGCCGTTGTCATGGTGCAGACAGCCGCCATGGAGCAGCGTGGGCTGGCCGTTGAGCAGGAAGCCATCGGTGGCCGAGAAGGCCAGCGTGCGGAAGCCGAAGCGCTTGGTCAGGCGGTCGGTGACGCGGTCCTGCCCGTCGCGCACGATGAGTTCCACATTATATAAATAAGGATGCTCGGGACTCCAGGTGTGGACATCGGCTACGCTCAGGTCGAGGTCGATATCGCGCGCGGCCGAAGCTGCCAGCTGGCCTGTAGCCGTCGTGGTGGCGCCTACGATATGTCCGTCGGCATCCAGCAGGCGCACTTCGAGCGTACCGCCCTGGGGCGCGGAGGCATCGTTGCGGACAGACGTGGACAGGCGTACCAGCCGGTTCTCCTCCGTGCGGACAAAGGTGTCCCACTCCGACGCATGGAGCGTGCCGGTACGGACCAGCCACACGTGGCGATAGATACCACTGCCGGCGTACCAGCGGCTGTTGTTGCCTTTGTTCTGCACACGCACCAGCACAGTGTTGCGGCCGGGGTGCAGCTGTTCGGTAGCATCGAAGCGGAAGCCGCTGTAGCCATACACATTGGTGCGGCACAGATGGCCGTTCACATAGACCCAGGACTGGTTGTAGGCCCCTTCGAAATAGAGACCGACGCGACCCTGAAGGTCGGCAGCCGACAGCTCCAAGGTCTTGCGGTACCAGCCCTCGCCACCCACGGTGAAGCCACATTGGTGCGTACTGACGGTGTTCTTGGCAAAGGGGCCGATTACCTCGCCGCCCAGCGCCTCGGCAGCTTCGGTCTCCACGCTCCAGTCGTGGGGCAGGTTGAGCGTGCGCCAACCATCGGCCACAGCCGGATTGGCTACGGCAGCGCTGCCGTCGCCATAGAAGAAAGACCAGTCGGAATCAATACACGTGTTGCGCTGAGCCGCTGCGGTCAGCACGCACAGACAAGCCGTCATCAGGGCTGTCCATCGGTTCGTTCTTTTCATAGATGCAGTAATTAGTGTGAATTTGTGCAACAAAGGTAGCACTTTTATGCGGCATCCTTACTTTTTTGATAACTTTTTTTGAAATAAAGCGCCCAAACAAGCAATTTATTGTATCTTTGTCGGCGCTTGCGAAGCCCTCCCGACCCTGAACGCGACCCGCAGGGAGGCTTCACCGGCGCCGAACCTAACCCTCAATCCACATGAACGTAGCCATCTTCGTGTCCGGCAGCGGCACCAACTGCGAGAATATCATTCAGTACTTCACCGGCTCCGACCACGTGCACATCAGTCTCGTGGTGAGCAACCGTGCCGATGCCTTTGCCCTGGAGCGAGCACGCCGGCATGAGGTGCCCACAGCCATCGTTCCCAAGGCCGAGCTGAACACGCCCGAGATCATCCTGCCCCTGCTGCGCGAGCATCACATCGACTTCATCGTCCTGGCAGGATTCCTGCCCCTGGTGCCCACTTTCCTCATCGACGCCTATCCGCGCCGCATCGTCAACATCCACCCTGCCCTGCTGCCCAAGTTCGGCGGCAAAGGCATGTGGGGACATCATGTACACGAGGCTGTGAAGGCTGCCGGCGAGACGGAGTCGGGCATAACCATCCACTACGTGACGCCCGTGTGCGATGGCGGCGAGATTATCGCGCAGTTCAGCACCCCTCTCAGCCCTGACGACACACCCGACGCCATCGCCGACAAGGTTCACGTGCTGGAGATGGCACACTTCCCCAAGGTGCTGCAGCAACTCTTTGACCAATTCGAATAAAACCTCAAAAACATATCCACGACAATGAAGCACAACCTCGGAACACTCTGCATCCACGGCGGTTGGAAGCCCACCAAGGGCGAGCCTCAGCAGCTGCCCATCATCCAGAGCACCACGTTTAAGTACGACACCAGCGAGCAGATGGCACGTCTGTTCGACCTGGAGGACGAAGGCTATTTCTACACCCGCCTGCAGAACCCCACCAACGATGCTGTGGCGGCCAAGATCAACGCGCTGGAAGGCGGCGTGGGCTGCGTGCTCACTTCATCGGGGCAGGCGGCCAACTTCTATGCCGTGTTCAATATCTGCCAGGCTGGCGACCACTTCGTCACCTCCAACACCATCTACGGCGGCACGTTCAACCTCTTCGGCGTGACCATGAAGAAGCTGGGCATCGAGTGCACGTTTGTGGATCCCGAGTGGGACGACGAGCGCATCCGTGCCGCCTTCCGCCCCAACACCAAGTGCTTCTTCGGCGAGACCATCTCAAACCCCGGCGGCAACGTGTTCGATATAGAGCGCTTCGCCCGGCTGGCCCATGAGCATGGCGTGCCCCTCATCGTGGATAACACCTTCGCCACACCCATCAACTGCCGGCCTTTCGAATGGGGCGCCGACATCGTGACCCATTCCACCACCAAGTACATGGACGGGCACGCCACCCAGGTGGGCGGCGCTATCGTGGACAGCGGCAACTTCGACTGGGATAAGGAGTCGGCCAAGTTCCCCGGCCTGACCACGCCCGACGAGAGCTACCACGGCCTGACCTACACCAAGGCCTTCGGCAAGAAAGCCTACGCCACCAAGCTCGTCAGCCAGCTGATGCGCGATCTGGGCAGCATCCCCGCTCCGCAGAACAGTTTCCTGCTGAACCTCGGCCTCGAAACGCTGCATCTGCGCATGGCACGCCATTGCGAGAACGCACAGCGCGTGGCCGAGTGGCTGGAACAGAACCCCAATGTGGCATGGGTCAACTACTGCGGCCTGCCCTCCAACAAATACCATGCCCTGGCGCAGAAATACCTGCCTAACGGCTCCTGCGGCGTCATTGCCTTCGGCCTGAAGGGCACGCGTGAGGATGCCATCCGTTTCATGGACCGCCTGCAGTTCGTCAGCATCGTCACCCACGTGGCCGATGCCCGCACCTGCGTGCTCCATCCTGCCAGCCACACGCACCGCCAGCTCTCCGACGAACAACTGCGTGAAGCCGGCGTTGCGCCCGACCTGATCCGCCTCAGCGTAGGCATCGAGGACGTGGAAGATATCATTGCCGACCTGAACCAGGCCATGGGCGATTGAATCATTGAGATATCTGAGTCAAGTCAGCGGTGGGTAGGAGATGCGTACACACAATGAGCCGCTGGAGCGAATACAAGCATTGCGTTGCCTATCCGAGGCACCAAGCACTTCGTCCCGTAAGTCCAAGCTCTTCCGGCCGAAAGTCCAAGCTCTTCCGGCCGCAAGCCGTACGGCTTACAGCGATAAAGCGTACGGCTTACTCGAGATAAGCGTACGGCTTATGCGGCACATGCGTAAAGGACTTTTTAAGTTGGCTCAGTCATTAACCTCCAACCTCATCACCACGTACTCCGACTGCGTGCCGATGCGGAACTTTCCGCCCCAAATGCCCAGCCCGGACGAGACATAGTAGGCGGTGCTGCCTCGGCGATGGCTGCCCCATGAGCACTCATACATACGATCGGTAAGCCATGAGATGGGCCATACCTGCCCGCGATGCGTGTGTCCACTCAGCTGGAAATCGACGCCCTGCCGCTCGGCCTCTTCCAAGTGGTAAGGCTGGTGGTCCAGCACGATGGTATAAACCGAATCCTTGGCTTGCAACGATGGAGATTGGCTGAGGATATCCGCCAGCCGCTTGCGCCGAGGATTGGTGCGGTCATCGCGCCCAATAATCATCAAGGCCGAATCCACCACCGTGGCGCTGTCTGTGAGCAGATGAATGCCCGCATCGCGGTAGAACTGTTGTGCGCGGGCATTGCCGCTGTAGTACTCGTGGTTGCCCAAGCAGGCATAGACGGGTGCCTGAAGGCGGCGGAACTCGGCTGCCATGTCCTCCTCTATCAGCGGGCGTACACTCACATCAATGATATCGCCGGCTATGAGCACCAGGTCGGGCTGTTCGGCATTGATCATATCCACCCACCGCGCCAACTCGCGGCGAGGATTGTGGTAGCCCAGATGCAGGTCGGAAGCCATCACCAGCCGATAGGCGTGCGGCAACGGTTTGGAGGTGGTCAGTTCCAGCGGAACACGCACTTTGCGGCGGTAGTGCAGGTTGCCATACAGCAGCAGGCCGAACATGAGCAGGCCCAGCACACCTGTGGCAAGCCAATTGGACACAAGCCACGAGCCAGGCACCAAATGCAGCAGGCGTCCCAGATCCAGCACGACGAACGTCAGCACCATGTACAATATAACGATAAGCGACGAGGTGCCTACCGCATACAGACAACGGGCCAACGGCATGGGCAGCGCATCCAACCGGCCTGTGAAATCCAGGAACAACGACAGGAAGCAAGCCAAGCCGGCAGTGAGCACCAACGTCTTCCACACGGCAGTGCAGGGCAACAGCACCCACAGGTGCCAACCAATATAACCAAGGGCTGCCAGCGGCAGCAATATGAGCGAGATGAGCCAAAGCATAGGCGATTGTGTTTTCTGAAGCCATGGGCATAGGCCCAAAGCGGGCACAAAGGTAGGCATTTGGCATGAAAAAGAACCCTAAGCACACATTATTTAACACGCACACACGCCGCCAACCCGCAAATTCTTGCTATATTTGCGGCATCAACAGAACAACAACTAACACCACCTCATGAAACGGAACCTCTTACTGCTACTTACAAGCCTCTTCTGCGCAGGCATGTGTGCACAGAACTACGGCGACTACCCCATCCAAGGCGTATCGTTTGCCGATGTCCGCCTGACCGACCAGTTTTGGGCGCCCCGCATCCTCCAGAACCAAGTCACCACCATTCCCATCGCTACAGACCAATGCTATCAAACCGGTCGTGTGGCCAATTTCCAGAAGGCCGCGGCCATCCTGCAGGGGCGTAATATAGGCTGGTTTTCCACCGAATTCACCTTCGACGACACCGACATCTACAAACTGCTGGAAGGCATGGCCTACTCGTATGCCATGAATCCGAAGCCCGAACTGCGCGACTCGATGGACCACCTTATCGGCATCGTGGCAGCAGCTCAGGAGCCCGACGGCTATCTCTATACCGCACGCACGGCAGGCCAGCCCGGCCACCTGCACGGCTGGGTGGGGGCCCAACGCTGGACCAAGGATCCCGACCTGAGCCACGAGCTGTACAATGCCGGCCACCTGTTCGAAGCCGCCGTTGCACACTTTCAGGCCACAGGCCAGCGCTCGCTGCTCAACGTGGCCATGCGTCTGGCCGACTTGCTGGTGAACGATTTCCTGAAGAAAGGGCTGGCCTACGAGCCTGGCCACCAGATTGTGGAGATGGGACTGGTGAAGATGTACCGTGCCACTGGTCGCGAGGACTACCTGCGGCTGGCCAAGTACTTCCTCGACATACGTGGCGTTGGCGGCCCAGGCAGTTTGCACACAGAGTACTGCCAAAGCCACATGCCACCCGCCGACCAGCGCGAAGCCGTGGGCCACGCCGTGCGTGCCACCTACATGTACTCCGGCATGGCCGATGTGGCTGCCATCATGGGCGACAAGCGCTACCTCACGGCCATTGAGGCCATTTGGGAGAACATCGCCCAGACGAAATACTACATCACTGGCGGCATCGGCGCACGGCACAACGGCGAAGCCTTCGGCAGCAACTTCGAGCTGCCTAACCTATCGGCCTATAACGAGACATGTGCCGCCATTGCCAATGTGTATTGGAACTGGCGCATGTTCCTGCTGAGCGGCGATGCCAAATATTACGACGTGCTGGAACGCACGCTGTACAACGGTGTGCTGTCTGGCATCAGCCTCTCGGGCGACCACTTCTTCTACCCCAATCCATTGGAATCGCGTGGCAGCTATAGCCGCAGTGCCTGGTTTGGCTGCGCCTGCTGCCCCAGCAACCTGTGTCGTTTCATGGCTTCCATTCCCGGCTACGTCTATGCCCATCGGGGCGACAGCGTGTATGTGAACCTCTTTGCCCAAGGCCAGGCCTCCATCGCGCTGGACGAAGGGCGCATGCTGACACTTTCACAACAAACGGCCTATCCCTGGCAGGGCGATGTCACACTCAGTCTTGACAAGGTGCCCGAGAGCGGCCTGCTAACCCTCCTGATACGTCAGCCAGGCTGGGCAGTGGGTCGGCCTGTGCCGAGCAACCTGTACCACTACATTGGCAATGCCGACACGCAGCCCATCCGCCTGCTGGTGAACGGGCAGGAAACGGCATACACGTTAAGCAAAGGTTACATGACCATCACACGCCAGTGGAAGGCCGGCGACCAAGTGCGCTTCCAACTGCCCATGAACGTGCAGCGCGTAGTGGCCAACAACCAAGTGGCCGACGACCGCGGCCTGGTAGCCCTGGAGCGTGGCCCCATTGTGTATTGCCTGGAATGGCCTGACAACGACAACCAAGTGTTCAGCAGTATCATTACCGATGATGCCGCCATCGACGTGGTGCCCGATGAAACCACCTTTGGCCAGTGGGGCACACGAGTGATGCGCCTGGACATTCACGGCCAGAACAAGGTGTATGCCGAGGACGACCGCATCACCACGCAGCCACACACCTTCACAGCCATCCCCTACTACACCTGGGCCAACCGTGGCGAGGGCAATATGGCTGTGTGGCTGCCTCGGACAGAGGCAAAAGCAACGGTCAGCCTGGACCATGTATCGCACACGGACACGCTCAGGCTGGTCATCGCTCAGAAGCCTACCACCGAAAACTACGCACAAGGCTATCCCTCACAGCTATACCCCATCGACCGCTGGCGCCTGAGCCAAAGCCTGGGCGTGAGCTATGCCGACCTGACATCGCTCTTCGGCACAGAGATCAGCTATGGATTGGTCGAGCCTAACGACATCATCAACGGCAACTCGACAGCAGGTGCGCCAGGCCATTGGGTGGCTTCCGATGGGCACGCCGTGGCATGGGTGTCCAACCCCACCGCCACCACCAACCAGGTGGATGTGCCCTATATCTTCTCCGAACTGCAAACCAGCAACTACAGCCTGCGCATAGGCCAATACCCGCAGTTGTGCCACCAGGGCGACAGCTACCACTTCCGCCAGGCCATCACCCGTGTGCCGACCACAGGCACACCACGCCGCGTGGTATTCGACGTGCAGCTGAGCATTACCGATGCCCAAGGGGCCTTCGACGCTGCGGTGAGCTATGCCCAGACGTTTATTGACGATGAGGCCTATGCCGACGTGACAGGCAACCCACGCACTGCCTTGGAGCGAGCCTTGAAAGCACGGGCCTCAACAGAGAGCGCATACACCAGCGCTACCGAGAAGATATACAGCGCGCTGACCTCTTTTATTGCCTCAAAGATGGACGAGCAGGAAGCACAAATGCATGCACGTACGCTCGATGCCGTTGATACGGGCGATGCCACAAGCGAACAGGCACATCGAGGCACCTACACATCGGGCTCCAACACGGGCACCTATGGCGGTGAGACCTGGCGCGACACGCCAGCACGCGGTTTTGTACAGTATGTGCTTGCCAACAGCCAAAAGCTCACACAGGGCCTCTATCTCTACCTGCGCTTCACCACCAACGATGCAGGCCGGTCGGCCATCGTCACCATCGACGGCAAACAGTTGTGCGAACTCTACGTGCCGAAGGACATCAAGGGCAAGAACAACAGTGGCATGTACGATGTGGAATACCCCATACCTGCCGAACTGATGGTCAATGCCGACGGCACGCCCAAGACATCCATCACCGTCAGGATGACAGCCACCGGCACAGCCTCCATCCCAGGCATCTTCTACATGCGCCTACTGAATGCAACCGTACAGGAGCCCTACCATTTCGTGCCTGCCGACTGGGTGAGCGGCGACGTGAACCGTGTTTCCAACGACCAGTTCACCTACACGGACCAGCAACTCAGCATCGCTGCCGGCACGGGCCAACACAACGTGTGCCTGACACTGAACACTGATGCCACCAACTATTATGTGAGCGGCGGGCGGAAGTACCTCGTTGTGAAGGGCAACGGACTCAGCGCCAGCACGTCGGCCAGCAACCTGTGGTGGCTCAACGGCATCAACAAGGCATCGTCCGTCACGCCCACCTTTGCCAAGGTGGCCTCCGATGGCGAGACCGTCGTAGCCTGGGACCTTGCACAATGCGACTTGAACGCCAACTGCCGTGGCTCTTTTTGGAACATCAGCACGGGCTTTACCTGCCTGGGACTCACCTCGACAACCGGCACGGCACAGATCTCCTACATCGGCTTCGAGGCCGACATTGATTCCTACTTCAACACCGTGGTGGGCATCAAAGCCGTGGCAAACAATGCAGCGCGCCAGAAGGATGTGCAGCAGGTATTTGACCTGAACGGCCACCTGCTTGGCAACGCCGATGCCTTTGATACCCCTGCGACAAAACGTGGCATTTACATCGTGGGCGGACGCAAACGAATACGGTAAGCATGAAAGTGGTAGTGGCCATAGACTCGTTCAAGGGCTGCATGACATCGGCACAGGCCAATGCCGCAGCCCGTGACGGCGTGTGCAGCGCACAGCCCGATGCCGAGGTGGTCATGGTGACAGTAAGCGATGGTGGCGAAGGGTGGATTGATGCCTTCCGTTCAGCCTGCGGCGGAGTACTGGTGCAAGCCGAAGCATGCGACCCGCTGCTGCGCCCCATTCAGGCACACTACCTGGAGTTGGGCAGTCAGGCCGTGGTCGAGGTGGCACAGACGTGCGGTCTCACGTTGTTGCGTGCAGAGGAACGCAACCCGCTTCGTGCCAGCACCTACGGCGTGGGCCAACTCATTGCCTACGCCTACCGGCATGGCTGCACACGTTTTCTGGTTGGCCTGGGCGGCAGCGCCACCAGCGATGCTGGACAAGGGATGCTTGAGGCCTTGGGCTCGTTGGTGGAGGAGATGCTGAAACAGAACTGCCAGTTTAGCATCGCTACCGACGTGTGCAATCCGTTGTATGGCCCCAACGGCGCAGCCGCCGTGTTCGCTCCACAGAAAGGGGCGACGCCGGCCATGGTGCACCAACTGGATCAGCGCGCACGGACCTTTGCCCATGCCTCGGCCCTGCGTATGGGATTCGACTGTTCCAACCGGCCTGGCGCTGGTGCTGCAGGCGGATTGGGCTATGCCTTCATGCAATACCTCGGTGCTCAATGCCAACCAGGCATCGACCTGTTGCTTGACACGATTGGCTTCGATGCCCTGCTGGCTGATGCCGACGTGGTCATCACCGGTGAGGGCGCAGCCGACCGCCAGACGCTGATGGGCAAGGTGCCCATGGGCATTCTGAGCCGTGCTCGACGCCATCAGGTGCCCACCCTGCTTGTGGCCGGACAGGTAGCCGACCGCGAAGCTCTTGTGCAAGCGGGCTTTTCAGCAGCCATCAACATCAACGACAAACGCCACCTCCCGCTGGCCGAAGCCATGCAGCGCGAAGTGGCAGAGCAACAGTTGAAGGATGCTGTGGCGCACGCTGTCAAAGAGCTGTTCAAGGCACCCACATAAAGCGTCTCATATCCACACACCCGTTTTCTTTCAGACGTATGCCCTCGCTCATCAGCAGTATGGCCTGCTGGTGCCAACCGGGCACTGTGCGGCCGCCGGTGGTTACCACGCGGTGGCACGGCAGCCCCAGTTCCAGCGGGGCCTCCTTCATGGCACGCCCCACGGCACGAGCGTGATTGGGCCACCCTGCCAGCTCGGCCACACGGCCGTAGGAAAGCACCCGTCCGGCAGGAATCTGGCTGACGATGTCGTAAACTTCGGTTATGAAAGCTTGGTGGTCGAAGGTCATGGGCGAATGAAACAACTTATTCATCCCGCCGCTATCGGCAGGCAATAATAAAGTAAGGGCAAACCACATGTATGGCTCGCCCTTACCTTTTTATCCAACAGCGTTATGCCTCGTCCTTCTCGGCAGCGCGAAAACTGTCGAGCGATTCGGGCTTGAAGTGCTTGATGTAGGCAGCTTTGCCAATCACATCCTCCTCGGTCATACCGACATAGACCACGGCGCTCTTCTCGAAGAGCTCGGGTGCCTTGGCTGCATCGCGGACAATGAGCAGGGACATGACAAGCTCGGCGGTCATGTCGTAAAGGCGGCGCGAAAGGAAGTCGATGGCATCCTGGTTGTCCAGCGCCTTGACAGCGGTCAATGCCTCCTCATAAACGGGTATGAGGGCTTCGATGCGGGCTTTAAGGGCAGCCAATTTTTCGCTTTTCGCTTCTTCATTTTTCACTTCCTCCATCATCTCCTTGATATTCTGGAGCATGGTGCCGTTGATGATGTAGCGTATGGCAGCCACCACCTGCAGCTGCGTGGTGCCTTCGTAGATGCTAAAGATGCGGGCATCGCGATAGAGACGCTGACACTTGTACTCCATGATAAAGCCACTGCCACCATGCACGCTGATGGCATCGTAGGCGTTCTGGTTGGCATATTCAGAGTTCATGCCCTTGGCCAGCGGTGTGAAGGCATCGGCCAGACGCTGGTACTTCTTCAGTTCCTGCTTCTCCTCGGGCGTGAGCTTACGGTCGCGCTCGATGTCCTCCAGGCACTTGTAGATGTCCACATAGGCGGCCGTCTGATAGAGCAGCGAACGGCCAGCATCGAGTTTGGCCTTCATGCGGCTGAGCATGTCGAACACAGCAGGAAACTGTATGATTTTCTGTCCGAACTGTGCACGCTCCTTGGCATAGGCCAGCGCCTCGTTGTAGGCCTCCTGCTCCACGCCTACGCTCTGTGCGGCAATGCCCAAGCGGGCTCCGTTCATGAGCGACATCACGTACTTGATCAGGCCCAGACGTGTGTTTCCGCACAGTTCGGCCTTGGCATTCTTATAGGTGAGCTCGCAGGTGGGCGAACCGTGTATGCCCAACTTGTGCTCGATGTGGCGCACGTTGACGCCGCCCTGCCGCTTGTCGTAGATGAACATCGAGAGGCCGCGGCCGTCCTTGGTGCCTTCCTCTGAGCGTGCCAGCACAAGGTGGATGTCACTGTCGCCGTTGGTGATGAAGCGCTTCACACCATTCAGGCGCCAGCAGTTCTCCTCCTCGTCAAAAGTGGCCTTGAGCATCACGCGCTGCAAATCGGAGCCGGCATCGGGCTCGGTCAGGTCCATGGACATGGTCTCGCCCGCGCAGATACGGGGGATATACTTCTGCCGCTGCTCCTCGCTGCCGAACTCATACAGCGTGTCGATGCAACTTTGCAGGCTCCAGATGTTCTGGAAACCGGCATCGGCAGCCGAGATGACCTCGCTGAGCATGGAGAACACCACATTGGGCAGGTTCAGGCCGCCATAGCGTCGAGGCATGCTCACGCCGAAGAGGCCTGCCTTACGAGCAGCATCGATATTCTCGAAGGTCTTTGAAGCGTAGATCATACGTCCATTCTCGAGGTGCGGCCCTTCCAGGTCCACGTCTTCCGAGTTGGGCGCAATGATATTGGCGGCCACATCGCCGGTGATGTCGAGAATCTGCTTGTAGTTCTCGATGGCATCGCCCAGGTCAACGGGAGCGTAGTCATATTCTTTCGCATCAGCGAAGCCTTTTTCCTTCAGCTCAACGATGCGAGCCATCAGGGGGTGGTTGAGATGAAACGCGATTTCAGGATGATCGCTATAGTAGTTTGCCATAATTATTTCTTTATTCTATTTCTTATTGCGTTCGTAAGACTAACGCCTAATACATAGCCAATGCCAGCACCAAGGGCATAAGCGAAAGCAGGATTAACGATTCCTGTCAGAAGTGCCACTGTGGAGTACATAATGACAAGAATCAAG
>JAFXQT010000054.1 GCA_017526905.1 Bacteroidaceae bacterium | reverse complement strand
GTAAAGCCCGGCACCGAGCTCGACTGGTTCCAGAAGTGGAAACAGACGCGCATGGCTTGGCACCAGGCTCTGGGCTTTGGCGCCGAGAACTACCGCTTCCACGACCACGACAAGCTGGCTCACTATGCCAACGCTGCCACCGATATCGAGTTCCGCATGCCCTTCGGCTTCAAGGAGGTCGAGGGTATCCACTCACGCACCAACTTCGACCTCTCGCAGCATGCCAAGTACAGCGGCAAGAAGATCGAGTACTTTGACCCCGAAACCAACGAGAGCTACACCCCGTTTGTCATCGAGACCTCCATCGGTGTGGACCGTATGTTCCTCAGCGTCATGTGCCACGGCTATTGCGAGGAGAAGCTGGAGAATGGCGAGACACGTGTTGTCCTGCGCCTGCCTGCCGCCCTGGCTCCCGTTAAGCTGGCTGTGCTTCCGCTTGTCAAGAAGGATGGTCTGCCCGAGGTGGCTCAGGACATAGTGAACGATCTCCGCTTCCTCTTCAACTGCAAGTACGACGAGAAGGACACCATCGGCAAGCGCTATCGCCGCATGGATGCTATCGGCTGTCCCTACTGCGTCACCATCGACCACGACACGCTGGAGGACCACTGCGTAACCCTGCGCGACCGCGACACGATGGAGCAGAAGCGTGTGTCCATTGCCGACCTGCGCAGCATCATCGAGGACAAGGTGAGCATCACCAGCCTGCTCAAGAAGCTTTTGTAACCGCATACGCTGCCGCCTACAGTCCGCAGGGTGGGCACATCCCATCCACGGGGCTGTAAGGCGGGGCCTTAGAATGCGCATCGAGGCAAGGAACAAGTCGGCCCGCAACACGGTCGCCAATTCTTAGCGCACGTCAAAACCTAATCAAACATGCTATTCAATATCAGCAAACGAGTGACCAAGATGACTGCTCCCAGCCTGAACGGGAGGGTGGGGGTAGCACCTCTGCTGCTCCTCCTTTTCTTCTGCTTCTTCACTTCGTGCCAGTCCGATACCGAAGCCTATGATCCCTATCACGACTGGCAGGGCCGCAACGAGGCTTGGTTTGCACAGATCGCCGACTCTGCCCGCACGGCAATCCGCCGGGCGCAGCAGACCTATGGCGATGACTGGCAGGACCATTGCGACTGGCGCATGTACAAGACCCTTTCCAAGGCACAGGGCTATAACTCCGGCTCGCTGTCCGACAGCATTTGCTGCCACATCGTAGCCCGTGGCTCCGGCGCCGTGTCGCCCCTCTACACCGATTCCGTCCGTTGCAACTACCGCGGTTGGCTCATGCCCACTACCGATGCCAATGGCCTTACAGAGGAGCTGGTGTTCGACCAGACCTACTATGGCGCCTACGACGTGGCCACGGCGGCGCCGAGCAAGAAGGGCGTTGCCAGTGTGGTGCCCGGCTTCGCAACGGCCTTGCAGCACATGGCCGTCGGCGACGATTGGCAGGTGTATATCCCTGCCGCTTTAGGCTACGGGCAGCAAGCCAACGGAGTCATTCCGGCCTATAGCGTGCTGCACTTCCGCCTCCAGCTGATGGGCATCTATCCCAAAGGCACGGAAGTGCCCGCGTGGAAATAGCCCGTCTTTTTCCCTCAACCCTCAACCGTTACCCACTACCTTCTGTGTTAGCCAAACTTGACAGCGCCACCGTATCAGGAATCATGGCCATCCCCGTGACCATCGAGGTGAATGCTGTTCCCACCTCTGCCGACCATTTTGGCAATATGGTCATCGTGGGGCTGCCGGACAGCAGTGTCAAGGAGAGCCATAGCCGTATCGATGCCGCGTTGAGCAACAGCGGGCTGGCACAGCCCGTGCAGCGGGTCACCGTCAATCTGGCCCCGGCCGACATCCGCAAGGAGGGCACAGGCTTCGACCTTCCCATTGCCATCGGCATCCTGGCCGCCAACGGGCAGGTGGACACCGTGAGCCTGAAGCGCTTCATGATTGTGGGCGAGCTGAGTCTGGATGGTTCCTTGCAGCCCATCCGCGGCGCCTTGCCCATCGCCATCGAAGCCCGCAAGCGGGGCTACGAAGGGCTGATTGTGCCCCAGCAGAACGCCCACGAGGCTGCTGTGGTGAACCGCCTCAAGGTGTACGGAGCGCACACCTTGCAGCAGGTGGTCGATTTCCTGAACGGGAGTGAGGGCATCCTGTTGCCTACCGAGATTGATACACGTGCCGAGTTCTATGCCCAGCAAGGCCAGTTTGACCTGGATTTTGCCGACGTGAAAGGACAGGAGCAGGTGAAGCGGGCCTTCGAGATAGCAGCGGCTGGCGGGCATAACCTGATTATGGTAGGTCCGCCCGGTGCAGGCAAGAGCATGATGGCCAAGCGCTTGCCCTCCATCCTGCCGCCGCTCACACTGGCCGAGAGTCTCGAAACCACACAGATTCACAGCGTGGCAGGCAAGCTGAAGGGCAATCGTGGACTCATCACCGAGCGTCCCTTCCAGGCACCCCACCACACCGTTTCGCAGGTGGCGCTGGTCGGCGGCGGTGCCAACCCGATGCCCGGCGAGATCTCCCTGGCCCATAACGGCGTGCTGTTCCTCGACGAGTTGCCCGAGTTTTCGCGGGCCGCCCTCGAGGTGTTGCGCCAGCCGCTGGAGGATAGGAAGATTACGGTGAGTCGTGCCAAGTACAGCATCGAGTACCCGTGCAACTTCATGTTCGTGGCCTCGATGAACCCCTGTCCTTGCGGCTACTACAACCATCCCACCAAGCGGTGCGAATGCACGCCTGGGCAGATTCATCGTTACCTGAACAAGATCAGCGGCCCGCTCATGGACCGCATCGACCTGCAGATCGAAATCACGCCCCTGAGCTTTGACGAGCTGAGCCGTTCGCAGCCCGGCGAGCCTTCTGCCGCCATTCGCGAGCGCGTCGTCAAGGCTCGCGCCATCCAGGAGGAACGGTTCAAGGACACTCCCGGTGTCTATTGCAACGCGCAGATGACGCCGGCGCTGATGCGGCAGTATGCCACCCCGGCACCGCAGGACATGGAGATGTTGCGCGACGTAATCAACCGCCTGCAGCTCTCCGCCCGCGCTTACGACCGCATCCTGCGTGTGGCGCGCACCATTGCCGACCTGGACGGAGCTGCCGCCATCCAGACCCAGCATTTGGCCGAAGCCGTCAGCTATCGGAACCTGGACCGCTCGTCGTGGGGCGAATGAATTTAGGTGGGTTCTATAAATTAGCTTTGAATAGCTCTTAGGCTATTTCCGAACAGATTTTGTTTCAAGGCCGCCGGGGCGTAGCGGGCTACGTCCCAAGGACTTGGAACAAAAGATGCCGGAAAGAGGCAAGAGCAAACAAAGATAATTCATAGAGAATTTATTAATTAATAG
>JAFXQT010000053.1 GCA_017526905.1 Bacteroidaceae bacterium | reverse complement strand
TGACGAATGACGAATGACGAATATATTGTTTCTTGTGAAAACTGTTTGATTTCACATATTCACCCTTCAATCACTCTCACGCCGCCCTTATCGGCGCTGGCCACACTTTGGGCATAGGCACGGAGGGCCTTGCTCACCACGCGCTTGCGCTGTAAGGGGCGCTGCGGACGTGCGGCCAGTTCTTGGTCGGAGAGACGGACGTTGATGGTGCGGGCGGGGATGTCGATATCAATGATGTCGCCGTCCACAATCTTTCCTATATTGCCACCGCTGGCAGCTTCGGGCGAGATGTGGCCAATGCTCAAGCCGCTGGTGCCGCCGCTGAAACGGCCATCGGTGATGAGGGCACACGCCTTGCCCAGATGCATACTCTTAATATAAGAGGTGGGATAGAGCATTTCCTGCATGCCGGGGCCGCCCTTGGGACCTTCGTGCGTGATGACCACCACATCGCCCGCCTTGACACGCCCGGCCAGGATGCCGTCGCAGGCTGCCTCCTGGCTGTCGAATACCACGGCCGGACCTGAGAACTTCCAGATCTCGCGATCCACGCCTGCCGTCTTGACCACACACCCGTCCTGGGCGATATTGCCAAACAGCACGGCCAAACCGCCATCCTTGGTGTAGGCATGTTCTATGTCGCGGATGCAGCCGTTGGCACGGTCGGTGTCCAACGTGTCCCAGCGTTCGTTCTGAGCACCCAGCCGGTTGCAGAACTTCCCAGCCGGTGCCGAATAGTAGATGTCGGGAGCCACGGCGTTGTCGGTGATGGAATAACGGCGAATGTCCTCGCCCAGCGTGGCACCGTTCACACGCATGCAGTCGGTGTGCAGCAGCCCGCCCTTGGCCAGCTCGCCCAGGATGCCCAGGATGCCACCTGCGCGTCCACAGTCCTGCACGCTATACTTGGCTGTGTTCGGTGCCAGCTTGCAGAGACACGGCACACGGCGGCTCAGCGCATCGATATCGGACATCTTGAAATCGACTTCTGCCTCCTGAGCTACGGCCAGCAGGTGCAGGATGGTGTTGGTGGAACCGCCCATGGCTATGTCGAGGGTCATGGCATTGAGGAAAGCCTCTCGCGTAGCAATACTGCGCGGCAACACACGCTCATCGCCCTCGTCATAATAGGCCAGCGCGTTCTTCACCACCTGGCGGGCTGCCTGTTTCATCAGTTCCACGCGGTTGGCATGCGTGGCCAGGATGGTGCCGTTGCCGGGCAGAGACAGGCCGATGGCCTCAGTGAGCGAGTTCATGGAGTTGGCCGTGAACATGCCCGAGCAGGAGCCGCAGCCCGGACAGGCACGCTGCTCAATCTCGGCCAGTTCTTCGTCAGAGACGCTTGCATCGGCCCCCTTCACCATGGCACTGATCAGGTCCAGCTTCTCCCCGCGCCATGACAAGGCCTCCATGGGGCCACCGCTCACAAACACGGCAGGTATGTTCAGTCGCATAGCCGCCATGAGCATGCCGGGCGTCACCTTGTCGCAGTTGGATATGCACACCATGGCATCGGCCTTGTGTGCATTGACCATGTACTCCACCGAGTCGGCAATAATGTCGCGCGAAGGCAACGAGTAGAGCATACCGTCATGCCCCATGGCGATGCCGTCGTCAATGGCAATGGTGTTAAATTCGGCGGCGTAACAGCCGAGCGCTTCGATTTCCTGTTTCACAATCTGTCCGGCCTCGTGCAAATGCGTGTGCCCGGGCACGAACTGTGTGAAACTGTTTACGATGGCAATGATAGGTTTGCCGAATTGTTCGCGCTTCATTCCGTTGGCCACCCAAAGCGCACGGGCTCCGGCCATTCTGCGTCCGTCGGTGCAGACGGCACTGCGTAGCTGATGTTTCATGATGTTTGTTGTGTTTCTTCTATTTTGGTGCAAAAGTAGATGTTTGGCTCATCAAAACCAAATAAAATAGGTGTTTCGTACAAAAAAGAGCCGTTTCCCCTTCCCTATCCCTTATCTTTTTATACCTTTGCACCGGTTTTCCTAACAAGTAACAACACTGATACCCTATGAGTAAATACATCTGTGTGGCCTACAAGCTTTATGCCGACATGTCGGCCGGCCGCGAATTGGTGGAAGAAGCCACGGAGAAGAACCCGTTCATGTTCATCACCGAGCTGGGACTGACGCTGGATGCCTTCGAGGCACACGTTGCGCCACTGGCCAAGGGCGACACCTTCGACTTCACGCTCAGCGTTGACGAGGCCTACGGCCCCCATCAGCCCGAACTGGTACATGAACTGCCCCGCTCTGCCTTCGAGATAGACGGCAAGTTCGATGCCGAGCACATCCGCGAAGGAGCCGTCGTGCCATTGATGAGCGAAGACGGACAGCGCTTCCCCGGCACCATCACCACCGTGACGCCGACCGGCGTGACCGTTGACCTGAACAACCCCTTGGCTGGCAAGGAGCTGCAGTTTGTGGGCAAGGTAACAGAACACCGCGAGGCCACGAACGAGGAAATCCAGGAACTGCTCAAGGCATTCTCGGCCGACGGCTGTGGCGACTGCGGCGGCGACTGTGGCGGTTGCGGCGGCGGTTGCGGCGGTTGCCAATAGGAATCAACCCTTAACTTCAGTCCCGCACCATGAACACCTTCGGCAACATATTCCGTCTCACCACATTCGGCGAGAGTCACGGCGCAGCCATCGGCGGCGTTGTTGACGGCATGCCTCCCGGCATCGACATCGACATGGATTTCATCCAGGCCGAACTGGCCAGACGCCGTCCCGGACAAAGCCGCCTGACAACAGCCCGCAAAGAAGCCGACCAGGTGGAACTGCTCTCCGGCGTGTTCGAAGGCAAGAGCACGGGCCAGCCCATTGGCTTCATCGTGCGCAACGAGAACCAGCACTCGCAGGACTACGAAAACCTGCGCGACGTGTTCCGCCCCTCGCATGCCGACTACACCTATTGGACTAAATACGGCATCCGCGACCATCGCGGCGGCGGCCGTTCATCGGCCCGCGAAACCATTGCCCGCGTGGTGGGTGGCGCCTTGGCCAAGCTGGTGCTGCGACAGTTGGGCATCCGTGTCACGGCATGGACCCAGCAGGTGGGCCCCATTGCGTGCGACCGCGACTACACACAGCTGGATTTAAGCCAAATTGAGCAGAACGACGTGCGCTGCCCCGACCCCGTAAAGGCCCAGCAGATGGCCGACCTCATCCTTCAGGTCAAGGCCGATGGCGACACCATCGGCGGCGTCATAGCCGGCGTCATCGAGGGGTGTCCCGCCGGTCTGGGCGAGCCGGCTTTCGGCAAGCTACATGCCATGCTGGGGGCCGCCATGCTGAGCATCAACGCCGTGAAAGGCTTTGAGTACGGCGACGGCTTTGCCATGGCCGAACGGAGAGGAAGCGAGGTGAAAGATGAGTTCATGGCCGAGAGCCCCGCACCCGGCGATGCGTGCGACGCAGCCATGCGACACACAGCCGCAAGCCTCAGCCTGGCAACCCGCACCAACCACTCCGGCGGCATCCAAGGCGGTATCAGCAACGGACAGCCCATCCCCTTCCGTGTGGCATTCAAGCCCGTGGCCACCCTGCTCATGCCACAGCAAACCTTCGACATTCACGGTAACCCAGTGACCATCAACCCGCGCGGCCGTCACGACCCGTGCGTGCTGCCCCGTGCCGTACCCATCGTAGAGGCCATGGGGGCTATGGTGGTGCTCGATGCCCACTTGCAGCATTTAGCATGCAGAGCCTGACCTCCACGCAAGCACAGCCGGCAACCGTCAAGGATACAGTACACACAAACTAAACCTTCGGATCATGCTTACATTCTCTATCGCCCTCGTAGCCCTTTTGCTCGGCTATCTCCTCTATGGAGCATTCGTAGAAAAGGTGTTCGGCGCAGAGCCTGAACGCGAAACACCCTCCTACCGCCTGAAGGACGGTGTCGATTACATACCCATGCCCACGTGGCGTGTCTATCTCATCCAGTTCCTGAACATCGCAGGCACAGGCCCCATTTTTGGAGCCATCATGGGCATCCTGTTCGGCCCGGCCGCCTACCTGTGGATTGTGTTCGGCTGCATCTTCATGGGCGCCGTACACGATTACCTGTGCGGGATGATATCGCTGCGGCAGGACGGTGCTTCGCTGCCCGAAATGGTGGGCAACGAACTGGGCGTCGTGGCGCGTCAGGCCATGCGCGTGCTCAGCATCATCCTGCTTGTGCTGGTGGGCACGGTGTTCGTCACCACCGCTGCCGGTCTGCTGGCCACGATGACGGATGGCACATGGGGGCTCGACCTCGCCTCCTGGCGCTGGCTTTGGATCGGTCTGGTGTTCCTTTACTGCGTGCTGGCCACCCTGTTGCCCATCGACACGCTCATCGGCCGCCTCTACCCGCTGTTCGGCGCAGCCCTGCTCATCATGGCCATCGGTGTGGGCTATGGCATCTTCACCCAGGCGGGCAGCATCCCTGAGCTGACCGATGCACCGTTCATGAGCCACCATCCCAAGGGCTTGCCCATCTTCCCCTTCCTGTGCATCACCATCGCCTGCGGTGCCATCAGCGGCTTCCATGCCACACAGTCGCCGCTCATGTCGCGCTGTCTGGAGAACGAGCGTCGCGGCCGGCTGGTGTTCTACGGTGCCATGATCACCGAGGGCATCGTGGCGCTGATATGGGCAGCAGCAGCCATTAAGTTTGCCGATTCCGTGCGCCTCGCCGAAGGCAACCCGGCCAACAGCGGCACAGCCTACGAAAGCCTGAGTGCGCTGATGACCAGCGGCGGCAAGACCAACCCCTCGCTCATCGTCAATATGATCTGCACCACATGGATGGGACGCATCGGGGCTCTGCTGGCCGTGCTGGGTGTCGTGGCAGCACCTATCACCAGCGGCGACACGGCCTACCGCTCGGCACGCCTCATCGTGGCCGACTTCCTGCACCTTGGTCAGCACAAGATGGGCAACCGCCTGCTGCTGGCCCTGCCCCTCTTCGCCATATCTGCCGCCCTGGTGTTTGTCGATTTCGACATCCTGTGGCGTTATTTCGCCTGGTTCAACCAGACGCTGGCCACCTGCTTCCTCTGGACGGCCGCCGTGTGGCTGCTGCGCAAGGGCAAGTGCTACTGGATTGCCTTCCTCCCGGCTGTGTTCATGACGGTGGTGTGCACCAGCTACATCATGGCCGCCCCCGAAGGGTTCCGCCAGCCCCTTGAACTGAGCCTTGGCGTGGGCTTCGGTCTGGCCGTGGCGTTGGCCTTCGTGTTCCTGAAGCGGCGCGAGCGTTTGCGGGCCAAGGCGTGAAAAAGCATCTTTTTGCCCGTTTTGTTTGGTCACATTACCAAACATGGCTAACTTTGCAACATCGGAAAGAGGCTGGGCTGGCACAGCCACACAGGCATCCTTCCCACCTCTAATAACCCTATATCAATTCACACCACTATGGCAGAGAATTTCTTTACCAACGCCATCGGAAACCTGGCAGGTCTCGCTGAGCGTGCCGCATCAGCCCTCGGCTCGTTAGAGAGTGTGCTGGACAATCTGGACGGCGACGACGACAAGCTGGCCGGAATCCGCGAGAAGATCAACGCCCTGAAGGACAAGATCGAGTCCTCGCAGGGAACGATCGATTCCGCACAGGGCATCGAGGAGAAAATCAACGACATCAAAGAGTCCATCGGCAACGTCGTGGGCCAGGAGAAGGCCCAGCAGATTGAAGATGCCATCCGCGCCAAACTCGGCAAGAAAGAGGAGTAACCGCGCACGATGCAAGACTTGACGGGAAAACGAATAGCGGCGCTGCTCAGCGGCGGCGTCGATTCGAGCGTAGCCGTAGCGCTGCTCGTGGAGCAGGGCTATAGGCCTGATTTATGGTACATCCAAATCGGGCCCGACCGTGACAGCACCGACTTCACCTGCACGATCGAGGAGGATATGGAGATGGCGCGGGCCGTGGCACACAAATATGGGCTGCCCCTGCAAACCATCGACCTGCACCGCGACTACTGGGAACGGGTGGTGGACTACACCATGGACCGCGTAGGGCGCGGACTCACCCCCAACCCCGATGTGATGTGCAACCGCCTCATCAAGTTCGGTGTGTTCGACGAGCGCATAGGCAAGGACTACGATATCATTGCCACCGGCCACTATGCCACAACCGAACGCGATGCAGAGGGACGAACCTGGCTGTGCACCAGTCCCGACCCTGTGAAGGACCAGACGGACTTCCTGGCGCAGTTGGAGACGTGGCAGCTGGAGAAAGCCTGCTTCCCCATAGGCCATCTTCCGAAAGCTGACGTGCGGGCCATCGCCGAACGCGAGCACCTGTCGGCAGCCCACCGCAAAGACAGCCAGGGCATCTGCTTCCTCGGCAAAATCAACTACAACGACTATATCCGCACCTATTTAGGCGAGAAGCCCGGCCAAGTCATTGAAGAAGCCACAGGGCGCGTCATCGGCATGCACCGAGGCCTGTGGTTCCACACCATAGGGCAGCGCAAAGGGCTGGGATTCGGCGGCGGCCCTTGGTACGTGGTTCGCAAGGACATGGAGCGCAACATCCTGTTCGTGGCCCACGGCTACGACCCGATAGAGGCATACGCCGACCGCTTCACCACGGCCGAGTTCCATGCGCTCACGCTCAACCCGTTCACCGAACCCGGACACCCCTACCCCATCACCCTCAAGATCCGCCACACCCCCGACTTTTGCCCCGCCATGGTGACGCCCCAGCCCGACGGCTCGCTGGCGTTCCACACCGAACGTCCGCTGCAAGGCGTGGCACCCGGACAGTTCGTGGTGCTCTACGACGAGCAAAGCCACCGGTGCTATGGCAGCGGAGAGATTGGGGGACGCGGCATAGCCGCAGATGAGAGATGAGAGTTTAAAGTTTAGAGTTTAGAGTGATAATAATGGGACAGAGAAAACGTACCATAAAGGATTGGATCATTGCCACGCGGCCGTGGTCATTCCCCGCATCAAGCATACCCATCATCGCCATGGGTTCCTACTTCTATTATTTACACGCCAGCACAGGCGAACCATTCGACTGGGTCTCCGTGTTGCTGGCCCTGCCCATGATGATGCTGTTTCAAGCCGGGGGCAACCTGGTGAGCGACGCAGCCGACCATGAGCACAAGGTGGACTTGCCCGGCAGCCTCAACGGTGTCCGTCACATTCAGGACGGACAGTTCACCGCCCAAGGCTCCCGTCACTACGGTTTCACGCTGCTCGGCTTAGCCACACTGATCGGTTTGCTCATTTTATGGCGCATCTTCACCCTGCAAGGTTCGACTCACGCCATGCCCGTCATCAGCTATCTGAGTGGTGCCATCGGCCTCACCGGCATCGCGCTGGCGGTGTGGTACCCCACCATCAAATACCACGCCTTGGGCGACCTTGACATCCTGCTGTGCTATGCGCTGCTGCCGTCTATCGGGCTCGACATGGTGGCTACGGGCCACGTCCATTATGCCACGCTGTTGTTATGTCTGCCGTTCGGTCTTCAGACTGTGGCCATCCTGCATGCCAACAACACACGCGACATCCGCAACGACCGGCGTGCAGGCATCCAGACGCTGCCCCATGTAATCGGCGGCAAAGCCTCACAATGGCTTTACGCAGCCGAAGTGCTGCTGCCTTACGTGCTTATTGCCGTCTATTTTCTCATGGGATTGGCTCCTGTCTGGACGCTGCTTGCATGGGCCGTCTTCCCCATCGCCGTGAAGAATGCCCGTTGGATGATGAGTGTGCCCGAGGAAGAGGAGCAGGGCATTGCCACCCTCGACCAGAAGACCGCCCAGATGCAACTCTTCACCGGCCTGCTCTACGCCCTGGGATTCCTGATTAGCACATTCCTGACATAACCAGGCCTCGAATAAGACCATCCGAATTTATAAAACCCATATTAACACCCAATAACATGAAACACTTATCCTTTCTCCCATTTCTCGGCCTAACTCTCTGTATGTTCTGGGCCTGCGATTCCGAAGATGTCAATGAGCCCAAGCCTAATGAAGAAAACGGCAACAAGAATGATTCTACAGAAGTAACTGTAGATTGGAGTGATCCTGCGTGGTACGCTGTCAATTTCTGGGAGCGTACAGACCGCCAGAAAGCCGGCCTCCGCGGCCCTGTAAAGAAATGGCACATCAGTAATTACACCACTTACGACGAGTACGAATACGACCAGGCGGGGCATCTCATCAAGAAGTCCTACGTCAACACCGAAAACCCGGGAAGCAACAACGAATGGCGCTATACCTACGATACCAAGGGACGCCGCATCAAGGCAGCGTATTTCGATACATTCTCTGAAGGGACAGCTTCCGAAACCTGGGAATATGAATATCATAACACCGGCAAGTTTGTAGCCCGCGAATGGTTTATGATAGGGCCTGAAGTTTCTGATGCCGAATATGGAATCCAGAAAGATATTTCACGCGCGGTGAATGTTGTTGTTCAGCCCTTCTCTACCGTTCATCGTGAGTACACCTATACTTTCAACGGTGAAGGCAATCTCGTCATCAAGGAATATTCATACAATACGGAATACGGATTGGAAGAGAAGAAGAACGAGAACACGCTGGAATATACAGTAGTGTATGAAGGCGGGTATCCAAAGAGCCTGTCAAGCGACTTGCTCCGTTTCAAGATATTGAACATTTCATACTATCCCAACGGCATGTACAAAGACTTTGAGTACCTGGAACAGAATTCGTACAACTACGACACCGGTTGGGACAGACATACCTACAAGATGCTGGACAACCCGCGTTATCTTGCCGTAGAAAGTTTCATCCTTGGCGGAAAGGCGTCTTCTATAACTCTCACCCCGCAATGGATGAACAAGACATACGATTCACACTTCGACATCATCAAAAACACGGAAGGCTATACGGACAGCCAGGACCCGACCTACATCGACACTTGGAAGGATTACACCTATGACAAGTACGGGAACTGGACAACGCGGTTTGAAAGTGTTGTCGCCCGCTACACAGGCGACATGTCAGAGCGCACGATCAACAGGGTTCTGGAATACTTCGAGTAATGGTGCATTCCACCGAGGCGATGCCAGCCATTTGTATTGGCTTTCGTTTTGCCTGATTATCTTTGTGAACGAATGGCAAGAAAGGAAATGATATGAAAAACGGCGTGATTCTGGCTGCGGTGCTGTGGTTCGTGATGTTCTCACCGTGGACGGCACCGCACGTTAACTTCTGGCTGATGATGACCCTCTCGGCCATCTGCCTCACCACCTATGCCTTCTATGCAGGCGGCTGTCCGCTGTCGGCAACCTGTCCGTCGGCCCCCTCGCCGCAGGCCGGGCAGCAGTCGCCGCCCCGCGGCACCGGTGTCAGCCTGTGGCAGCAAGTGTTGCTCGGCATAGCCCTGGCCATCGTGCTTTGGGGCGTTTTCTGGATGGGCGACAAGGTATCGCAATGGCTGTTCGGCTTTGCCCGTCCGCAGGTAGATGCCATCTACACCATCAAGGCCGGCACCAGCCCTACCCTCATTGCCGCATTGCTGCTGCTGATTATCGGCCCGGCCGAAGAGTTGTTCTGGCGCGGCTACGTGCAGCGGCAGATGATGGCGCGCTGGGGTGCCGACACAGGATTCCTTGTGGCCACGCTGTGCTACACGCTGATTCACATCTGGAGCCTGAACTTCATGCTCGTCATGGCAGCGCTGGCCTGCGGCGTCATCTGGGGCGGTCTGTACCGTTTGCGCCCCGACTGGCTGCCAGCACTCATCCTCTCGCACGCTCTTTGGGATGCCGCCGCATTCGTGGTGTTCCCCTTCTGAGCCCATCGTTACCACACACATCAGACAAGATATTTAGGGAAATATGATCATGAAACAAACCAAACGCTGGATGTTTGCCGCCATCCTGACTATCTGCGGCACCATGTGTGCGCAAGCACAAGTAATGAAAGCTGCCGACTTGGAGAAGTATGCCAAGGAACGCTACGGCGACAAATGGCTGGATGCAGCCAAGAACCTGGCCGAGCAGATCACGTTGGACAAGAACGAGAGCCTGACCTACCAGCAGGTGATCGAGGCACCGGACAAGACGAAGTCACAGCTGTACGTAGCCCTGAACTACTGGGCCACTGCCACGTTCAAGGACAATCAGGCCATCACCCTGAACGACAAGGAAGCGGGCTGCATCATCATCTCCTCGACCATCAAGGGCATCGTGGAGCACACCGGCACCCTCAACAAGTACGCCGTGAGCATCACCCCCATTATCCGCATCGACATCAAGGACGGGCGTGTACGTGTCACCTTCACCGTGCAGAACTACGACATCCTGGCCGACATCAGCGGCGGCTGGATCAGCCTGGCCGATACCGACAAGCGTACCTATGGCGACTCCAAGCGCAAGGCCGACGACAAGACCAACGCCAACCTCTACGACCGCCAGTGGGAGATAGCCAAGCACTATCCCTTTGTGCCGAAGGATGCACAGAAGCGCACCTGCGCCAAGGCCTTTGTCATGACACACGCCTACTCCAACGCCATTATGGACAAGGTGGAGGAGGCCGTCAAGAACGGTATCGTGGGCAACGAGGACGAGGATTGGTAAGCCACGCCACCGTTCCCTGCAAGCACGAATCTACATTCAACTGCACGGCAGACGCCCGAGCATCGTTTCATTCACAAACAGGCACTGCTTATTCCCAAACAGGCACTCGCGCCCAGGCTGCACGCGGTGTCCAAGCCCAACGCTCAGCCTGTACACATACACGACAGGTGCCGTGTCCGAACAAACCGTCGGGCACGGCACCTGCTTTTGGTTGGTTTTGATGTTGAAGCAGCAACTTATTGCACGCGCACCTTCTTGCCGCCTACCACATAGATGCCCGGACGGAGGCTGACGCTGCCGAAGGCATCGGCCACACGGCGGCCAGCCAGGTCGAACACAGGTGCATTGTCCGAGTTCTGCGTTCCGCGCTCAACCGCACGGATGCCCACAGGCACCTGGTCGGTAATGCGCAGGATGCCCTTCGTGGCCAGGTCGCTGTCGTCCCAATACAGGCCCTTCTCAGCATCGACCACATAATCCTCAAGCACGGGCGTGCCGGTGAAGGTAGTCACTTCCGCAAAGAGTGTGAACTCCATGCCCACGGCAGGCTCGAAGGCGGTGCCGTAGTGCAGGCTGATGGTGCCGTTCATGGACAGCTTGCCTATGTTCTGTATGGTGGTGTAGGTCTTGTCCGAGTTCAGGCCCAGCTCCACGATGGCGCCCTTGGCAATAGTCACGTTCTTGCCGCCGAAGTCCAACTTGCCAGAGGTGGCTACGGCCGATGCGCCCACCTGCAGCACGGATCCGGTATTGAACGAGTAGCTGCTGTTGCCGAGTGCGCCGGTGCTCGTAACGCCTGAGAAGATGGCACCTTTCTTCACGGTGAGCGTGCCCGTGCCCAGTTTCACGGCATTGCCACTGATGTGCAGTTCGCCTTCCTCCACCACGGTGTTGCCCGTGTAGTCATGCGCACCAGTCAGGCTCACCTTGCCGCTGCCTGTTTTGGTGAAGTTAGAGTTGGCGGTGATGATGCCCTTCCACGACCAGTTGTCGTCGTTGCCCAGTTTCCAGGTGTTGGCGCCGCTGCCGCCGTTGTTGCTGAAGCTGGCATAGCCGCCCAGCTTTCCGTCGCCTTCCACCTTGCCGATGGCAAAGGTCTTGCCCGTGTTCTGCACGGTGGTGTTGTCGGCAATGTCCAGCGTGCCCTTGGCCAGGCCTGAAGCGGTGTTGAGCGTCCAGCGCGGGTCGCCGTCCTTGGTACTGGTGGCCACGGCCTTGATGGTACCCTGGAACTGGCTGAAGTCATCGGCAATCTGGCAGCGTGTGGCATACCAGCCGGATCCTTCCACCACGGGGCAGTTGATGGTGAGGGTGCCCTCGCCCGTAATCTTATTACTGAAGGTGGCGGTGGCCACAAGTGTCTGCACGCCGCTCTTTCCCTTGGGCACGTCGATGGCGTAGGACGAACCTCCGTTCTCCAGCAGCTGTCCGCCCTGGAATTCCACCGTCTTGGCCGGCGTGGAGCAGCTCACGCACTGCACCGTGCCGGCAGTGATGACCATGCGGTTCACGGTGTTGTTCACGTTCAGTTTCATCCAGCCGTTGCCTTTCTTGGTGACGACCGTTCCGCTGATGGGCTTGTTCACCACGAAGTCGCCGGCGTTGTTGATGACGCCGCCCTCGGCCGTAACCATGTTCATGGGCGAGCCCTGAGTGATGACGCCGCTGGTTTGCAACTCGGCCCCGTTCTCAATGACGAACTTGTTGGCTGCCGTAGTCACGGCGCCCAGGTTACCAAGCTGCTGGTTGGCGTTGCTGATGGACGTAACCGCCACCGTGCCGCCGCTGATGCGTGTGCCGCCGGTGTAGCTGTTGTCGGTGTTGATGGTGAGTTTGCCCGTGCCGCGTTTCACCAGGGTGGCCTTGCCCACCAGGGCTCCGTTACCGCCGAAGGTGTAGTTCTTCGTTCCGTCCACGATGACGCTGTCAGGCTCCAGTTCGCCCGTCAGGCTGATGCTGGTCTTGGTGGCGTCGTCGTTGAAAGTCACCACGTCGCCCGTCACGAAGTACTCCGTGTTGGCTGTGGCATCGGCCAGCAGGGTGAAGTTCTCGCTGGCGCCGAAGTCCCATGTGTTGCTGGCGTTGCCGTTCCACACGATGGCGCCGGCCTCGCGCACACTTTCAATGATGAGGTACAGCTTGTCCTCCTCCAGGCTGAGTTCGGCCTTTTTCTGGGTGCCCAGGCCTTCAATCACCAGGTTGGCGAGGCTGCCCGTGAGCTTGCCCACGGTGCCCAGCAGATACTTGCCGTTGGTGGGCTGGGCGTCGGCACCGATATTGAACTCGAACACCGGCATGAGGTACTTGGGTCCGTACTGCCAGTTCTTGGTCTCGAGGGTCAGCACGTTGGCGCAGACCTGATCGGCGGTGATGTCGCTCTTCAGGTCGAACACCACGCGGCTGCCGAAGCCCAGCTTCAGCGTGTCGGCGGTGAGGGTGCCGATGGCGCCCTTGCCGGCAGGCTGGATGGTGGCATTGTAGTCGGCCTTGATACTGCGGAAGGTGCCCTTGCTGTTGAGGGTGGTGTGGCGGTTCAGCCACAGGGCGGATTTAGGCAGCGAGCCGTCGAAGGTGAGGGTGCCCTGCCACACGTCGGTGTTGCCAGTGTGCGTCATGGCCACTGCGGGCAGGATGAGTTCGCCCTCGCCCTGCTTGACAAGGCGTGTGGCACCGGCAAAGCCGCCGCCGGTGGCCGTGCAGGTGTAATAGGTATAGGTGGGGGCGGTCGTGGTGCTCACCTCGGAGGGGTTCGTGCCCTGCACCCACGACGGCACATTGAACACAGCCACCCAAGGCTCGGCGCCTTGGGCAATGCTCACGCCGAAGTTGCCGTTCTGGTAGGCCAGCACCTGCTTGCCGTTCAGGCTGGCATCGATGGTGCCGCCGTCGGCAATGCGTTCACGCCCGGTATTGGTGAGCGATGGCGGTGCCACGGTGATGCCCTCCATCTCGCCCAGGAAGTAGCTGGTATGAGGCGGCTGGTTGTAGCCGATGGTCTCCCACACCATGCCCTGGCGGTAGCCGTGGTCGTGCCACAGCGTGGGGATGCGGAAGGTGGTAGGTCGGCTGGTGGTGTACAGACGCATGCCGGTGCCGTTGGCCACCAGCAGTTCTTCGCGCCAGTCGCCCAGGATGTCGCCCGTGAGGCAGGCGTTGTTCTTGGAGTCGTTGTTCAGATGGCCTTCCGAGTTGAAGATGCGTCCGCCGTCCAGCTTCTCAATCTTGGCAGCCTTGGCCGTACCGGGGCTGTCCAGGATCTCGGAGCAGAGGTCGCCGTCCCAGTAGATACGGAAGTTCAGCGCATAACCGCCCTGGCCGCTGATGACCTTGTCGGCCGTGAGGCTGAGCACGCCCGTCTGCGAGCTCTGGCCCACGCTGCCAGGGTAGCGGTTGGTGAAGTTGCCCGCCAGCGCACGCCCGTCGTCGCCCGTGCTCTGCATGCGGTAGTATATCTTCGAAGTGGTGGCGTTGCGATAGTTCATGGCCGGCTCGTCCTCGTTGCAGGCAAAGAACTCCATGCCCCAGCGGTAGGGGTCCAGGTCGGAGCAGTGCTGTGCGTCGCCGTGGCCCAGGCCGGTGGTGCTGAGGCCCTTGCCGTTGTCGTCGATCACCATCGAGCCGAACACGATCTCGTCGCGTCCGTCCATGTCAACGTCCTGAATGCCGAAGTTGTGGTAGCCGTTGCCATACCACGGGCTGTTCCAGCCCTGGTTGTTGCTCCAGTACCAGCGCTGCTTCAGTTCGTGCGTGGCAGGATCCACGTCGTAGGCGCAGAACTTGTGGCGTGTGTAGCAGCCGCGGCCCAGGAAGATGCTGGGGTGCTGGCCGTCCAGGTAGGGGGCGCCGAAGTAGTGCTTGGTGCTGCGGTGACCGCCGTCGCCGTCCTTTCCCCACACCGCCAGGCTCTGGGTCTCGCCGGCCTCATAGCGCTTCAGCGGGTAGGCCATGGGTGTGAAGGTGTCCTTCGCGCTGTCCCACTTGGCATAGGGTTCGCCGGTCTCGCCGTTCAGATAAAGCAGGTACTCGTTGCCCTCGCAGGTGTATTGCGAGCGCGGAGCATAGTAGTTCATATTGCCCACCTTGATGTCGTGGCCGGTGGCAGTATGAATAACCATGTTGTCAGCGCCGCGCAGCAGCACCTCGGCCTTGCCGTCCATGTCCCAGTCAAAGCCCACGGCATCCCACTGCTCGTCGGGGCCGGCCATCATGTTGGGGCCAAGGTCTATCCACCACAGGCGGGTGCCGTCCAGCTTCAGCACCTCGATGCGGTGGAAGCGTGTCTTGTTGGCAGCATCGTTCACGCCGCCGGTGTAGTTGCGCTTGCAGATGAGTTCCACCACGCCGTCGCCCGTCACATCGGCTGCCACGCAGTCGTTGAACTCATACTGGTTGGTGCAGGTCTGCCCGTCGCGGTCGATGGCGGACTGACAGTTGATGTCGATGTAGCCGGTGTGCGGGTTGTCGCCCACGCCATTGGTCAGGTTGGATATGCCCGCCCAGCGTGTCACGGCGGCACACTTCTCGCCTTCGACACCGCGCACCACAGGGGCTACCTGATATTGGGTCGTTGCGTTTCCGCCGGCGTGCACATAATTGCTCACCTTAAGGTCGGAAGCAATCTTCGAACCGTTGGCATAGAGGTTGTAGGTCACGTCGTAGTACTCTTCGCCGAAGATGCGCCAGCTTACGAAGTTGCCGCTGCCGCTCATGGCCACCGTTGCCACCAGGCCACGGTCAATCCGGTCCATGAAACGCTGAGCCTGCACAGCACAGGTGGTCGCAAGCAGGAACATGAGTAAGTAGAGTCTTGTTTTCATTGTAGGTGATGGTTTGTATTGTTTTTCTTCGTTTCGTAATCGTCTGCAGAGGCCTCAAAGCCTTAAATCGGGCCAAAAGTAAGGGGTTTTCTTCAAAAAAGCAAGGATTTGTTGGCAAAAGCCGAAAATAATACGTTCCTTTGCACTTAGATAACCAAAAACATACGCTATGACATTCACTGAACTAGCCAATCCCATCTTCGTGCGTGCCATCAACGACTACCACGTGCACGACAACGTAGATACCCCCATCTGCAACCCCTATGCCGCCGGCACCATCGAGGCCGACCTCTACCGCAAGTGCTGGATCGACACCGTGCAGTGGCATTTCGAGGACATCATACGCGATCCTGACATCGACCCCGCCGAAGCGCTGGTGCTGAAGCGCCGCATCGACCGTAGCAACCAGGACCGCACCGACCTTGTGGAAACCATCGACAGCTACTTCTACACCCGCTACCACGACATCCAGCCACGGCCCGACGCCACCATCAACACCGAAAGCCCTGCCTGGGCGGTGGACCGCCTCAGCATCCTGGCCCTGAAAATCTTCCACATGCAGGAGCAGGTGCAGCGTGCCGATGCCTCGGCCCAGCACCGCGCCACCTGCCAGCAGAAACTGGACGTGCTGCTGGAGCAGCAGCGCGACCTCAGCACCGCCATAGACCAGCTGCTGGCCGACATCGAAGCCGGCCGCAAGTGGATGAAGGTGTACAAGCAGATGAAGATGTACAACGACCCTGACACCAACCCGGTGCTATACAAAAAGTAAGGCTTCCGCAAAAAAACGCAAGTGACACAAGCTGCCCAACATATTATCGTACTGCGCTTCTCGGCCATCGGCGACGTGCTCATGACGGTGCCCGTGATTGATGCCGTGGCGCGCCAGTACCCCGACATGCGCATCACCGTGGTGAGCCGGTCGTGGGCCCGCCCCATCTTCGGGCTCCTGCCCAAGAACGTGAGCTTCGTGCCGGCCGACTTCGAAGGCAGCTACCGTGGCTTCCGCGGACTGAACCGCCTGTGCCGCCGTTTGTTCGCCCTGCACCCCACAGCCATTGCCGACCTGCACGATGTGCTGCGCACCCAATGGCTGCGCCTTCGGTTCCGCCTGTTGCTGAACCATGTGCGGGTGGCCTCCATCCGCAAGAACCGCCGTTCCCGCCGGGCGTTCATCACGGCGGCCGTCAAGGAACAGCAGCAGCCGGTGTTTGAGAAGTATGCCGATGTGTTCGCCCGCCTGGGCTACCCCGTGCAACTCGATTACCAACCGCTGGCGCTCATTGACAAGCGCACGGCGCTGGCGCAGATACCCCGCTTCAATGCCGCCCTGCGCCCGGAGACGAACTGGGTGGGCATAGCCCCCTTCGCCGCCCATCAGGGCAAGATCTACCCCCTGCCGCTCATGGAGCAGGTGGTGGCCCTGCTCTCACGCCGCAAGGACACACGCATCTTCCTGTTCGGAGCCGGACACAACGAGGCCGACATCCTGCAGGCATGGGCCCTGAAATACCCACGCACGGAATCGATGGCCGGCGTGCTGGACAACATGGGGCAGGAGCTGGCACTGATCAGCCAGCTGCGCGTGATGCTGAGCATGGACTCGGCCAACATGCACCTGGCGGCCCTGGCCGGCACCCGCGTGGTGTCGGTGTGGGGGGCCACACACCCGCTCGGCGGCTTCCTGGGCTGGGGGCAGCGCATGGCCGACGTGGTGCAACTGCCCGACCTGCACTGCCGGCCCTGCTCCACCTATGGCAACGCCCCCTGCCGCTTCGGCAACTATCCATGCCTGAACGATATCACGCCCGAGGAAATCGTGAAAAAGCTTGAAGACTGAACCTTGAACATCAAGAACATACATACAACGCGAGCCGTAGCCCTGCTGCTCAACTTCGCACTCGTTTACCTGGCCTACTGGGCTTGCCGCCTCATCTATTGGGCTGAGAACCGGCAGGCTTTCGTCGGCTTTTGGAGCCACAACACCCTTTCCGACATCCTGACGGGCGCATGGCAGTTCGACACCTCGGCCATCGTCTATACCAATGCCCTCTATGCCCTGCTCGTACTCCTGCCCCTGCACTGGAAGGAGCGGGCCGCCTGGCACCGCATGTGCAAATGGCTGTTTGTGGTGCTGAACGGGCTGTGCATAGCCATGAACCTGACCGATGCCGCCTACTTCCCCTACACCGGCCGGCGCACCACAGCCAGCGTGTTTGCCGAGTTCAGCCACGAAAGCAACCTGGCCGGCATCTTCGCCACCGAACTGGTGCGCCACTGGTATCTGCTGCTGGCAGGTGTGCTGCTCATTGCCGCCTTGTGGCGCTGCTACCGCCAGCCATCGCTGCTGCCACAGGCCACGGCATGCCCGGCGGCCGCAACGCAGCAAACACGGCACACGCGCCACGCTGCCCTGCCACGCTACTACCTGACACAGACCATTAGTCTTGTGCTGTTTGCGGTGCTGGCCATCGGAGGCATGCGCGGCGGCTGGAGCCATGCCATCAGGCCCATCACCATCAGCAACGCCAACCAATACGTGAGCCGCCCGGCCGAAGCCGCCGTGGTGCTGAACACCCCCTTCTCCCTCATCCGCACCATCGGCAAACAGACGTTTGAAACACCACACTACTTCGACTCACAGGCCGAGTTGGCTTCGGTCTATTCGCCCTTGCACCAGCCCAACACCGAAGGGACTGGGAGTGGGCTTGCCGGGGGTGGGCTTGCTAAACCCAACATAGTGGTGCTCATCGTGGAGAGTTTCGGACGCGAATATGTCGGCAGCCTCAATCCCGCCCTCGACGGCGGACAGTACCGCGGCTACACGCCCTTTGCCGATTCGCTGCTGAGCCAGTCGCTCACATGGGAATACACCTTTGCCAACGGCCGCAAGAGCATCGACGGCATGCCCAGCATCCTCTCCTCCATACCCATGTTCGTAGAGCCCTTCTTCCTGACGCCCGCCTCGCTCAACACCGTGGGCGGTCTGGCCCGTGCGCTGAAGAAGGATGGCTACCAGTCGGCTTTCTTCCACGGGGCCGAGAACGGCTCGATGGGGTTCCAGGCCTTCGCTCGCGCCACCGGCTTCGACCGCTACTATGGCCGCACCGAGTACAATGCCGACCCACATTTCGACGGCGATGCCGACTTTGACGGCATGTGGGCCATCTGGGACGAACCCTTCCTGCAGTTCTACGCCCGGCAGATGTCACAGATGCAGCAACCGTTCGTCACCGCCGTGTTCACCGCTTCGAGCCACCACCCCTACCGCGTGCCAGAGGCCTACCGCGACACCTTCCCCGACGAGGGGCTGCCCATACACAAGTGCATCCGCTACACCGACCACGCCCTGCGCCGTTTCTTCAGCACAGCCTCGCAGCAGCCCTGGTACAAGAACACCCTCTTCGTGCTCACCGCCGATCACACCAACACCAGCGACCATGCCGAGTACCAAACCGATCTGGGCTTGTACAGCGTGCCCATACTCATCTTCGACCCTTCCGGACGCCTGCCACGCGGCACCCAGCCCGGCATCGCACAACAAATCGACATCATGCCCACCCTGCTCGGCTGCCTGGGCTATCAGCACCCCTACATCGCTTTCGGTCAGGACCTGCTGCACACGCCACCCGAAGCCACCTGGGCCGTCAGCTATGCCAACGGCATCTACCAGTTCGTACGCGACGGCCACCTGCTCCAATTCGACGGCGCCCACCCCACCGCCCTCTATGACATCCGTGCCGACTGGATGCTGCACCACGACCTGTCGGGGCAGCGCCAGCATCAACAGCGCCAGCGCGACATGGAACGCACCCTCAAAGCCATCGTCCAACAGTACATGCAACGCATGAACGCCGACCAACTGGTGGCGGAGGAAAGTGAAAAAGTGAAAAGTGAATAAGTGAAAAGTGAAAAATAAAAGTTACCTCCTGGCTCTAACGAGTGTCCCCCACCGGGGGACCACAGGGGGCCTGAAAAGTGAATAAGTGAAAAGTGAAAAGTGAAAAATAAGAAATGCACGCTCCCACCATCTCCCAGCCTCTGAATTTCGGTCAGCGCTTGCTGTACGGCCTGGTCTGTGCCCTTATCTGGCCACTCTCTGCCCTCCCCTTGCGCATACACTACCTCTTCTCCGACCTTGTGCTCTTCCCGCTCGTATTCCATGTGGCAGGCTATCGGCGCAGGATTGTGCAGAAGAACCTGCGCGACTCTTTCCCCGAGAAGGGCGAAGCCGAGCTCAAGCAGATTGAACGCAGCTTCTACCACTGGTTCTGCGACTACATCGTCGAAACCATCAAGCTCTTCTCCATGAGCCGCCGGGAGATGCGCCGGCGCATGACCTTCGAGGGCACAGAGCTGGTGGAACGCCTGGCTGCCGAAGGACGCAGCATCGGACTGTACCTGGGCCACTACTGCAACTGGGAATGGGTGTCGAGCATGCCTGTATGGTTCGACCAGACGCTGGCCATGTCACAAGTGTACCACGTGCTCGAAAGCCCCGTCATGGACCATCTCATGCTCCACATCCGGGCGCGAATGGGGTCCGAGAACGTGTCCATGCAGGAAATCCTTCGCTATATCATAGGCAAGCAACGCGACAAGCAGCCGTTCATGACCGGCTTCATTGCCGACCAGACACCCATGTGGAACAGCATCCACCTGTGGCTACCGCTGCTCAACCACCCCGAAACGCCCGTGTTCACGGGGACCGAGCGCCTCATCAAACGGTTCGACCTCGCAGCCATTTACCTCGACATCCGCCGCGTGCGCCGTGGCCACTATGCCGCCCGCCTCGTGCTTATGGAGGAACACACCAAGCAGGTGCCCGACTTTCAACTGACCGAACATTACTTCCAACTGCTCGAAACCACCATTCGCCGTCAGCCCGAGCTGTGGCTGTGGAGCCACAATCGCTGGAAACGCACACGCGAAGAGTACGAGCATTGGCTGCACGCCAACGACTGACCGAAAGGCAACGCTGCACAACATCCCCTTCAGTAACCGTTCATTCAATTTTCACTGCCCACATACCAGTCATTGCATGGCTGGTATGCGATGCCTACGGCATCGATGTCGCAACACGCCAACCCACGGCAGGGCGGGCGCTGTGCTGGCGCAAGGCGAGCGCCGGCCTACCGCCAGTCGGGCCACCTGCGACAGGCAGGGGTGCAGACACTCGCCACCTCTCCCAGCACTTGGTGTACACATCAACTTGACTCATTTTCCTTCCGTGTTTTCCGTGTTTTTAGATGTTACCCTTCCGGTTTGAAACAGGAGGGTTGGATTGTGGGTGTACGCCTTCCGTGTTTTCCGTGTTTTTAGATGTTACTCTTCTGCGGCAAAGTATTTGTTTCATTCGTAACTGATGTTGGTGCCGGTAAGCAGCTGCCCGTTCTCTGTCATGCCATCGGCGCTGACGGATAACCGCGTCTGTTGGCTGTTGTTGTAGAACTGTATGGTGGCGCGGCCTTTGTCGTCGAGCTTGAGGTCCGGGTTCCAGTAGAGCGTACGACG